>CALAJP010000049.1 GCA_937922815.1 uncultured Saprospiraceae bacterium
TGTTGATTGTTCCGTAAGGAGTAACCGTAAAGTTCTCCTGGTTTTGTAGTCCTTGATTTACACCACTTCCAATAGCTTCGGCAGTGCTATTCCTGATATTTCCTCCTATGCTATTACTGTAAGTGGCTAATATATCTCCAGATTGGAATCCATGAATATCGTCTAAAGTATTTGATAGTTTTACACTCGCTTCACCTAAAGCAGTGCCTTGTATATTAAATTTAAAGTCGCCTTCGTCTGGGTCGTTAGATAATATATTGAAAAATGCATCTCTTAATATTCTAGCGGGGGTATTATTAATATCATTGATTAGACTTCTTGGTTTAAATTTTACTTCAACTTTTAATGTATCAGATTTACATAGATAGTATGGCACCGAAACATTATCAAATGTAAAATCGGCTTTGTCCACCCCTTCAATACTCACTTGCGTAAGAAGTAAATCTTTATCACCTGTATTGATAATATTAAATACTCTGAGTGTAGAGTCTATGTTGATATAATTAGTGTCAAAATTCGTATTATCATCAAAATTTATTAGTGTATTGTTGTTATTGATATTAGTATTATTTCCTTCTATCTGTATATCTTGATTTGAAGGAGGAGGTAATGAATAAACTTTTACTGTACCTTCTTCGTTATTTAGGATTGGTGCTCCAGCAGCTATTGTTAAACCATCACTTGAAATGGCAATACCTGTACTTAGCCCCCCTTGAAAATCCAAAAAACCTTCCTCTTTTCTTGTGAACTCTTCCCATATATTTTTACAAATATTAAATTTGTATCCTGCAAAATATGAAAAATTCAAACTAGGACCTCCTACTATAATACTATCCCCTGATGGAGTCATTTCTAATGACGCACCAAAATTATTTAAAGCCCCTCCAAGAGTTGTCGAAGAACTACCATCTATATTTTGACCTTTCTGAACCCAGTCTGTTCCATCAAAAATATAAATTTTAACCCTTCCTTTATTTCCATTTTGTTTAGGGGAACCGATAGCTATTTGGTTTCCATTAGTAGAAATGTCAATAGCATTTCCTATACCTTCGTTATTAAGTTCGCCTAAAATAGGGTTCCCTTTATTAACCCAAGTAGTACCATCCCATTGATAAGCTTGCACTTTTCCTTTGTTGTTTGGACTTCCAATAAGAATAGTGTTTCCATTGTCACTAATAGAAACATCAGATCCAAGGTTTTCGGAATCATTAGTGCCTAATATAGAACTACCTCTTTGGGTCCATACACCTGAAATGTCTTCCCATACTTCAACATGCCCAGCGTCAATGTGACTCCCCTGGTTAGAGAGCTTGTTGCCAATGATGGCAAATTTTGCATCTTTACTGATTGCTAAAGCGGAACCATAACTACTGCCCGCATTTCCAATAAATGTATGACTAATCGACCAATTTGGGGATGCATATTGGTATAAGGTTACTTTTCCTGATTCAGGGTTTCCGACAGCTAAAACATCTCCTAGTGTGTTTAGTTTAACATTCAGTTCTTTACTGTTAGGTTCTAAGTCAGCCCCTAGTTGAACCCAATTATTCGTAATGAGTTGATAAACTTGAACTTTTCCAAAGGGGTCGTTTGAATTGTTGCCAATAGCTAAAATATCACCATTCCCATTAAGGCTGATATGAGAACCAAACCTTTCGTCGCTTGAAGTACCAGTAATTTCTTGTCCAATTTGAGTTATTTGAGCAAAAATATTGATATTGCAAAGGATGAATATAATGAATATGTTTTTTTTAAAGTTGGTATTTTCTTTGATTAAAAAAGATTTTGAATCTATCATAGAAAATTATGTTATGCTAATATTTTAACTAAAACGAATGAATTTAAAAAACAAAAACTGAAAGATTCATTTGAGCTTAGTTTAAATATAATGAGTATTTTATCAATGGTTGTACGTATTGTAGTAGTAAGTGAGTTTCGTTTTTATTGAAAAAAATATATTTATAACCAATTTTGTTTTGAGCACTATATTTATTTTATGTAAATAAATGCACCTCTATCACTCTTTTTAGCTTAAAAAAATTATATTTACGTAGAAACCACACTTAGTTTAGGTTTAGGCAAAAAGATTATTGTAAATTTAACACTTACTAGTATGAACTCCAACATCAAACATCACAGGTACAAAAAACTAATGGTAGCTAATAGAGGCGAAATAGCAATTCGTGTATTAAGAGCAGCTTCAGAATTACAAATACGTACAGTGGCAGTTTACACTTACGAAGATAGGTACTCGTTACATCGATATAAGTCAGATGAAGCTTACCAAATTGGACCTGATGATTCTCCTTTAAAACCTTATTTAGATATAGAAGAGTTAATAAAGGTAGCAAAAGAAAAAAATGTAGATGCGATTCACCCAGGCTATGGTTTTTTGTCTGAAAATGTAAATTTTGTTAGAAGGTGTCAAGAAGAAGGGATAATTTTTATTGGTCCCAAAGCTGACGTAATGGACAGGCTGGGAGACAAAGTAGCAGCCAAAACATTAGCTAGAGAGTTGAAAATCCCTATCATAGAAGACAATCAAGTTGATTTAGATTCTGTTGAAATTGCTTTTCAAGAGGCCAAAAGAATTGGTTACCCTATAATGGTGAAAGCTGCTTCGGGAGGAGGAGGAAGAGGTATGCGTGTAGTAAGAAGTGATGAAGAATTAGAAAAAGCGTATTACGAAGCGAGCAAAGAAGCCCAAACGGCTTTTGGTGATCCTACTATTTTCTTAGAAAAATATATAGAGAATCCTAAACACATAGAAATTCAGTTATTGGGGGATAAATATGGTAATTTAGTCCATTTATACGAACGAGATTGTTCTGTACAAAGAAGATTTCAAAAGGTCGTTGAAGTTGCTCCTGCATTAGCTTTGAAACAAGAAACAAAGAATGAACTTTATAAATATGCATTAAAAATAGGGCAAGAACTTGATTATAGTCATGCGGGAACTGTCGAGTTTTTAGTTGACAGTAATGAAAATGTATACTTTATAGAGGTAAATCCAAGAGTTCAGGTAGAGCATACAATTACAGAAGAAGTAACGGGTATCGATATTGTGCGTTCCCAGATATTAATTTCTATGGGGTACGAACTGAGCCACCCTGTTATTTATATTCCTAATCAAGAATCTGTCAATTTAAGTGGATATGCGATTCAATGTAGAGTAACAACAGAAGACCCTATTGATAACTTTAAGCCTGATTATGGAACATTGGTAGCTTATCGTTCGGCAAGTGGTTTTGGTATTCGATTAGATGCAGGTTCTGCTTATGCTGGAGCTAAGATTTCACCTTATTTTGACTCGATGTTAGTTAAGGTAACGGCTAAGGGCAGAACGCAAAAAGGAGCAGCAGAAAGATTGCACCGTGCATTGAGAGAGTTTCGAATTCGTGGAGTTAAGACTAATGTTGGCTTTTTATTGAATTTATTGGATAACGAAGAGTTTAAAAGTGGATTAGCAACGGTTGGTTTTATACCTAAACATCAAGGGTTGTTAATTCCGCCAAGAAGAAGAGATCGAGGAACAAAGTTTTTGAAATATATAGGCAATGTAATTGTTAATGGACATGCAGATATTAAAAAAGTAGATCCAGAAGTCACCTTTAGAACACCATCTGTTCCACAGTTGCCAGTAGACACGCCAATGCCTAAAGGGACAGCGGATAAGTTAAAGGAGTTAGGAAGAGAAGGGTTTTGTGAATGGTTGAAAAATGAAAAATCAATTCAATTCACAGATACAACGTTTAGAGATGGACACCAATCTTTATTAGCAACTCGAATGCGTACTTATGATATGATTCAAGTCGCAGAAGCATTTGCTAAAAAGCATGGAGACCAATTGTTTTCGATGGAAGTATGGGGTGGAGCTACTTTTGACGTTTCGATGCGTTTCTTGAAAGAAAGCCCTTGGTCGAGATTAGAAAAATTGAGAAAGGCGATGCCTAACGTATTGCTCCAAATGCTTTTGAGAGGGTCAAACGCAGTAGGTTATAAGGCTTATCCTGACAATTTAATTAAGAAATTTATTGTCAAAGCAGCAGAAACAGGTGTAGATGTTTTCAGAATATTCGATTCTTTGAACTGGGTCGAAGCGATGAAAGTTTCTATTAAGACTGTAGTCGAAGAAACGGATAAGTTAGCAGAGGCTTGTATTTGTTATACTGGAGATATCCTTAACCCCGATGAGAAAAAATTCAACTTACAATATTATATTGATTTAGCAAAAGAACTAGAAGGTTTAGGTGCTCATATTTTGGCAATAAAAGATATGGCGGGCTTGTTAACACCATTGGCTGCCGAAAAATTGGTGAAAGCATTAAAAGAAAATGTTAGTTTGCCTATTCATCTTCATACCCATGATACTTCATCTATCCAAGCGGCAACTTATTTAAGTGCAACTTCCGCAGGAGTAGATGTTATAGATGTAGCATTGAGCTCAATGTCGGGATTAACCTCGCAACCTAACTTTAATTCGGTTGTAAATATGTTTAAAGGACATGAAAGAGAAAATAAAAATGTAGATGTAAAATCATTGAATGAATTTTCTAATTACTGGGAAGTTGTTCGTGAATATTATTACCCTTTTGAAACGGAATTAAAAGCAGGAACTGCCGAAGTTTATGACCACGAAATTCCTGGAGGACAATATTCTAACTTAAGACCTCAAGCAAGGGGCCTAGGTTTGGAAGATAAGTTTGAAACAATTAAGCAAAACTATAGGCTTGTAAATGATTTATTTGGTAGAATTGTTAAAGTAACGCCTTCTTCCAAAGTCGTTGGAGATATGGCTATGTTTATGACTGCCAATAATTATTCTATTGATGATATTTTGAACAAAGGAGAAACAATGGCTTTTCCTGATAGTGTTCGATCACTGATGAGAGGGGATTTAGGCCAAATAGCTGGTGGCTTTCCAGATCATATTCAGAAATTGATTTTACAAGGAGAGAAACATTACACGAATAGACCTAATCAATACTTAGAGCCTATTAATTTTGAAGAGGAGATGAAAAAATTCCGTTCAGAATTTAACCAATATACACCCGATGAAAATTTAATTTCTTCATTGTTATACCCTAAGGTATTTAAAGGGTATTTTGACCATAGAGAAGAATACGGTTCTGTTAGTAGTTTACCTACGCCCGTATTTTATTATGGATTGAAACCCAATGAAGAGGTTTTGGTAGAAATAGAACCAGGTAAAAAAATCATCATTCAATATTTAAATGTTACTGAACCTAACGAATTAGGTAACAGGATTGTATTTTTCAAATTAAATGGTCAAACCAGAGGAATACAGGTTAAAGACGAAAACGTAGAAAGCATTAAGCCTTCAAACCAAAAAGCGACTGCTGAAAACCACGTAGGTTCTCCATTGCAAGGAAGTATTTCTAAAATCATCGTAAAAGAAGGCGACTCTGTAGAAGCTAATGCTCCTTTGTTTAGCATAGAGGCAATGAAAATGGAATCAACTATTGTTGCTCCGTTTGCGGGCGTAATCAAGAAGATTCACCTTCAAGAACGTTCGTTAGTAGAACAAGATGATTTGGTTTTAGAATTTGAATAAATCTAATGCTTTACTATTTTTTTAGTAACAGACTGATTGTTTATAGTTAAGTTAATGAAATATATGCCGGCCGAGAGATTATTAATATTAATTTCTTGGTTGGCTTTATTAATATCTATTTGGCGAATTAATGCTCCGTTTATACTGTATATTTTGATATTCTCAGGATATTCGTAATTATCAATAGATAAGGTAAAAGTACTTTCAGTTGGATTGGGAATAACTTGAATGTTATTGCTTAAGTCGTACTCCGAATTATTTGTTGTTTCACAAGATTGGGGTCTTTTGAAAGATTCTACACCGTCATCAACGCTAGTAGTGAAACCTTGGTCCATTTCAGTGCCCATTCCTCTTCTCGCAAATGCTTCCCATAATAAACAAGCATTAGCTGCATCGTAAAGGATGGTATCTGCCATTAGAATAGCATCTCTTGCATCTTGAAAACCTGGTTCGCAAGGTTGAATTTTAAGCCCTTCTACCATCAATTGGAGTGCAATATTATTACCACCACTTCCTGTTTTTAAATTCTCATCAAATCCATATCTATCGACCAAACCTAAATAAATATCCCAAAGCGCTGATGCCCAAACGGTGCCTATGAAATGTTCTGACATACTACCTCTAATGGCATTATACGTAAGCCCATTTTCTTCTAAATCATTGGTGTACGGAGCCAACCTTATACCTTGACCGTTTATTTCCTGTCCTGAAACGTAAGCCCCAATCGACCTTGATTGTGGAGTATTATTATTGGTAACCGTAGTAGTTAGGGTTAAAAAATCGCTAATTCCTTCTCCCATTTGTTCACTGTTGTCGAGACAAGAAGATGTTCCTGCTCCGCCCGTCAATCGAATACTTAAACCATGTCCATACTCGTGAGCTATTACTCCGTTATCGAAATCTACAGAATAGAATGACGACCCGTCTTCGCTTAATGTAATAAGAACAGAATCTTGTTGCAGTGCAACTTTAATACTATCGCAGACTTGTTTTCGCAGCATGATGCTATGAATATTGATGGGAACATTTGAATTTCCTGACATTCCTACCGTTTGCCCATCTACATTATTGCAAATTACAACGCCAATAGCTCCAATTTCCTGTGCTTTGATTACTTTATCTACAAAAAAACATTCGCCTCTATCTATGAGAGCGATATTACCATCAACTTCAGTAGCGTTTGTGATTTCTCCACAAGCTTGACCACTTTCTGTGCCATCATCTTCAACAGGTACCAGTTTTAAATCAACCCAATCCTCCCAATCTGTAGTGTACGGAGGTTCTTCAAAAGTTGCAAACCCTACATCTGTAGATTCGTCGAGTTGAGTGTTAGAAGCGGATGAAAAAGTAGCAGTAAGGTTTAGTCCTCCCCAAAATGCGGTATTCATTATTCCATTTAGCCCATCTGGAGGAGAAGAAAATGTAGCATTATTAAATGTTTCGGAATCAACTCCAGAACGATTAGAAACTACAATTACTTCGTCGTTTTCGTTGCCATTATTAGTGAAATTTACTTTTTGAAAATTCCCAGATGCTTCATCAAATCCATAATGAAATAATAAGTCATGAATATAGTTAGTCATGAAAAAATTATTGGTAATAGATTGGTTAATATTACTAGAAGGATTGAGGCTATCTACGGTCGCTTCGTCGAAGATTAAATTTTCGCCACCATTTGGTCTGATAGGCATTCCGTCGTCAAAATCAAAAGTCGACGATAATACATTTGCATTATTTCCTCGGGTATCAGTGAATGTGCTTGTCCCATCGGAATGCCAGCCCATCGGAGATGCTGTCATATCTGCTGGATTGATGATTAAATTTTGATTATCAACAAGAGGGCTTTCTAAAGGAACTACACCCGATTCGGTTTGTTTTGCAAAAACTAAATACTGCCCTTCTATATTGTTTAGAAAATTTTCAGCGGAATTGATAATTGGTTTTTCGAAATGAGATTCGGAACAATCGTGTTTATGGTTTGCTGAAAAAGAGCATGTCTTTTGATAAGAAACATCGTGTAATATTTCATTGCTCTGCATAGACACCAAATATTTTTTGTAGCTATTTTTCGATTTGAAATAAGCTTCAATCGACCAGCATTTATGAAGCATATTTGATTGCACTAACCATTCTTTACGAATTCGGAAGGGGAAATTAGGAGATTCTTCCTGCGGAATTAGTAGATAGCCATCTTTTTGAGTAGATAGTGAATTCGAAATAATATGTTTAGATATATTCTCAGATTTTAATACAGTTTCCAAAGCTGATTGAAAAGAGTTTTCTTTTTCCGTCCTATATAAAGTATTAATGTCTTTTACGAATTTTGGTTTTGAAAGTCTAACCTTATCTCCTATTGTTGCTACCGAAATTGCATTAAAGATGGGGACTTCTTGAAAATATTGCTGTATATATAAATACTTCGCTTTATGGTTAGAGCTAAGAAGTGATTGAAGAATGGATAGTTCTTTTAAATCATTTTTCGAGTAATCGTATTCGTCAATAAGCAATTGTTTGATTACCGCTAAGTCATTGGTTTTAAGGTTTGTATTTTGGGAAAATACTAAGTTTGGTAAACTTATTGTTAATAATAGAAGAAGAACGCTATGGAATAATGTAGAGTATTGTTTCATAAAGTATTGGTTTCTAGTTCAATTTATTTGAGTATTCTTTTAGGATATAACTACCATTTATAACGATAGGTTGTGTAAAATTCCAATTTAACAGAATAACTGTATACTATATTACTTGTGCGAATAAGATAAAACAATTCCAATACTTAAAAAAATGTAGTAATATTGTATCGAAATGGGCAGTTGGGTATTATATTTGACGTTTGATTTATATCTGTATAAAATTCGCACACCCAAAATACATTAAATCAATTACAATCAACTGGTATTGGAAGAAACAATAATTATTGGTCGAAACCCCGTCTTAGAAGCCATTCAGCAAGGAAAGGAAATAGAACAAGTATTTCTATTTAACGAACAAAGGGGTGATTTTGAAATTCAAATCCGAAACTTGTGCAAGCAAAATGGAATAGAATTAAAGAAAGTTCCTAAAGAAAAGTTGAGTCGATTATCAAAAGGGAATCACCAAGGCGTAGTCGCTGTTTTATCCGTAGTGGAATATGCAGACTTGCATGACGTATATGAGGCTACCAAAGAAGCTAATAAAGTACCCTTGTTTTTGATTTTAGATGGAATAACCGATGTTAGAAATATAGGAGCAATTGCTCGGTCAGCAGAAATAATGGGTGTTGATGGAATCATCGTAGCAGCTAAAAATAGAGCACTGATAAATTCTATTGCCGTAAAAACTTCTGCAGGAGCATTATTAAATATTCCTATATGCCGAGTAGGTCAATTGTCTGACTGCTTTTCCTTTTTAGCACAACGAAGCATAAAAATTGTAGGCACAACTTTAAGTGCAGATACGCCTATTCATCAGGTAGATTTAACGAAACCATTGGCTATTATGATGGGAAGTGAAGAAAAAGGCATTCATCCACACAATGAAATGTTTCTTGACGAATCGGTGATTATACCTCAATTAGGACAAACTGAATCTTTGAATGTATCTGCAGCAACTGCTATTATACTTTATGAGGCTCAAAGACAAAGAGATTTCATAATTTAATTGATTGGCAAAATAAGGAACGGAAACATTCGTTTTGATAAAGCTATATAGAAATCGAATCCAAGTTACACTACACCACTAATGAATAATATTTTCAACTTAAGTTGTTTGAAAATATTTGATGACTTTTTTAATAGAAAACTTTAGAAACAACTTATATGCTTTCAAATAATAGAAGAACAGTATGGAAATGGGGCATTGTGGTATGTTTTTGGCTGATGGGATTAGCCTCGATGAATGCGCAAATAATCTTGTCTATTCCAGAAGGAGATGTTGACGTTAATCCTGAAGAACAAGTATGTTTTCCTATTAATATCGAAGGGTTCAATGATGTGCAGGGTTTTCAAGTAGGGATTACTTACGATACTTTATTGTTCGATTTTGAAAGGGCTAATTCACTAAATTCGGCTTTTACACTTCCCGTAAGCGGATATAGTGCTTCAAATGGAATTATTAGAATTTTGTATTCTCCTTTTCAGTCAGACCCTATAGATTCGGTCTCGGGGGCTTTTTTGGAAATCTGTTTTATTACTAAAGGTGAATTAAATTCAAATGGAACATTTGAGGTAGTGGATGAATTTGATGGTTTTACTACGAATTTTTTTAATAATTTGGATGAACTCGCAATAGATTTAACACAAAACAATAGCAAAAATTTTAATATAGTACCTGTCATTTCTAATGAGATTACTTCAATCAATCCTTCGCTATCTAATGACGATGGTACAATTAGCATGAAAATTGATGGTGGCACAGGACCGTACACTATAGATTGGAAAAATACAGCTACTAACGAAACAGGAACCGAGTCTTATAGCACAGCAAATGTTGAGCAAGTTATTCTTTCGGGACTTTCCTTCGGCGAATATACATTTGTTATTTCTAGTGCTGATTCTCCGCCTTTTCAACGAATGGACACTGTAGAATTATCAAATGATTGCAAATTTTCGATAGATTTTGAAAAAACGCAACCTTGTGTTGGAGATAATAATGGAGTGATTGTGGCTCAGTTACTAATCGACGGAGTTGCACCATCAGATTATTTTAATAGCAACTATACCGTGACTTGGAGCGATGGTACTGTAAATATTTCTAATTTCAACCTTACTCCTGGGGAATATGAAGTTCAGATTGTACAAAATTCAACAGGATGTACCGTTACAGATAAAACAATTTTAGAAGAATCTTTTTTAACATTTTCTCCTTCTATTATACCTGAAAGCTGTGATAGATCGCAGAGTAATCAAGGGCGAATTTCTTTAAACCTCGCTGGAAGTGATACGGATTATACACTTTTCTGGTCTCCCTCAGGCGAAACCACAAATACTATTGATAACCTTTCAGAAGGAAGTTATTTTGTTCAAGCAACTAGTTCATCAAGCTGTACTTATGACACCACTATACAAATTTCTCGCCCTGTTATTCCATCTGTTCTAGCACCAACTTTAGTTGAACCTACCTGTCCAAATCCAGAAAATGGAGAAATTAAGGTAAATCTACTTGGTGGTAGTCCAACCAGTGCTTTTGTATGGAGAGATGATACAAATAATGTATTGCCTGTGACGGTTGATAGATTAGTCGGTATTGCTGGTGGAACATATTCGTGGGAAGCGACGACTATTGACGGTTGTAGTTTGGATGGAACCGTAACTTTAGGAGATGGGCAGACTTTAAAAATTGACGACATCACCGTTGCTGATGAAACTTGCCCAACACCTATAAACGGGGTCACGGGAGATGGAAGCATACAAGTATCTGTTTCTGGAGGGTTATCGCCTTATTCCTATTCTTGGTCTAATAATCCTAGCACTCCTTCTACGGTTAATAAAGTGGAAGGTCTTATAGAAGGAACATACACCGTTACTGTAAAAGACCAGAACAATTGTACGATAGTTTCTGAAGATATAGAAGTCAAAAAACCTGAAAATTTTGATGTCCGAGTGGTTTCTACAACACCAACAAGTTGTTTTGATTCTACTTATATTGATGGTTCGGCTACGGTTACACTAACAGGAGGAACACCACCTAATGGTCAGTATTGGTTTAACTGGAGTTCAGGAGAAATGGGACAAGGTGATACCCATACGGCATTAAAATTGAAAAAAGGAGAAAATTCAGTTACAATAACTGACGAAAATTGCCAAGTTACATATATAGTAGATATAAACTCAGCACCAGAGTTAATACTATCTATTGATAATTCACAAACAATTGAACCCACTTGTGCGGGGCTAAGCAACGGTACTTTGAATGTAGATCCTTCGGGAGGTACTTCTCCTTATCAAATAAGCTGGGAGATAGGAGAGACAGGAACAAGTTTGACCAGTATTCCAGCGGGCGATTATAATTATACCATTATTGACGCTAACGGTTGCTCTAAGTCTAGCTTTCTAGCCTTAAGCGAGCCCGATTCTGTAAAAGTAGAGCAAGATTTATTAGGAAGTTTTCCTATAACATGCCCTGGAGACAAGGATGCTTCGATAAGAGTAAATGTAACTGGAGGTGTAGGCAATTATATTTATACTTGGAGTAGCGGAGTGGCAAAAGATGCAGAGAGTTTTGCAGAAAATCTAGCACCTGGAATATACACTTTGGGGGTTGTCGATGCAAATGGATGTAGAGGGAACAGTGAAGAGCTAATTGTGGATGACAGAACACCAATTACTTTTTCAATACCAGCCTTAGACCCTATTGTTTGTGCTAATGGTACTACATTATTGTTTGCTGAAAGTGTGAATGGTGGTGCTGGCGGCGAGGAATATACTTTATCTATAACGGCATCAAATTCAGCTATTCCTGTTATAGTTAATGCTAAAAACGGAGTAGTTCCAATAGGGGCGGGGACTTACACATTAAGTGTTAAAGACGTATTGGAATGTGAATCAAATGATACTACAATTACAATCTTAGAGCCTAGCCCTATTCTAATTGATTTAGGAGATACTAAAACAATGAGTCTTGGTGATTCTATAGATATTACTTCAGAAGTCTTTTTTACAGAAGGAGAAATTATTTACGAATGGCAAAACTTATTTAACCCTGCCGATACGCTTTGTCGAACATTAGATTGTGAGTCCTTAAAAGTTTCACCTTCTCGTGACACTAGGTATGTACTTTCGGTAATGGATGAAAGAGGGTGCACGGGAGATGCCGAAGTACTTATTGATGTAGATAGACAAAGAAGAATTTCCTTTCCTAATGTATTTTCTCCAGAAAGCACAGGCTTAAATACAATATTTGGTCCTTTGTTCGATGGAGGAAACCAATCTATTTCTCAGATTAATTACTTTAAAATTTTTGACCGCTGGGGCAACATAGTCCATGATGTCGAGAATATAATGCCAAACACTTCGAGAGATTTCTATAGCTGGTCGGGTAGGTATCAAAATCGAAATATGCCTTCGGGGGTATATATTTATCTAGCAGAAATAGAATTTGTTGATGGAGTCGTGTTATTGTATAGAGGTGATGTTACTTTAATTAGGTAAATAAAACGCAATAAGCAATTAACTAACAATACGTTATATTTACCGAAATGAGGTTTTTCTTGATATGCAAATTTTCTGATCTTTTACTCCTCAAAGCTCTTGAGTATTTTATTAGTTATAAAAACAAAATAACCTGCGATACAGATAGGAATTATAAATATCAATAAACGTGCAATGTCGGGGAAAATATTATAATACAAAAGTCCAATAAATATAAAAAAGCCAAACACCAAGCCCCAATAATAATTCATATATTTATTGATTTCTTCTGTTAAATCATCCTTTTTGAATAGAAGTATAACTGCAATTGTTAACTGAGTAATACCTAATAAAATCTGTGTAATCATACCATAAATGATTGTAACATATAAGATTAATGTTAAAATAAAAGCAACCTTATTAATCCTATCTAATGTTTTATATAATTTCATTTTTAGTATTTTTATAAGTTTCAGAAATATTTGAAACTTTATTTTAAAAAAATTATTTAATAAACTTGACAATCAGTCTGGACAGCCAATTTTTTTCATATTCAGTTACCTTATCAATCATATTATCGGCTTTTAATACGAACTGGTAAAGGTCTTCCGTTTGCTTCGCAAAATATACTTCATCATCATTCTTACAATCTTCAAGTTGAGAGACCTCTTTAAGTACTTTTAGTGTTGGCTTAATTTCTCTTTTGCTTCTTTCTTTGGCAATCTTAACCGCCAATTCATCAAAATTCTTTTCTGCTACAAAAAACTCCTTTCTTTCTCCTATTTTATATTCTTTATAGATAATCCCCCATTCCATCAGTGCCCTGAGATTCATACTCGCATTTCCTCTTGAAATGTGTAACTCCTCCATGATTTGCTCCATAGAAATAGCTTCTTTCGATACAAATAATAAAGCATGTATTTGAGCCATCGTTTTATTAATTCCCCACTTAGTTCCTAATGTTCCCCAAGTTTGGATAAACTTATTTTTTGCAATTTCATATTTCATAGAATACAAAGATACAATAAAGTTTCAAAACTTTCAATATTTACTGAAAGTTTAGAAATGAATCATTTTCCATTTTTTCAACAAAAACTCTCAATACTTGCAAAAAATATAAGCTTTTATTACTTTTGGAAAATAATTTATAAAATTAAATCTCGAAATTATGGTTTTACTTCATCATCATATTGTTTAGAACAAAGAGTTTTCGAACTTCACCCTATTCTGATGATGATTTCATAATATCGCAAAAAAGGTTTGTCAAGTTCGACAAACCTTTTTTGTTTTTAAGAAAATGGAAAGTATTGCCTAAAAATTAACGAAAAATGGAAACAAGGTTAAGAATAGCCATCCAAAAATCAGGAAGACTAAGTGAAAAGTCAATCGAATTGTTGAGAAACTGTGGTATTAAAGTCCAAAAAGGAAGCCGTTCTCTGATTACTCAATCAAAAAATTTTCCAATAGACATCCTTCACCTTCGTGATGATGATATTCCTCAATATGTACATGACGGTACTGCGGACTTAGGTATTTTGGGCGAAAATGTTCTTATTGAAAGTGGTTTTGAGGTACCTACAGTAAAAAAACTAGGCTTTGCAAAATGTAGGCTATCTTTGGCTGTTCCTAAGCATGTTGATTATTCAGGTGTTAATTATTTTGAAGGAAAGAAAATTGCAACAACTTATCCTGTTTTATTAAAAAAATACCTTGACGAAAAAGGAGTCAGTGCTACGATGCATGAAATTAGTGGTTCTGTAGAAATTGCTCCAAATATAGGCTTGGCGGATGGTATTTGTGATATCGTAAGCACAGGTAGCACTTTGTTTTCAAATGGATTGAAAGAAGTTGAAAAAGTAATGTTTTCAGAGGCTGTTTTAATTTCTAATAATAGTCTTTCAGAAGAAAAGATTGAAATTCTTAATAAACTTTTATTCCGTTTTGATGCTGTAATGAGTGCCAGTCAGAATAAATATTTAGTAATGAATGTACCTAATGACAAGGTCGATGAAGTTATTAATATTTTGCCTGGGATGAAAAGTCCTACCGTTGTGCCATTAGCAACAGAAGGTTGGTCTGCTATTCATACGGTAATTGCTGAGGATAAATTCTGGAATATTATTGATGGATTGAAAGAAAGAGGTGCTTCAGGAATTTTAGTTGTTCCGATTCAGAAAATGATAATGTAATTTCTTGCGAACTAAAGCTTAGACTTAAATATTACACAGATGAAAAAAATTATCACTCCTGATGCTAGTTCTTATAGTGAGCTATTGAAAAGACCCGTTTTTGAGACGAAATCATTAAACGATAAAGTTCAAGAGATTATCAATCAAGTAATTGAACAAGGTGATGATGCTCTTTTTGAACTAGCCAAAAAGTTTGACAAAGTATCGCTAAGTTCACTTGTGGTTTCAGAACAAGAAATTGAAGAATCGCTAAATTTGGTCAGTGACGAATTAAAGTCAGCTATTCAAACGGCTCATCATAATATCAAAACTTTTCATGAATCTCAACGTGAAATCTCGAAACCTATCGAAACCCAAACAGGCGTTTTGTGTTGGAGAAAATCAACGGCTATTCAGAAAGTAGGTTTATACATTCCTGGAGGAACGGCACCTTTGTTTTCTACTGTTTTAATGTTGGCTACTCCTGCTAAAATTGCAGGTTGCCAAGAAATTATACTTTGTTCTCCACCGAATAAAGAAGGTAAAATACATCCTGCGATTTTATATGCAGCTCAATTGGTAGGAGTTCATAAAATATTTAAAATTGGTGGTTCGCAAGCAATTGCAGCAATGGCTCATGGAACACAATCTGTCCCTAAAGTGTATAAAATTTTAGGTCCAGGAAACCAATTTGTGACCGCAGCTAAAATGTTGGTTCAACAAAACGGAACGGCAATCGATATGCCTGCGGGTCCGTCGGAAGTAATGATTGTAGCAGACGAATCTTCGAAAGCTTCTTATATCGCTGCCGATATGTTGGCTCAAGCAGAACATGGGGTTGATAGTCAAGCCGTTTTAGTTTGCAGTAATCAAAAAATATTAGATTCTGTCGAAGAAGAATTGGAGAAACAGTTGGCTGTGTTGCCAAGAAAAGAAATTGCGAGTCAATCTATTCAACATAGTTTGTCAATTGTAGAGCCAGATAGAAATAAGCAATTGGAAATCGTGAATCATTACGCACCAGAGCATTTGATTTTATCTATTGAAGATGTTGAAGAATTTACAGACAAAGTAGTTAATGCGGGGTCTATTTTTATAGGCAATTTAACGCCCGAAAGTTTAGGCGATTATGCTTCGGGAACGAATCATACTTTGCCGACTAATGGTTTTGCAACTGCTTATAGTGGAGTTTCTTTAGATACTTTTGTGAAAAAAATTACGATTCAGAAAGTTACAAAGGAAGGGCTGAAAAAATTAGGTCCCCAAGTAGAAATAATGGCAGAAGCCGAAGAGTTAATAGCACATAAGAATGCTGTTTCTATTCGATTAAAAGATATTTAAGCTTATATAAATGAGATCTATTCAATCGTTAATTCGACCCAATATATTAAACCTAAAACCATATTCTTCGGCTCGTTCCGAATTTAAAGGAAAAGCAGAAGTGTTTTTAGATGCTAATGAAAATCCTTTTGATAATAGAGGGTTGAATCGTTACCCTGACCCTTTGCAATGGGAATTAAAATCCCATGTTTCTAAATTAAAGAATGTTGAGAAAGAACATGTTTTTTTAGGAAATGGCAGTGACGAAGCTATTGATTTGTTGATTCGTATTTTTTGCGAACCTGCTCAAGATGCTATTTTAACCTTGCCTCCTACTTATGGAATGTATCGTGTAAGTGCCGATATTGCAAATGTAGCCATCGATGAAGTTTCGTTAACAAAGGAGTTTCAACCTGATGTTGATAAAATATTAAGCTTTGCAAAACCGAAGCATAAAATTTTGTTTTTGTGTAGTCCTAATAATCCAACAGGAAACCTTTTTGATGAGGGTAAAATCATAGAACTGATTGAAAAATTTGATGGAATTGTTGTGATTGATGAAGCTTATATTGACTTTTCAACTCAACCTTCTTTTAGTAATCTAATTACGAAGTATTCCAACTTAGTTGTTTTACAAACTTTCTCAAAAGCATGGGGTTTGGCAGGAATGCGATTAGGAATGGCATTTACGAATACCGAAATTATGAAGTATTTCAATGCGGTAAAAGCTCCTTACAACCTAAATAACCTGACGCAAAAAACGGCTATTGAAATCTTGAAAACAGAAGTTGATAAACAAAAAAAGCAAGTTTCTATTTTACTCAGCGAGAGACAACGAATTGCTAAAGCCTTGAATGATGCTACGGTTGTGAAAAAAGTATATCCTTCCGATGCAAATTTCATTCTTTTTGAAACAGATGATGCGAATCAAATGTATCAAGATTTTATTGAAAATGCGATTGTATTACGAAACCGAAATAACGTGCATTTGTGCGAAGGTTGTATTCGAGTCACCATTGGAACACCTGACGAAAATACTCGCTTTATTGAATTTCTAAACCAATAAATCACCCTTAATAATATGAAAAAGAAAGTCCTTTTTATAGATAGAGATGGAACATTAGTAAAAGAACCTCCTGTTGATTATCAATTAGATAGTCTCGAAAAATTAGAGTATGTGCCCGGTGTATTTAGGTGGCTAAGTCTAATTGCCGAAAAGATGTCTTTTGAAATTGTGATGGTAACGAATCAAGATGGTTTAGGAACAGATTCTTTTTCTGAAGATACTTTTTGGCCTACTCAAAACAAGATTATTGAGGCTTTTGAAAACGAAAATATTGAATTTAAGGAAGTGTTGATTGACAAATCTTTCCCTCACGAAAACCTTCCTACCCGAAAACCGGGAACGGCTTTGCTCACACATTATATGACGGATGAATATGATTTAGCAAATTCATTTGTCATTGGAGATAGGGCTTCGGATATTCGGTTGGCTAAGAATTTGGGGGCAAAGGGAATTCTTATCAAAGGGTTACATGAAGAAGAAATTCCAACGGATTTAATAGACACGTTAGCATTGAAAACCGATAATTGGAAAGCTATTTTTGAAACGCTTCGTTTGTCAGATAGAAGTGCTTCCGTTCACCGTAAAACTAAAGAAACAGATATAAAAATTGATTTGCAATTAGATGGTACTGGAAAAGCAAACATCAGCACTGGACTCGGTTTCTTTGACCATATGTTGGAACAATTGGCTAGACATGGTGGATTAGATATTGATATTCAAGTAAAAGGAGATTTGGAAATTGATGAACATCATACGATTGAAGATACAGGTTTGGCTTTAGGCGAAGCAATGAAAATGGCAATTGGAGATAAATTAGGGATGGAAAGGTACGGATATTGTTTGCCAATGGACGATATTTTAGCTCAAGTGGCGTTGGATTTTGGAGGACGACCTTGGATAGTTTGGGATGCGGATTTTAAACGAGAAAAAATAGGAGATATGCCTACTGAAATGTTCTTCCATTTCTTTAAATCTTTCTCTGATACTTCACTTTCCAATATCAATATTCAGTGTAGTAAAGGGAATGAACATCACATGATTGAAGGCATTTTTAAAGCTTGGGCAAAGGCGATAAAAATGGCGTTGCGTAGAGATGCTGAACATTTAAGATTGCCAAGTACCAAAGGGGTATTATAGTTTTTTGTAAATTCGCAGAAAAAAGAAATGGAGTTTCCTATAAAAATTCAAGCCATAACAAATTTAACTGACGCAAGGTACTTTGCTGCTTGGAATGCCAATATTTTAAGTTTTAATATTTCTGCTGCTTTAGAAAACCCTATTGGAGCGGATAAAGTGAGTGAAATTGCGAACTGGGTAGCTGGTCCCCAAATAGTTGGTGCATTTCACCCTTCGGATACGACAGACTTTATTGAAAAAATGGTTCAGTTGGCAGGTTTGAATGGTATTGAAGCAGTTGGAACGATAGACGAATTACAAAACATCAATTTCGAACCATCACATATTATGGTTGTCCAACAAGGAAAATTGAACCTTAATGATATTCAAAAATTGTATTCCAAATACCCGAATGCTATTTGGAGTATTCAGTTTGATTCGACACCAGAATATGATGAGATTCCTGATTTTGTGAAATATATTGAAACACCTCAGTCAATTTCTGATATTATTAAAGAAATTCAAAACGAAAATATAGTAGGATTGCAGTTGCGTGGAGGCGAAGAAGAAAAAGTAGGCGTAAAATCTTTTGATGAATTAGATGATTTATGGGATCAAATTATGGATTTTTGAGTAAAAAAGTGTTTATCTTCCAAAATCCAATCATTCAACCATCCCATTATGAATAAGATTAATTTTCTTTTTGTTGTATTTCAGTTTACTTTTTTTTACATGCAAGCTCAAAATAACCCATTCCCATACGAACTAAAACCAAGTGCTGAATTTCAATTAGATGATAAATTGAAAGAAATTTCGGGATTATCTTATTTGGGAAATGGAGAAATTGCAGCGGTCAATGACGAACAAGGAATTATATTCTTTTTGGATACCAATAATGGCAAAATTATAAAAGAAACTCCTTTTAAGAATAAAGGCGATTTCGAGGGAATTACAGTTGTTTTTGATGATATTTATGCCATAAAAAGCAATGGGAAAATTTATAAAATTCCTAATTACAAAATTGGCACAGAAGAAGATATTTCATACAAAATGGCATTATCTAGCGAAAACGATATCGAAGGCTTGGCTTTCGATGCTGAAAACAATCGTTTGTTAATAGCTTGTAAAGATAAAGCTGGCATTGAAAAAAAAATCAGTCAATCGAAAGCTATTTATGCATTTGACTTAGAAAGTATGGAGTTAGCTCCTGACCCTGTTTGGGTTATTACTGATGAGCAATTAACAAAATGGAGAGAGGAAAATAGTAGTTTTCTCAAAAGAGTATGGTCATATTTCTTTGATAAGAATTACACCAAATTTAACCCCTCGGGCATTGCTCAAAATCCAATCAACGGATATTGGTATATTTTGGCACATTCAGGCAAAAAGATTGTTGTTATTGATGGTAATGGCAAAATTCGCCACATTGAAGAAATTTCGGAATACCTATTCCCTCAACCCGAAGGCATTACTTTTTCCGCTGATGGAACGATGTATATTTCTAATGAAGGAAAAGAAAAAGCAGCTACTTTACTTAAGTTTAACGTAAAATAAATAAGGTATAAAAGCTTTAACCTTGCACGTTACACATATTAGTAATATATTTGCAGTCATATTACCCATAGCATTAGCTAGCTATTATTTTTAATTTCCTTTAATTATTTTGCTACTTTTTCTTTTGGAAGTGTAGTTTGAGTGTAGGCTCATTCTATATACTTTGTATTTTTTTATTTACTTATATTATATTATGAATATTTTTGTAGCAAAATTAAACTTCAGAACGCAAGAGTCTACTTTGAGAGATGCATTTGAAGCTTATGGTGAAGTTTCATCTGTTAAAATCGTTATGGACAGAGACACAGGTCGTTCTAAAGGTTTTGGCTTTGTAGAAATGTCTAACGATGACGAAGGAAATAGTGCAATCGATGCGCTTAACGACTCTGATTTAGACGAAAACACAATAGTTGTTAAAGTTGCTCGTCCTAGAGAAAACAGAAATAGCGGATACAGAAGCAGTTATAATAACAGATACTAAACCGTATCTTTTATTAGACAAGATATTATGGGGCTTGGATGTGAAAATCCAGCCCCTTTTTTTTGTTTATATTTTTGATAAATCCTAAGCTACCTTGAAGTAGTTTTTACCATCTAAAAAGTAGTTCTGAATAAAACTAAAACGACGAAATTAATCCTACTTTCAGCTTAATCTCATTTTTCTCAAACAAGAATTAATGCTGAAACTTAAAAAATAGGGAATAGAAACAACCCAATATTTGATAATAATTTCAAAACGTTTTGATTCAAGATAGACCTAACTTTAATACTTTGAGCAAGAGGAACTGAGTTTATTATAATGCATTATAATTGATTTGCCACCTCATATAAGTTTTCCAAGCATCAGGTTCTTTATTCACTTTCAATTTTTTACCAAAATACAAGCTCAAACTAAGTAACATTTTTCCAAACTTTAGATTCTATGATAGATTGATAAAAACTTTCATATTTGGGGAGGATAATATCTAGGTCAAATTTTTGGGCTTGTAACAGAGCGTTAGACTTCAATTCTTCATGTATTTTTTCGTCCGTTAACATTTTTATGATGTTTTTTGCCATATCATCTACATCTCCAATAGGGCTGACAAAACCTGTTTTGCCGTGAATATTAACTTCTTGTAAACCACCTGCATCTGATGATACTACGGGAACTTCACAAGCCATGGCTTCTAAAGCCGCTAAACCAAAGCTTTCTTTTTCGGAAGGCATCAGAAAAACGTCTCCAACGGCTAATAACTCTTCTACGGCATCTTGTTTTCCTAAGAAACGAATATCTTCGCATAGTCCTAATTGCCTACACAAAAACTCCATGTTTTGTCTTTCCGGTCCGTCACCAATTAAGAGCAGCTTAGACGCTACTTTTTCACGTACTTTTTGAAATACTTTTATCACATCACCAACTCTTTTTACGGGGCGAAAGTTAGAAGTGTGAACCAATATTTTTTCACCTTCAGGAGCAATAGCTTTCTTGAAATGGTCTTTGTTTCTCTTTTTGAATCGATTAAAATCGACAAAGTTGTGAATGACTTCTATGTTGTTATTGATATCAAAATATTCTAAGGTTTGACTTTTTAAGCTTTCAGATACTGCAGTTACGCCATCACTTTTATTAATGGCAAACTGGACAGAACTAGCAAAACTTTTATTAATTCCAACCAATGTTATATCCGTTCCATGTAGCGTTGTGACAACGGGGATATAAATGCCTTGTGATAACAATATTTTTTTAGCTAAATAGGCTACGGTAGCATGGGGAATAGCGTAATGTACATGTAAAATATCAAGTTTTTCATACTGAATAACATCAACTAACTTACTGACCAAAGCCGTGTCATAAGGTGCATATTCGAATAAAGGATATTCTGTATTGTTACTTACTTCATGGAAATATATATTAGCGTCAAAGGTCGTTAACCTTGCAGGCTGTTTGTAGGTAATAAAATGAACTTTGTGTCCTTTTCTAGCCAACCCTTTTCCTAATTCAGTAGCCAAAACGCCACTTCCTCCAAATGTAGGGTAACAAACGATTCCAATTTTCATTTTATACAGTTTAACCTATTTAGTAAATATACGTACAATAAAGACATTAACAGTTTTTAAAAATTATGGTTGAGTGATGGACTTATTTATTTTCTTATGCTTGGTATGGTCTTTGATTTAATATGTTAAAACACAAGAGATGTTATATATAAATCTCTTTTATTATCTACCATTAATTGTATTAAAACCATGAACGCCTTCAATAAAATATTTTTTTTCTTAATTTTTTCGGTTATGTCAGGCTCTTTTTTTTGGATGCAAAAAAACAGAATTGATGAACAAGAGCAGTCCATTGATTCATTGATGGAATTAGTAGAAAAAAGCAAAAAAGACCGAATGAACTTGATTCAAACCAACGGAATTTTAAGAAATAAAATTCAAGATTTGAAAAAAAGCGACCGTCAAACAGATATTCATACGGATAAAATAAAATATCAGTCTAAGAAAAAAGAATTTAAAATATACCGAACGTAATTTTTTATAAATTTTTATACATCGGTGTTGATAAATATCGATCTCCTCTATCACATATTATACAAACTAATACGCTACCATCAGGTACTTGTTTCGCTAATTTTAATGCTGAAAAAACAGCACCTCCACTACTCATTCCCGCAAAAATTGACATTCTTTGGGATAGTTTAATTGCCATAGATTGTGCTTCCTCGCTAGATACATCAATAATCTTATCGACCTTATTCGCGTCATAAATTGCGGGTAAGAAATCACTAGTCCATCTTCTAATTCCAGGTATTCTAGAACCTTCTTTGGGTTGAACACCCACAATTTTGATTTCGGGGTTTACGGATTTTAAATAAGTAGATACTCCCATTATAGTTCCTGTCGTGCCCATCGAAGAAACAAAATGAGTGATTTGCTCATTGGTATCTTTCCATATTTCAGGCCCTGTAGTTTTGACGTGAGCCAAATAGTTATTAGGGTTGTCAAACTGATTTAGGATAAAATAGCCTTCATTTTTCGATTTGTCAATAGCTAAAGACCTTGAAAATTCGATTGTTTTTTCGCTTGGCGTTAGAATTACTTCTGCTCCAAACGCTTTCATAGTTTGGATACGTTCTTGCGAAGCATTTTCAGGCATAACTAAAGTTACTTTTAGTGAAAATTGTTGAGCAATCATCGCTAGGGCAATACCTGTATTCCCACTTGTCGCCTCTATAATTTTATCCCCTGCTTTAATTAATTTGGCATCAATAGCTTCTTTAATCATATTAAATGCGGCTCTATCTTTTACGGAGCCTCCTGGGTTTTGACCTTCTAGTTTTCCGTATATTTTAATATTCGGATTGCTTTGTAATGAAGAAATATCAACAAGAGGGGTGTTTCCGATTAGATTAAGAACAGACATATAAATTGGCTTTTAGAATTGACGTTATGTCAAGTATAATGCGATAAAAGGCAATTGAGCAAAAAAACATAATTTATAAATTGTCAAAACTGAATAATTACAAAAACTAAGTTGTTCAATTTGCCATCGTACAAATATAAAAAAGAATGACCATACTTACTATAGTAAACAAAATCATCAATGTAAATGCTGTTTTAAGCTGTTCGTTTTACTGAAAATTTAATAAAGTAAAGAAATATAACGCCTATGATTGGAGCAATTGCTGGAGATATTATTGAATCTATTTAGGAATGGCATAAAGTTGAGAACAAAGATTTCATAACTCTCGATGATTTCAGCATTTTTATTTTCTCAATTTAAAACTACAAAACAATGGCATCGTATTTGACATAATTCCTTTTGAAAATATCTATTTAACTTAAAAAACTAAATCCAAATTATGAAAAAACTACATTTTTTATCTTACCTATTACTTGTTTTCGTTTTTGCTTCTTGTTCAGATGATGATACTACAGAAGTTGCAAAGGACGAAGAAACTCCAACCGTGGAAAACCTTTTATCATACACTGATGTTACTCTGAAATTAACGAGTTCTGATAGTGAAGATCATGGGGTTGCATTTATGAGTCTTGATGGGACAACTGCAAAAGAAGATGAAATTACAACTGATAATATTGGTAAAATTGACTTTGTTTCTGCTACCAATCAAGCATTTATTTCCTTAGACAGTCCTCATGAAGCTGACGAAACCAAAGATGTTGAAGGTGTTTTAACAACTAAAATCCAACACTCTGGTGTTGAAATGACAGCAGAAGAATTTGAAGCTTTGGCAACAAATGATGATTTAAAAGACCTTTCGGTAACTCACGATAGAGAAACAGTTGCTATTTCTTACAAAGGTGTTCTTTTATTCGAAAAGGCAGACGGTAAGAAAGGAGCTATTCTTGTAAAAAGTATCGGTAGTGACCGTGTAAGATTCGACGTTAAAGTACAGAAATAATAAATTTCAAATATTTAGAAATATGAAAGCAGATGAATTTCGATTCATCTGCTTTTCTGTTTTTATACAATCAATTGCAATTGACTTCTAATTCAATTCCAAACCGAGCAACATAATCTTCAACTGGAATCATACCTATTTTATCTCTTCGATTATTAACATCACATAACGTTCCTTCATATTCTAGTAGTGTTGGATTACCATTACTATCATTATTAATCTGCGAACCATATAATTGTGGAAGTCCATTGAGAATTAAAACTCTATCTTCCATCAACGCAACTGCTTCAGCTGAAAGTTCTCCTCTATCTCTATATTCTTTTAGTATGGGTAAATAATTTTCCATAAACTCTAATTCACAATAGTTCGGTAAGAAATAAAAAAAAAGAGGAAACATGTATTTTTAGAAATGCAACTTAATAAAAACCATGTTTCCAAGCAGAGCGAGGCTCTAGTGGAGAAAGTACTAAATAAAATTGAAGGAATCAAAAAACCACGT
>CALAJP010000050.1 GCA_937922815.1 uncultured Saprospiraceae bacterium
GACATTCGAAGGTGAGGAAATTTCAACAGTATTCAACTTACACCAAAACCGTCCAAATCCATTTAACGGAGAAACAGTTATCGGATTTGATTTACCAAAATCAGGAACAGCAACGTTAACAGTTTATGACTTGAACGGTAAGGTATTGAGCTTAGTAAACGGAGAATATGCAGCAGGTTACAACGAAGTAACATTAGATGCTAACGCATTGAATGCAGCAGGCGTATTATACTATGAATTAGCAACTGAAAATCACTCAGCAGTGAAACGTATGGTTGTAGTGAAATAATTAAGGTTTTTAAAGCCTAAAAAATTAGGGTCATCCATTTAATGGGTGACCCTTTTTTTATCTATATAATTCAATATATCCTTCGAGAATAGTATCTAGGCCATCGTTGAGTTTTAAGTAATAAAAATAAGTGCCATCAGGAAGTCTTTTATTTCCTTGCCACACTCCATTCCAATCATTCTGATAACTTTTTGCAGAATAAACCAATTCGCCCCAACGATTGTAAATAAATAGTTCGTTGTTTTCAAACCTTTCTAATCCAGCGACATAAAAGACATCATTTACATCATCTCCATTAGGGGAAATTACCCTAAAAACTGAAATACTTCCTTCGCAATTTATAACTACTTGAACGGTAGCAGTATCGCAACCAATTTCATTGCAAGTCTGATACTGAAACTCATCTCTTTGACCACAAGTATTCTCATTAGGAGTATAACGAATAGAACCATCTAGGTTTAATACTGCTTCTCCGAAAAACGGACCAAAAGAGTTGGGCAAAAGTGTGGTTTCAAAATCACCAAAAACATCGTCATTACTTTCTATGTCAATAATAACAGGAGTGTTTTCTAAGGTACTATCAATATCGTCACGAACAATGGGCGTTTGATCTACTGTTGTTACAGAAAAGTAAACATAACTAGTATCACAAATATTAGTTTCATCACAAATTGAAACACAAACATTATCTGTTCCAATACTAATTCCTGTATAACTTAAACAGAAATTAGGTGTTATCTCTACATCTACATGATTCGTCTCTTTTTCTGTACAAAAAAGGTCTATTGTAATTTCTGTACCAGGAAGAATAAAGGGACGAGTACAAACCTCTCCAACTTGACCTTCAAAAATTTCTACTTCAATAATATCAGCTTCTTTTTGAACCCAAATTTGATACTCAATGGTATCGCAAGAGGTGTTTCCACAAAATTCAATACATGCAGTGTCTAAACCTAATTTGCTACCCGCATAAGTAATACAAAATTGGTCGTCGTCGGTTTCAAAATCTACGGATTGTCCACTTTTATTAGGGCAGAGATTGGTAATACTAATGATTTCAGTTCCAATATTGAAGTCATTAATCTGATAACAAACATCAACTACTTCTCCTAATAATATGGTGTCAGAAAAGTTTTCACTAGCACTAAGTCCGCACTGTAATTCAATAATTAAGGTATCGTAGCAAGAGGTTGTTC
The DNA here is from genome assembly GCA_937922815.1 of uncultured Saprospiraceae bacterium. GTDB lineage: Bacteria > Bacteroidota > Bacteroidia > Chitinophagales > Saprospiraceae > CALAJP01. Next base: position 1,486 of record CALAJP010000050.1, read on the forward strand.
TATCAAAAACTATAATTTCATTTACCCCACTTGTTAAATTAATTGAAGTACCACCAGACGAAGAAGGTACATTAAAATATGGAATAGAAATATTTAAAGACGAGTTTATTGCATTAAACTCTAAGTCTGCAAAATCGATATTTGCATTTGAAAACAAGAATGGGTGTTCATAAGTCCAAACTTGGTTAGTCCAAAAGCTTAAAGAATCTGCAATGGCACCAAACGAAGAGAAAACTGCATCGTATGGTTGACCTGAAAAAATCCAATTATTTAATTGAATACTGTCAGAGATTATAGGCTCAAGGTTGCTAAGGTTATATTTTTTTATAGATTTGGGGTTACAATTATCAGCTTCGGTAATGTTAGTGCCTTTAAAAAATATTTCTTTAGTCTGAAAGAACGATGCGTCAAATTGTTCAATACATACTGTACTTGAATTGTTTGAACAGTTACTTCTAATAAATTCATTAGGTAGCCCCGTTGGAGATAATGAACAGTTTTCTTCTGGGCATGACTCCAAAATAAGTGGAGACTTCGCAATTCTACAATTTTTTGAATCAAAGGTAGCGTATTGATAAGTTCCTGAAGGTACATTTTGCCTACCTTGAATAGAACTATTACCAATGTCATTCCAAAAATAGGTATAAGGTTTGCTACCTCCTTTGTTTTGCACAATTAGACTGTGAGTATTCTCAGGACAGTCTCTCAACGTTGTTATCGAACTTTGGAAGGGAGTTGCCGCTTCAATAGTGAAACATTCACTGTTAAGAACCTCGCCTTCTAATGTTTGAGCGATAAGACAGTAATTTCCGGGTGACAAGCTATCTTTATTATGAATGTTATTTTCATCATCAATAATGACTATTTCTTGATTGAAATCATATTCCTCGGGCAATTGAATACTAAAGTTTATTTTACCATCGTCAAAATCATAACAAGTTTCGTGTTGAATGTTCGTTGTGATTGACCCAATCTTATTTTCTGCTAAAACACTTAAAGTCGATGTAGAACAACCATTTATATCTTTGATAATGACACTATAAATTCCTTCGGAAAGATTATTTATTTCTTGTGTTGTTTCGCCCGTTGACCATAAATAGGTAGAAGATTCTCCGTTTGTTAATGCTGCACTTAAAGAGCCTAACGAATTTTGAGTAGGATTAGAAATGGTAGTGATTTCAGCATTTAGCTGATTAACTTCGTCAATTGTAACAACTGTAAAACTACGAAGACTCCCATTTTGGATTTCAACACGATATTGACCTGCAGCTAAATCATCTCTAAAATTATTTTGTACCCCATCTTCCCAAATATAATTAAAGCTAATGGGAGAAAGCTCTGTTACGCCATTGGATTGTCCACAGGTCGCAGGCAAATTTTGCAATTCTAATATATCGGGAAAGGCTTGATTAGGAACAGCAAAATCGTATTCAAAAATACATTCAGAAACTGACTTAGATTCAATTTCTAAACGATGAAATCCAGATGCCAAATTAGATATATATTTTCCATCTTGGGCAATATTATTAGGAATGGGAGACCATGTTAGGTTGAAATCGTTAATCAAATCATCAAAAGTAAGGTCAATGATACCCGTAGGCTCGTCGTCTCGACTTCCAACTATTTTAGATAAAGTCAATATCGGTTCTTTACAATTGTTTTCTAGACCAATATCAAAAGTTTGTTCAGTGCTACAGCCGCTACTTCCCGTAACTACTACTTTATACGTTTCGTTTTGGGTCGGTGTAATCTTAACCGATGCTATGTTAGGATTTTGAATGTCATCGATTGGAGTCCATTGGTAAGTATAAATGTCACTATTTTTTGCGACAGGAATAACACTGAGCTCAATAGTTTCCCCTTCTGGTACTGATTGGTCATTAATAGGAATTAACTTGAATTGTTCTCCTCTGATGATGTTAACGGTATCTTTTATTTGCCCACAACTCGCTATATCTGTAGTTAAAACGAATTTAAGAGTATCTCTATTTGATGGATTAGAAACAAAGTTAACCGTAGGTTGAGCAATAGTGGCATCAGAGAGCATATCTATGGTCGCAGGTAAAATGGCTTCCCAAGAGAAATTGGAGCCTATGTTGTTACAATCTTTACCAATTTGAGTAGAAGAATTTTCTATTTTATCTACACAAAAAAACTGATCGTCTCCTGCAATATTATAAATAGGTTCAGGAATACTACCATTGTTAGTAGTACATGAATTTGTTAAATCATTGATTCCATTCAGTTGCCAACGCAAGGTTGTATTACATAGACTATTTGCACTAATTTCATTGAGTACAATGGTTTCTTGGGCAGGGATTGATGATATTGGAGTAAAAGAATGTACTATATTGTCTGTTCCTGGTTGAAAAGTATTGTTATTATTAATATCTTCGAAAACGATTAAATTAATGGTAGTATTTATGTTTTGTGATGTGTTATTAACGATAGAGGCACTAATGCTATTTTCAAGCCCTGCATTATTACAAGAGATTTTAGTATTAACATTAGATAATTGAATAGGAGTACTGATAATCGTAAAATCGAAGGAGCTTGTTCCATTAATTGAACTAATGGCGAATGTTTCACAACTATTATTTCCGCCAGCACAATTAACACTTATAGGGCTAATGGTACGAAAACCGACAATAGCATCTTGATCTTCGCAGCCATTAATCGAATTTGAAATATCAATACTAAATTGTAAGTCATCTTCATTTGAAATATTTTCTGGAAGCGGGATTCTCAAAATATTATTGTTTCCCAAACTATTTATAGTACTTCCTAAAAAAGACAACTCGGTAGAGCCTAAACTTGATAATGAATTTTCATCGGCTGTTAGGTAATTGGGCAAAATGATTTCAATAAAATGATTTTGACCGATATTATTATTACTTAATACATTTACGGCAAATGTGTAGGTGCCTGTACTATTCTGTGTGACTTTTTCAGCAGGACTAATGACTTTGATATCAAAGTTGGCGTCAGTAGGTGCGTTATTTATGAGCAAAGGGTATGTTTCTCCGCTAACCGTAACTTGTTCATCACAAATTTGTGTACCTACCCATTCATATCGAATTAAATCACCAATCGTTAAATCACAATTAGTTGTAATGTTAAAATGAATGAATAGTTGGTCTTTTTCTTCTGAAAGAATACTTGAGAAAGCCTTGAGCCCTTCAGTTGAAATATCTGAGCCTAAGTATGATAAGTTTTCAAAAATATAATCTTCAGTAAAGCTAGTTGATGCGGTAGAAATTGGATTCTGAGCAAAACGTTGGCGAGCAGCTCCTAAAGGATATTCATATTCAAAACTATTAGCGACCCAGTCAACACCTTCGTTAGGGAACATTAATTTTAATGATAAATCTTTTAAATCCTGCCTCCCTATATTTTTAATTAAAATAGAAACAGGTACTTCATTACAAAGTTCTTCTCCAAGAAGAGGCTGTTGAATAACATCGGAATCAATAAATGCATCTTCCGAAGTTGCACGCAATGATAGTTGGTCTGTATCGCAATCGAAATTGAAAGATTCTATATTGTTATTCGCAACACAGCTCCAGAAAGCTGAAATATTGATAAGCTGATCATTACAATTAGATGAATTTGCGGTGATTCTGTATTTTCTACAATTTAAAGATGAATTTAGGCTATTGCCTTGGAAATATTTATCGATAGAAAAGTTTTCTATGGAAATAGATTGTGGTGAATTAGAATCGGTAATGTCTGTAATATCGATAATTTCAATTCCGTTAGAAATTTCTTTTAATTGAATGATAAAACTATTAACGGCTATGTTGGTTGTATTGCAAACTGAAAATTCCCATGATAAATCATTATTTGCATTTGGTATAGATACATTATCTAATGGAGAAATGTCCAACGCAGGAGAATTATGATAAGTGATGTTTGTATTTCCTTCATGAGCGATTGACTTTTGAAGGGCATTGTCGGCATATTTATGGATGGAATAATGCCAAGTAGGAGAGAAGTTGAGCCCAAATAACCTTAAATTTTCATTGTCGCTTTGACAGTCAGGAGATACCGTAACCCGTAGTGTTGCCGCATCATTGACTAATAATTCGTTTAGATTAATGTCATTATCAATAATATTTTCGAAAACTATTAAAAATTGATTTTCATTAGTCTTGACATTTAGAGGTTCAAACGTTTGGAATTGCCCATTACTCGTTGGAATTTGTAAACTAATTTCAACGTTTGAAAATGAGCTAAAAAGGGCGGGGTCATAATTGATAGCCAAAGAATCTATGGTAATTCCCGCTCTAAATTCATTTTCAAAATAGTCTCTATATTCTTCATTTTGTAGAATAAGCGTATAGTCGAGTTCTATATTATTGCAGCCAGAAGGCATTTCTCCAGAACTGGGGTAGTTGAAAAACGTATTAACCTTACCAATGGTCAATGGAGCCCCGTCATCTTCACAATTTATCCAAGTTCCACCCTGATTAATGGAAAAGTTTGACCTTAAATCAGCGATTTCTTCAAACTGAGTAGTTGTAATCGGTTCAGTACGAATGGTAGCATGGCTAATAAAACGCAAACTATCCCCCGTATTAAGAGTGATTCCGTTACTATTTAGTATAGAACTCAATTCAATTTCTGTAAGATGTATATTTGAATTGAATGTATTTGTAAAATTTGATAAATCAACAGGAATAATTTGTGCTACTCCTGATTGGATTATTGTTAATGCTCCATTGATATATTCAAAAATGGTTTCCGAAGAAGCATTAATAGCTTGGTGATGAATCTGAACGGCAATATTATTCCCAATAGCACCAGCCCCAATTACACCCGTAGTTGATAACTGAACGGTATCCAGAGATAAGGCAACAGAAAGGTTCACATTATCGGGATTAGCAGGAGTCGATAAATCTGAATTTTGAAAACCAATAGATTGTCTCTCCACATCGAATGAAAGGGTTTTGATATTATTATCACAACTATTAACTTCAGAAACGAGACAAGGGGGGGTGGTTTTATGAACCACAGGTCCTTCCATATCTCCACACAGCCAACGATGGGTAACATTACAGTCAGAGCAAACCATATCAAAAGTAAATGGCATTAAAATCTTGCCAACGTTCGAAGAACAATCTGCTGCGGCCGCTATCTTTAAACTATAAATCCCGTTGAGGAATGTTCCGTTATAATCAAAAGAAACTATTAAACTATCATTGATTATTTGTTGATTTGTGATATTTAACACCTGTTCGTTTCTTAATAATTGAGTAGAATCTAACAGTATATTTACTCCTTGTGGAATGTCTATTGCCACATTAAAGCCTTGGTTACTACAAATTCCTTTAAAATTGGTTAAGTTTCTTTGTAAGGAAGTGATAATTGCAAATGTGTCTCGAATGGCATCAACATCGGTTGGGCTTTCGTAGTCTATATTTACAGAGCTATTGGTGATATCAATGATAGAAACACCTTCTAAAATATCATCTTGACAACCTGAATTATAACGAATAAAAGACCTGAAATTAGTGTTTAGTGAATTATTACAATTATTATCGGCTGAATTATTAATGTCCAAGGTGTAATCAAATTCTATTAAAAAAGATTCATTAATAGATAAATCATCATAAAACCCATCTCCATCTAAGTCGTCTAACCCTCCATCTCCGTCAGGGTCGGTATTAAACAAATCGGCTAATTGAATCATATTTGAATTACTTAATGCTACGGACTGACCAAGAATATTGAGGTCTGTTAAGGTGTAGCCATTGCTATCTAGGTTGAAAAGTGAACCTTGTGCTACAGAAACAGAGATATCGAACATAGCACCTGCCAGTTCATCGGTTTCTTGACCGTTATTAACAATAAGAAAAGAAGCCGCTCCGTCATTACAATAGCCTATTTCTTGATTATTGGTAGAGGTTTGGGGTTCTATGCTAGGGTTTGGGGCTCCTTGTCCAATACGTATAGCAGCATTGATTTCAGATTGAGTACAACTTGAATTGTCACATCCCCAACTAATTGTATGAGTGCTAGCATTATCACTATTACAATTGTTTAGAACTAATCGTTCTGTTATAGTAACTTTTTCGTTTGGATCTAGAATGAAGTCATTGTTGCCATTGATATCATTAATTTGATTGTTGGTAAATAAACTTCCATGAATAGGAATATTTATAAACGTATCTGTTCCTATTTCCGTTTTCGTCAAAGTAACCTCGGTTCCGTTGATGGTAATAGATTGATAAGATAAGTTGGTAGGATGTTTTAATTGGTAATAAAAGCTATCCAATTGTCCTAACAAAGAAGTATTGGTGATGGTGAAAGTTCTTTCTACTATGTTGTTTTTTAGACCTGTGGTAATAATATCTTCACTTTCAAAATTTAAGAAAGGAGTATTAATGGCATCCTTGTATTCGGTATTAAATAATTCTTGATTAAAATCTATATTCTGAAAAACCCATTCGTCACGTATGATTGCATTGGGGTTAGCAAGTAAGGTATCCGAAATAGAGCAGTTGGCAGCAATTTCGTATGCAATAATTACTGGATCATCTGCAATTTCAGGAATAGAAAAAGTTGCATTAGATGAGCCACGATTGGTTAATTGAATACCTGTATTAGATTGATTGCTAACAAAAGATATGAAATCTATACCTTCTATCATCTTTAAGTTAGCAGTCACATTGGTTAGGTTTTCGACTTGATTAATGTCCTTTTGAATACGTACTCTAACAATCCTAGAGTCCCCGCAAACATTAATTTCATTGGGTATGGCATCAGCCCCATCAAATGAAATTTGAATGTGTTGTCCTATGGTTATTTGCCCAAAAGAAAACGTAATCAAAACCAAGAGTAAACGAAGATGGGCGTTCATGACGGTGCGTTATATTGATATGAGACATTGTCTAAATTTGTAACTTTTTTAATGTCAACATATTAGATTGTGAAAAAATAAATGCTTAATACTTCTGAATGTCAGACATATAAAGCATTTATTTATATTTCACAAATCGTACCAATCATTTTTTAAAGCCCGAAACTCTTTTCTTAAAACCATTTCCTCTCGACACATCTTCGATTTCAATGAAGTAATCACTACCGCCAATACCTGCCATTTTCATTTCTTTAGGCTTCATTTTATCTAATACTTCAGTGTATTGAGGATTGTTAGAAGTTGTTAATAATTCATTTTCGCTAAAACTGAAAAAATACCAATAGCCACTGGTTCCTTCTATTAAGAAAGAGAGCTTATCCTCCTCGCTAGTAGGCATTTTAAATTCAAAAAATGCATTAATTTGCTTGTTGATATAATTTCCGTCCATAGCAATAAGCGAGGCCTTACCTTGTGGAGAGCCATACGAACGATAATTTTGATCCCAAACTAATGGTATTTCTCCAAAAACGAATTTAAATTTTTTCAAAGATTTGGCTTTTGGCCATTGTTTTGCGTTTAAGGAAGAAAGAGATTCTTGTTTGCTTTTTTCATCAGGAAATAAGAAACTAAGGTATTTTTTATAATGCTCATTTGGGGTGACACCTGTACTAACGGCACTTGCCATATCGGACAAAATTATTTTACTAAGTTTTGAAGGGAGGTTCATTTCTAGTGCAACCATTCCATTGATATCAATACTATAATTAGGCCCCACGTAAGATGAATCTAAGTATGTATCCACTTTTCGTCCACTTTTATTAACTTCAACTAAGCCTGCACTAGTTACCACGATACCTTCGGTAGCATCACAAATACCTAATTTCCCGTCCCCATAAACTATATCCTTCGCTTCGTCATAAGAAAGAATAGTGCCGTCAGCGTATGGGTTTACCATTCGAGCGGAATCTCCAAATTGAATTAATTTATTTTTTCGATCGTAATGAATTTTACCTTCGACCTCTAATAAGTCTCTGTCTTTTCGGAATAGTTTAGTTCCAATCAAAACGGGGTATCCGATACTAAATTCTTTACTATAATATATTCCGCAATGGAGTAAATCTCCATTTTTACTTTTGGGAGTAAGAAAATCTAAAAACAAGTTATTTTTGTCAGCCTCACATTGAATGGCAAACGGTGTGTGCCTTTGTTCTGTCATTTCAATATTAGCATAGCCATCATAAGAAAGGTTTCTATTGCGGGAATCCATTTCTATTTTTCCCTCAAATTTTATTTTTTCTTCTATATAGAATTCTTTTGTTTCGCTGACATCGGCACTACCACGAACGATATCAGGTTTTTCATCTCTATTTTTTCCTTTTCCACCAGGTTTGCCGATAATATCTGAGAAAAATAAGCTTTGTTTTTTACTGGGGATATTGTATTGATAATTTCCGTATCCCTTAAAATCTCTACGTCCATTGATAGCCACCGTAGCGTCCATAATGATATGAGAGCTATCTTGTAAACCTGCTATGATTTTTACATTTTCAAAAGAATCTAAAACAGCTTTGGGTTGAATGGTTACTTTTTGGCTCTTCAAAATAATTTTAGCATCACTAGAAACAATATGTTTTACCCCTGTTATATTGACCACAGAAGCATTCATATCATATTCTGCATCTGTTCCCTTGAAGAGTAAAGAATCTTGTTTAGGGTGTGTAGAAATGAAGGTAGATTGATTGTCTCTAGATTTATATTTTATTTTTTCAGTAGCCAAGTCCCAATCAAAACCGTCCATCAAGGTGATGTATTGGTTTTCTGGCATTTTAACTTCAAGTCCTTTTTCGTTATTGGTGAATACTTTACCTTCTTTTTTGTCTAAGTCAAACGACGTATTAACATCACTCGTTTCAATGACAACATCTGTTCCACCTAAGTTTTTAATTTTTAAGGAACTGGAGTCTGATTGAAAGCTATTATTACCAAATTTGATAACATCTGCATTCATAGTAGCCCGATCCCATTCTATTACGCCATTTCCGACCAAGCCTTCAGGAGTTATAGTTGCTATACCTGCTAGTGTATGATTGTTATTATTGAATAATTGAAAGGGGGTGTCTGTAGAGGCAATATCCATGCTGTCCACTTGTGGTTTCCATGCAATTTTTACTTGTTCTCCTTGCAAGTCAGGAAATCCATTCCCCTTAGAAAGAGCAATGCTTTCAGAGGAACAAGTCATTAAACTAGGCATGAAAATAATATCGTCAGCATTAATATTCACTCCCAAGTAAGATACTTCTCCTTTGGCGGTAAAACCAGCTCTGTCCAATTTTACATTACCATTAAAACCTCCTTTGCCTCTATACGCAGGGTATTTTGCTCCTTTAGTGTCATGTTCAAAACCGAGTGAATTATCTTCCATCGCTACCAAATTTTGCTTGATGGGTTCAAAAATATTGGCTGAAATGAGTTCTCCTTTAAATGATATTTCCTCGATTGCAAAACTGTCTAACGATTCGAATACGAAAGGTTTTAAACGATAATAAAACGAATCTTTTTTATATACTTTATTCAATATCTGTCTATCTTCATAATAAACATAGGCATTCTCCGAACTTTCAAATTTGGGGTACTCAGGGTATTTTTCTCTACCCGATTTATTATTAGGGTCGTCGATATATAGCGTTCCTTTTGTACTTTGAATTCTACTGGCCAAACCGTGAGCTATGGGTTTTCCTAATTCGTCAAAATCTCCTGTCAGTCGATAAATATCCATGTATTTTATCGAGTCTAAGTTGATGACATAATCATTATAATCAAAATTGGTATTCAAGCCAGTAAATGAGGTATAACCTGCTATAACTTTTCCATTAAAAATAATATCTCTTCCTTTTTGAAGGGTCATATCTCCTCCTCGAGGTGTGATAGCTACTTTCTGAGTTTTACTAAGTTCCAAACTTTGAGCACCTTTGATGTCAATATCCTTAGTAGAAAGGTTCATAATGGCATTGGTCTCATTAGTAGTCGAAGTTATTTTTAGAAAATCGAAGTCGACCTCTTTTTTTATAGCGTTACCATAATGAATGAGTTTGTCCGTAACGGTAATTTCTTCTTTTTCGATATCGTAGGTAATAAATCCTCTTTTTACCATATCAAAAAATAAAGTCTGAGCAGACGAAATAGTAAATCTAGGATTAAACCTTTTGGCAACCATCAATGCGTCAAAATTGTTTGTCCCTTCTTTTTCTGTCATTACTTTTAATATGCTGATAGGGTTGTAATCGGCAGCACCCTGCATTTGTGTAAATTCGCTAATATCAAAATTATCCTTAGATGCTATCGAAATTGATTTTTTCTTACTACTGTTTAATGAACGTTCGGGCTTGCCAAGAAATAAAGTTTCAGAGCCTAAGGTCCAATCTATTCTATCCACATCCATATACACTTCATGTAGCGAATTATAGAATTGAGCTTTTTCTGATGGTTTTTTCCCTCTTTGTAACACTAATTCGGTAGTTGAAATGTCGTATTCTAAATTAATGGATTGATGTGTAATGGAATCTTTATCAAAATAAAAAGCCATATTGAC
>CALAJP010000051.1 GCA_937922815.1 uncultured Saprospiraceae bacterium
TATAAAGAACTCATAGCAAAAATAAAGAAAGAAACTAAGGGCACCTGACTCTTCCGAAAGCTTTCGGAACACGGGGGTCCATGGTTCGAGCCCATGCGGGACCACTAAAAGCACTCAATTAGAGTGCTTTTTTTGTTTGTAAAAAGATGAAAGGAACAACATATAGCTTATTACATCAAAAAGCAATCAAACCTCTTATATCACAAATCAAAGAAACAAAGAAAGTGATTTCAAGTAAAAGTTAAGTATGTTAATGTAATAACGCTTCTCTCATTTAGGCTTAACTTTATAGATGAGAGTTGAATAGTTAACTACAAAATGAATGCTTATGAGAATCAAACTTTTCTATTTTGCGACGATCCTTATTTTTTCATTGTCCAGTTGTGCTACTATTTTTACTGGTACTAAGGATGTTCTGAGCTTTAATTCTGACCCGAAAGGAGCCGAAGTATATATTGATGGGTTCTTAATTTGTAAAACCCCTTGTCTATTAGAAATAGAAAGGAGCTTGAGAGAGGTGATTGCCGAAATAAAGTTAGATGGGTATGAAACTCGAATGATAACTTTAGATAGAGAATTTAATTTGGTTAGTATTGCCAATTTTTCTGGCTTATTAGGTTGGGGAATAGACACGCAATCTGGAGCTTTAATGAGATATGGAAAGAAAAATTATGACATTGAGTTAGATGAAGATACTAAGAGCTCAATGATAGAGAACGCTTCCAAAATTGAAATAAATACTCAATTGAAACAAGTCGATATTTTTGTTACTGAATAAGTAGTTTTATTTTCTATCGAAAATCATAATATTTGGAGTTTTATAGCCCCGTTTTGAAGGACAAAAACTCCAAATATTTAACTTCTATCAAAAAGGACACTTCACCTCAAAAGTCATCATTTCTTTCGTTTTTGGATGCTTTAGCGTCAGTTTTTCAGCATGGAGGTGTAATCTTTCGCCTCGTTTTCCATACAAATCATCACCTTTGATGGGGCGATTTAGTCCCAAATGATGGGCAGCATGTACACGAAGTTGGTGTGTACGACCCGACTCGGGATAGAAAGCAATTCGAATTTCTCTATCTTTTTGTTCTAATATTTCATAACGAGTTTTGGCATGTTTTCCTTTATCAAAACAAACCATTTGGCGAGGACGTTCATTGAAATTAACCCTCAACGGCAACTCAACAAAACCTTCCGTATCTTCAATAGCATCTCCTTCAAGAATAGCCATATATTTCTTTTTGACCCTTCTTTTTATAAACTGTTGTTGAACCAAACGGTGCGTTTCTTCACCTTTAGCCATCACCATCAGTCCAGAAGTACTCATATCCAAACGATGAACCAAAAGCGGCCCTTCGACATCGGGAAATTTTATTCTTAAACGATTGAGCACCGAATCTTTTATATTTCGTCCAGGGACAGAAAGCAATTCGGTTGGCTTATTCAAAATAACAATATAGTCATCTTCATAAATGTATTCAATTACTTTGTCAGCACCTTTATTTTCTTCCATAGGGTTAGGCTCAACGCTACTTTCTGAAAGCATGTGTTTCAAGATAGGCTTGCATTTTCCTTGACAAGCAGGATAATATTGTTTGTGCCTACGAACATCAGATTTAGGTGTTTTTCCCCACCAAAACTCAGCCATACAAACCAATTCTAAATCGTTGAGAAACGCATGTTGAAGTAACTTAGGAGCAGCACATTCTCCAGCTCCAGAAATCAAAGGTTGATCTGTGAATAAATCTACCAAAGGTTTGGATTCTTTCTTTTGATTTACAAACTGATATTCGTCAAATATTTGATTTTGGATTTTATTAGAATGAGTTTTTCTTTGGTTTTTTATCGATTCTATTTCCGTTTCGAAAGGAAGTAAAGCCTCTTTTTGAAGGTTCTTTTGCTCCTTCCAATAATACTTCATTTTTCGAAGGTGAATATTTTGAAACTGACTTTCAGCAGCCAATGCTTTTAATTCTGTTTTATGAATTTCTGGATTTTCGTCAGCTAAGTATATTTTTCTTTTTTCTTTACGAATAGCCTTACTTGTTTTAATCTCTTTTTGAAACTCAGTAATATCAATATCTGCTTTGGCTTCAATTTGACTTAATTTTTCTTTTGCTTTCAAGTATTCGTCAGAACTTAAAATTTCTTCCAATTTCTTGTTCAATGCAGTTATGGCCTGAAACTCTTTCAAATAACAAGCATCTTTAGTCAAAATATCAAAAACAGGAGCTACAAAACCAGGAAGTACATTCTTATCAGCCATTTTCCCAGAGAATGCAGATAAAAAACCTACTTCACCATTGCTATTTTTGACCACCAAAACACCAAACATTTTGCCGACACCATCATTAGAATCAATCCCAAAATTATGTTCCCATTCTTTCTCGCCCAATAAATGTTTTTGAACCTGTTCCGCAGCCAACACACATAGCGGATGAGCCTCGTAATAAAAAGGATAAGTGAATAATTTCGGTAATTCGATATGGCTAATATCCTGCTCAAACGTATGAAAAGTTTGGTTTGACCAACTCATTTTTTAGTATTCTAAATGCTTAAAAAATGCAAATGTCGTTTTTTTTGACTTTAATTTCTTGCGGTTTTATCATTTCCATTCATAAATGTTTGTAAATAATGGAAAGTATAGTTTTTATTTTCATTTTTTTTTTGAACTTTACTTTTTTATCACTTACATCAAATTTTTATGTACATCAATCCAAAAGGAATAATAGACCCGAAAAATATTACGCCAAGTGAAATTATTTGGAAAAGCCCTTCCAATATTGCATTGGTAAAGTATTGGGGAAAACACGGTATTCAATTACCTAGAAACCCATCTATTTCTTTTACATTGGATGCTGCACATACGATAACTTCGTTGAAATTCGACACTAAATCGAGCAGTGAAGCGATAGAAATGGATTTCTTATTTGAAGGAAAAAAAGAACCTTTGTTTGAGAAAAAAATTAAAAAGTTCTTACAAAGTTTAGTTCCTATTTTTCCGTTTTTGGAACAAATAAAATTATCGATTAAGAGTAAAAATTCGTTTCCTCATTCATCAGGAATTGCTTCTTCTGCTTCGTCAATGAGTGCCTTGGCTTTGTGTTTGGTGAGTTTAGAGGAGGAATTATTAAATCAAAAATTATCAAATAAAGAGTTCGATAAAAAAAGTTCTTATATCGCTCGTTTAGGTAGCGGAAGTGCAGCTCGTTCTATTTTTGAAAGTGCTTCTATGTGGGGACGTTTACCAATGGTTGAAGAATCTTCAGACGAATTTGGAATTGGAGTGGGAGAGGCATTACACCCCATTTTTCAAGAATTCCATGATGACATTTTAATTGTTTCTTCGGCTACAAAACCTGTTTCGAGTCGTTTGGGGCACGAATTGATGAATAATAACCCATTTTCTAAAACGAGATACGAAACGGCTTTTGCAGCTACAGAAAGACTATATACAATTTTACAAAAAGGAAAATTAGAAGACTTTATCGAATTGGTAGAAAAAGAAGCACTTACTTTGCATGCCCTAATGATGTGTTCGACTCCTTCTTTTATCTTAATGAAACCGAATACTTTGGCGATGATTGAAAAAATTCAGGCATTCCGTCAAGAAACTGGCTTGCCTTTATGTTTTACCCTCGATGCTGGCCCAAATATCCATTTGCTTTACCCGAATACGATTGTTGATGAGGTGAAAAAGTTTAGGGATTCGGAATTACTTCCATTGTGTGAAGATGGCTATATTTTGGAGGATTTTGTGGGGAATGGTCCTAAGGAGTTGGAGACGTTTTAATTTTGAAGTGTCTTTTTTGTATTTTAAATAATGAGGAATGAAAAAATACAATCCAAAAATTCATAACCGTAAATCTATCCGATTGAAAGGATATGATTACACACAGGTTGGATTGTATTTTGTAACCATTTGTGTCCAAAACCGTGAATGTTTGTTTGGTAATATTAAGAACGGAAAATTAGAACTGAACGAGGCAGGCAGAATGATTGAAAAATGGTATTTCGAATTAGAAAGTAAATTTCCTGATATCCGATGTGAGGTTCATGTTGTAATGCCTAATCATTTTCATTGTATTATCCGAAATGTGGGGGGTGCAGTTGGTGCAGACCTTCGTGTCTGCCCAAACCCTAATAATGGACCTACCGATGGACTGACACCTACCGACGGACTGACACATAGGTCAGTCCGTACGGGGACGTCTTTGTCTAGGGTGGTGCAATGGTTTAAAACAATGACCACAAACGAATATATTCGTAACGTAAAAATCAATAATTGGCAACGGTTTAATGGAAAATTATGGCAACGAAACTATTGGGAACATATCATCCGCAATGAAAAATCATATCTAAATATTTCGAATTATATTCTCAACAATCCAATAAAATGGGATGAAGATAAATTTAATTCAGGAATGAAACATTAAATAGAGGGCTTGACATAGCCACAAACCAAAATCTATTCATTCTAAATAATTAGGACGAACTCTCTTTATTCGAAAAAGGTATTGAAACTAATGTATGTAAATTACATTTTTACTTCAAATCATTTCGAAAAAACAGATACATTAAAAAATAACCTAACAAGAATACTCCCCTGAATTTTATCAATTTTACAATCAAGTTCGCTAACATCAAGTGATTAAGTAGCTCGGAAGAATATTTTTTGTAGAATCGAGGTACTTTTTTGAAAAAAAAGAGAAAAAAAGGCAAAGTATTTAGATATTTGCCGTTTCAAATTTTACTTCTGAATAAAACCCGAGTACTCATATGCATCGAATGTTATTGAATGAATTGATAGACAAGTATGATTTACAGTTATTATCAAAAGGTAAAAAATTAGTTTCATACGAACGTATTCAAGTAGATTCTGTAACGCCAGAATTAGTAACTTTCAAGGCAGGTTTTTATAGTCACATGAAACGGACTGTGAAATTTAGAAATACAGAAGAATTCAAAACTTCTGCTATTTCGTGTGATTGTACGGATTATTTGATAGATAAGAAATGTGAACATGTAGCTGCTTCTATCATTTTTTGTCTAGGACAGGGCAAACAACAATTAGAACGTTTTTTGGGCGAAACCACCATTGAATGGGCTCCCGATGCCAGTTCTTTTTTCAAACTTCCCGTCAAGGATTGGGAACATGCACTGCGTCGAGCCTTGTTCATAAACACAGAATCGTTTGCTAATATTGAAGTCAATCGAATATTAGTTCAAGGGGATAAGCAATTTACAGTTGGTTTTGAGGACCAAGAGGGAACCGTTACCTTCAAAAACGAAGAAGACGAAACTTTGGTTTTTGTAAGTACTGACGACGCAACCAATCAAATTTATAATGCCTTGGTACGTTCTACTTTGTCTTTTTTGATGGACAATATGGAGTTTACCGAAAAGCTATTTGATGAAAAATACATCAAAGAATTGACACAACAAGCTTTAGAGGATAATAAATTGTCTGAAGCAGATTTTAAAGAATATTACTACTTTGGGTTCAAAGGAACAGAACCTGATTTGTTTGTAAAAGATGGAGCAAACCTAAAAACTGACCAATTTTTGGAAGGTTTGGTGGGCAAAGTTCAGCAAAACAAGAAAAAAAGAGCCAACGACGATTTACAAATCGGTTCGGTACTGAAAGCGAGTTTTGTAGAAACAGACAACTTGGAATTTATGATGTGGAATAAATTTCAGACTTACCCAAGCTTTTATGAAGCTCCTTTGATGAAAAATAAATCATCAATTACGGCAGCTATACAAAAGTTTTCAAAGCCCATCTTACAAGACATGTATCTTCGTAACTTGATGATTGATATGCTACGTTTGTTGGATATTGATTGGGAATCGAGAGAAGAACAAGATTTGGCATTGTTTGAGGCATTGAAAGAACAAGTAACCAAATTATCAGTACAAAATCATTTCTTGCGTCATGTTGACGAAACGCAGTTGTATGCAGAAGCTCAAAAAAGAGAGCTATCTCCGTTAGTTATGATGGACAAGCAGATTCGTTTGGCTTTTGAAATTGTTCCTGCGGAAAAACAGATGCTTTGGGCGAAAATGAATGCTTATTTGGTTTATGATGACCAAAAAATTGAATGTAACGAAGTCGAATTATACCCTTTCTTTTTGATTCATCAATCAAGAGCTTTTTGGTACGAATCGTTACAAACTCGTCAATTAATCAAAGAGTTTTCGGGAGAAATAAACTTTACCCAGAAACAAAAACCATTTTTAGTAAACATGGTCAATCAATTATCTTCGATTTATTCGTTTGATATTGATGATAGCCTTTTCGAAGTAGAGAAAAAAGTACCTGCCTTTTTAGAAGCTCAGGTTTATCTTTCTATTTTGGGAGAAAATGTGGTATTCAAGCCTCGTTTCGTTTACGAAGAAATTAACGAACAAAGCCCACAACATCTCAAAAAGCTAACTAAAATAGAAGAAGATACGGTTAAGCTATTTGAAAGAGATGACGAAAAAGAAAAAACAACAATAGAACTATTAGAAAAATATCTACCGAACAAAACTTCTACGGGAGCATATTTTTCAAGATATGATAAAGTAGCCGATTCGGGATGGTTTTTAGCCTTCCATGAATTGTGTCGCCAACATGAAATAGCCTTATACGGCTTAGAAAATTTTGCAGAACTGAATTATAACCCTAATCGTCCAGAAGGTTCTATTTCTATTCAATCTGGATTGGATTGGTTTGATATGGATTTGTCGTTGAAATATGGCGAAGAGGAGGTCAATATCGAAAAAATTATGGCGGCATTTGTCAACAAGAAAAACTACGTAGAACTTGATGATGGTTCGCGAGGGATTCTTCCTGACGATTGGTTGAAAAAATTGGATGGAATTTTGGAAAATGCACAAGTTCAATCTTCTAAAATTCAATTACCAAAAGCTCATTTCAAACTTATTCACGACCAATTAATCGATGAAGTAGGGGAGAATGAAATGGTAAAACAAGAACTACAAAGCAAGGTGCAAGCCTTGAATGAATTTTCGAGTATAGAACAAGCCGATATTCCAGGTTCTATTATCGCAGAACTTCGTAATTATCAAAAAGAAGGATACAACTGGCTTCAATTCTTGAAAGAATTTAAGTTCGGAGGTTGTTTGGCGGATGATATGGGATTGGGTAAGACATTGCAAGTTATTACCGCTTTGGCTAACCACCCTTCTGACGCTCGTTCGTTGGTTGTATTGCCACTGTCTTTGGTGTATAACTGGATTAGTGAAATTGAAAAATTTTGCCCTACCTTGACTTTCCGTGTTCATCATGGACCTCAAAGAAAAGCCAGCCAATGGGGAAGTGAAAACTTGATTATTACCACTTACGGTACATTGGTAAATGATATTGATTTGTTCGAAAAAGAACTTTTCCATTATATTATTTTGGATGAAAGTCAGGCTATCAAAAACCCATTGTCAAAGAGATATAAAGCGGTTATTCGTCTGAAAGGATTGCACAAATTAGCATTGACGGGTACACCAATCGAAAATAATACTTTTGATTTGTATGCTCAAATGAACTTTGTAAACCCAGGGCTTTTAGGTTCTATCAAGCAGTTCCAAACCCGTTATTCTAACAAAATTGATGTTCAGGCGGATGAAGAAACAGCGGAAAAATTACGTAGAATTGTAAATCCGTTTATTCTAAGAAGAACGAAAGAGAAAGTAGCCAGTGATTTACCAGACAAGACAGAAACTGTTATTTACTGTGAAATGGCACCTACTCAACGTAAGGTTTATAATGACTTCAAAAAAGTGATTGTTTCTGATTTAGAGAAAACAATCTCTGAAAAAGGATTCTCTAAATCCAAAATAATGGTTTTAGATGCCTTGTTGAAATTGAGGCAATTATGTATTCATCCACAGTTGTTGAGCCAGAATATTGAGTCTATCAAATTTGAAATAATATTAGAAAGGTTAGAATCTGTTATTGGTAATCACAAAGTATTGGTCTTTTCTCAGTTTGTAAAAGTGCTGTCTATTTTTAGAAAAGAATTGGAAGACAGAGGAATCGAATACTGCTATTTGGATGGAAAAACGACCAACCGTATGGATGAGGTAAATTCATTCCAAAATAACGAAAACAAAAAAGTTTTCCTTATCAGTATGAAAGCGGGTAACACAGGATTGAACTTAACGGCAGCCGATTATGTATTTATTGTCGATCCTTGGTGGAATCCTGCGGTTGAGGCTCAGGCGATTGATAGAACGCACAGAATTGGGCAAGATAAACATGTATTTGCGTACAAGTTTATTTGTAAAAACAGTATCGAAGAAAAGATTATCGAATTACAAAACAAAAAGAAGCGTGTTAGTGAAAATCTAATTCAATCCGAAACAAGCTTTATCAAGTCTTTAGACCAACAAGAATTGATGTCGATTTTATACTAAGTTTTAAACGTTTTTGGGATAATGGCGGGCAATAGATATATTAAAGATAAATGTTATGAAAAATTAAAAAAAAAGTAGATATTTGCTTTCCTAAATATAATGGCTGCGTAGTTCAACTGGATAGAATATCAGATTTCGGCTCTGAGGGTTGAGGGTTCGAATCCTTCCGCGGTCACCACAAATCCAATCAAGATGTTCTATTTTGATTGGATTTTTTATTTCAATTCCTAAAATCACCACACTATGTTCGCTAATGCTTATCGGTTTTATGTAGATTCTTTTAGTGGATTATCGAAAGAAATTTGGTTTTTATCGCTCATTACGCTGATAAATCGTTCGGGTAGTTTGGTGATTGCTTTTCTATCGCTTTACCTTACTGAGGAGTTGGGTTTTGGGCTGAAAGAAAGTGGAATTATCATGACCTTTTTTGGGGTAGGTTCTTTGTTTGGCAATTTATTAGGCGGTTATTTGACGGATAGAGTAGGGTATTACAAGGTTCAGTTTTGGTCTTTACTGTTGAGTGGAATCTTTTTTATTCTCTTATATCATGTCAAAACCTTTGAGTGGCTTTGTGTATTTACCGCTCTCACTATAACGGTTGCAGAGAGTTTTCGACCAGCCAACATGGCAAGTTTTGCCGTTTATTCCAAACCCGAAAATCTTACTCGTTCTATAGGTTTGTATCGTATGGCAGTCAATTTAGGTTTTGCTTTAGGGCCTGCTTTTGGTGGATTTATGGCAGCGTATTTAAGTTATCAATGGTTGTTTTATGTGGATGGAGTTACTTGTAGTTTGGCAGCGATTGCTTTTATGCTTTTATTGAAAAAGAAAAGTAAAAGTGTAGAGGCGAAACCAGAAACGGTAGAAGACCCCTCTAAGATTAGGAGTGTATTAAACGACTATCCTTTTATGCTTTTTTTGGGTTTGGTGGTGAAAATGGCGGTTGTTTTTATGCAACTGATTTTTACTATTCCGCTATTCTATCGAGATGCCTTGCATCTGAACGAGGTTAGTATTGGTTATTTACTGACTTTCAATGGTATTTTGATTGCTGTTTTGGAAATGCCTATCATATTTATAATAGAGAAAAGAAAGTTAAACATCCTAAAAATGATGCTTATCGGGGCTTTTCTGATAGGGCTTTCCTTTGCCATATTTTTCATAGGTCATTGGCTGATTTTGGCAGTATTGGCAGTGATTTTAATTAGTGTGGGCGAAATTCTCAATTTTCCCATGGCTGGAACTTTCACGATTCTAAGAAGTCACCCTTCTAAACGTGGCGAATACTCGGGCTGGTTTGGAATTGCTTTCGCTGTTGGTATTGTCATAGCTCCTAGTTTGGGGACCTATATCATTGACCATTATGGATTCAATTCTTTGTGGACGTTGATGTGTGTTCTGGTAGGAATTATTATGATTGGCTATACTTTTTTGATGAAAATGGATGCGGCTGAATCTGAAAAACAATAATGAAAAATTATTTAACGATTTAGCCAAAAAAGTAGATGACATTAATGAACGTACCATCTATGCAAATGTGCAATTATGTCTTACTAAAGATTGCAAAGCAAAAGGAGAATATTTCATCCCTGATTTTATTGCTGTGAAAAAGACAAAAAACGATAGAGGTCAAGATATTTTTGATGTAGTGATTTTGGATAGTAAATTAAATGAAGGTACGAATTGGACTCCGAATCAGGGTGCTGGGCAGAAATTGAATAATTATAATATTAAGGGAAGTATTTCGAACGAAAAAGTAATAAAAGGAAAGCATTTGGATGATTTTGAAAAAGAAGCTAAACCTAGTTTAGTAAGAAACAAGGAATTTATAAAAATATTTAGTGATGGGAATGGAAATTATTCTGGAATAAAATAGAAAAAATGAAAAGGAAAGAAAAAATTATTAACAAAATAATGGATGCTATTGATATTACAGAGTTTGGTTTTGATGAAAGAGCATACGATTTAAATTATGATTCTTTAGGTTTTAGAAGAAAAATAAACGATAAGGTAGATAGGATTGGAATGGGATTTACATTTGAAGGCAAAAAGATTTCTCTCGGTGTTTTTTCTCCAAGTATTACATTTCCAGAGGTCAACCAGACTTTTATAGATGCTAATTATTTAGAATTGATAAAAGCAGAATATCATAAACGCTTTAATTATACCAATGAATATTTTATGAAAAGGACATCTACCATATCTAATTTTCCTGGGTATATTTCTCAAAATGAAAAGTTCTATAGTTTAAATAAGAACCTCTTAGACTCAAGAAACAGGCTAGACGAAGAAAAAATGGAGAAGGTATGCAAAGAATATAGAACATTATTCCAAAAACACATCTTTCCTTTCTTCGATATGGTACCCGATTTGCAAACGGTCAATGATGAGATTATTGATAAGTATGAGACTTACGAAGAATTGGGAGAGTTTATGAGTGGAGAGATAGGGTTGAAAAGATTAGTTATTATGAAATTATGCGGAAATCCAAGATATGAAGAGGTCTTTTCAAACTATGAAAAGACAATGAAGCGGGGTATGGAAAGGAACCGTGATGATTACGAACCCCATTATCTTTTTATACAAAACTTGAAAAAACTGTAAAAATAACAGAAATATGATTGAACTAGAATTAGGATTAATAATTTCTCAGGAGGATTACAAAGGCAGCGTAGAAGAATTATTAAGAGAAATGGCGTTTGAAGTGGTAGAAAAACTGGATGAGGTCTAATCCTAAACTGCTAAAATACTAAGTATCTAATTATCAAAAAATAACTAATTTCACAAAATGAGTGAAAAATTGTCAAATATTGAATATTTAAATTGGATTAAGCGTTTAAAAACAAAAATCCGTGAAGCACAAAACAAAGTTGCTTTCTCCATAAATTCACAATTATTGGAATTGTATTGGGAATTGGGGCGAGAGCTTGCATTACGTCAACAGAATACGAACTGGGGGAGTAATTATATTGAATCAACCGCCCTTGAATTAAGAACCTCTTTCCCTCAAATAAAAGGTTTTTCGAGAAGGAACCTATATGCAATGAGACAATGGTATCTGTTTTATTCTCAAGAAAATGAATTTATGCCACAGGCTGTGGCACAAATCCCTTGGGGGCATAACAGGTTGATAGTATCTAAAATTAAGAATTTAAAGGAAGCTAATTTCTATATCAATGAGGTTATAAAGAATAGCTGGAATAGGGATACCTTGGAAATACAGATTGATAACAAATTGTATCAAAAAATAGGGAAAGCAACGACAAATTTCGATAGAACATTACCCGAAAAACAATCAAAACTAGCCAAGCAAAGATTGAAAGACCCTTACAATTTTGATTTTTTAGGGCTTGAAGAAGATGCACTGGAAAAAGCAGTCGAAGATGAACTGGTTAAACATATTACTAAATTTCTTCTTGAACTGGGCAAAGGCTTTGCTTTTATGGGAAGGCAATTTAAGATTGAGATTAGTGAAACTGACTATTTTATAGATATGCTTTTTTACCACGTTGAATTAAGGTGTTTTGTAGTTATTGAACTTAAAAGTGGGAAATTTAAGCCAGAATATGCAGGGAAATTAAACTTTTACCTATCAGCAGTCGATACACAAATTAAGAATACTAATGATAACCCTACAATTGGAATTTTACTCTGTAAAAAGAAGAATAAGATTGAAGCCGAATACGCCCTAAGAGATATAAATAAACCTATGGGAATAAGTGAATATAAATTAACGGAATTAATTCCAGAAAAAATAAAATCGAAATTGCCTTCAATTCAAGAATTAGAAACCAAATTGAGCAAATTTGAAGACAATAAAATTAACGAATAAGTATTTTTTATATAGAACTCCAAGCCAGTATAAAAATAAGATTGTAAAACAAAGGAGAATATTTCATCCCTGATTTTATTGCAGTGAAAAAGACAAAAAACGATAAAGGTCAAGATGTTTTTGATGTGGTTATTTTGGATAGTAAATTAAATGTAGGTACGAATTGGACTCCGAATCAGGGTGCTGGGCAGAAAAAAAAGAATTTTACAATTAAGACAATAGATCAAAAAAATAGATTAAGAGGAGATTCTATTGATGAATTGTCTGACTTTACAAATAAAAATGAAAACCCAATTTCATTACAATTAAAACAAAAATTTATCAAAATATATAGTGATGGAAAAGGAAATTATAAAAATATAACAGATTAAAAATGGGGAATAAAAAAAGATTAAAAGCATTAATTGAATGTTTGAATTTAAAAGAGTTTGGATTTGAAGCTTCGTATGAAGATTGGAATAACGGTTTGTCTTATGATAGAGAAATTAATAGTAGGCTTGAATCC
>CALAJP010000052.1 GCA_937922815.1 uncultured Saprospiraceae bacterium
GATTTTATTTATTGTTCACATCAAAGAATTGAATGAAGATTGGAAATTCTTAAAACCTTTGTATCCTTCCAAATTAGTCGTTGCTGTGGGAATATTTAGTTTTCTGTTTATTCCATTTTACATTACGATTGAAAATTTACAGCATAGAAAAACGCTCAATGATGCCTTGGAATATATTTATAGTCCTGATTATTCCAAAGAATATGATATTAATAATTACTACTTATTTCAAACTATTGAAGTATTAGAAAGCCATAAATCTTCAAGAAATAGAGGACTATTTGGAGATAAACTGCCTTACCTTACTTCTTATTTTAATTGGGTGGTGCTTGATAATTTGACCATTTCTAAGGAAAAACTAAATAAAATCAATGAAGTTTTTCGTGGCGAAAAGCCCTATAACACTTCTAATAGAATGGGAAGAGGAGACCGTGTAAAAATTACTAATATCGCTTCTAAAAGTACGTTTGATGAATCTCAACAAGTGTGGAAAAGTTGGATTGATTTGGAATTGACCAACCAAACAGGACGAGGTTTTGCAGAATATATTACGACATTGTATTTGCCTACGGGAACTTCTATTTCTGATTATTATTTGTATGTGGGAGATAGAAAAGAAATGGGAATTTTGGCAGAAAAGAAGTCTGCTCTTTGGGTCTATAACAACATTAGAAACGAGAATAGAGACCCAGGACTTTTGTATTATTTGACTGGGAATAAAGTGGCTTTCAAGGTCTTTCCTTTTGCCAAAGATGAGGTACGTAGAACAGGAATTGAATTTATTCACAAAGAACCGATTTCCATTACTATTGATGACGAAACTTTGTTTTTGGGTGATGAAAGAGAAATAAATTACAGTTATGAAGATGAACAAATTATCTATGTTCCTAAAGCTATAAAAAGCGACCTTAAAGAGGTGTACAGAGAACCCTATCTGCAACTATTAGTGGATGCGACTGATAAAAAGAAAATTGACAATTATATCCATGAAATAGAAAAAATCACTAAGCAACATCCTAATTTACTGAAAAATGCAAAGATTAGTTTTGTTAATTCTTATGTAAATACGCATCCGTTTGATGAAAATTGGAAACAGCAATACAAAGAACAATCTTTTGAAGGTGGGTTTTATTTAGAAAGGGCTATTCGCAAATCATTGGTTGAACCTTATAATCATCAGACTAACACTTATCCGATTATTGTGGTGATAAAAGATAAATTGGATGAAGCCATTTTGGATAGAAATTTTGTCGATTTATCCTTCGCTTATCCTGAGTCCGATGTATTTTATCATTTGAATAGAAATTCTACGCTTGATGCCCATCAATTGGATAAAAAGCCTAGCCGTATTTCCAAAACCAATACCTCTATCAGTTCTAAAGCTTCCTCTCTTGCTATCCAATCAAAGGAAAACAAAACTTATTATTTGCCAAATAATAACGAAGCTAGTATCATTCTGAAAACAGATTGGGTAGAAACGAAGGATATACAAGCCAAAAGTTGGAAAACGGCATTGGAATTACAAGCCCAATGGCGTTCTCATATTCTGAATCCCCACAAAGCCAATGACGATTGGACAAATATGATAAAATCGAGTTTCCAATCTCGGATTATGACTCCATTGACTTCATTTCTGGTGGTAGAAAATGAGACTCAAAAGGCAATCCTTAAACAAAAGCAAGAACAAGTTCTATCCAGTAATAAAAACTATGACCTCGATGATGATTCTGTTCAGATGAGTGAGCCTAGTTGGTGGGTGTTGGTGGTTTTATTGAGTGGTTTTGGATTTTGGAGGAGAAAAGTTTAATCAATCTTTCATTTTATTAATTACTAAATGGATTAATTATATATCAATACATTATTGGTCATAACAACTTTATGAGCTAGGGAAGAACAACACGAAATCCGTTATTGTTGTTCCTATTCGAGGGGTTATTCCTATTCCGATTAGCAGAACGACAGTTAGAAGCATTGTTGTTCCAACTACCACCACGAAGCACTTTAAACATAAGTATTGATTTTATAAAAATAATGTTGATGCATTGACCAATATTTGATACATGCTTTCATTTCCGATATCTGTTCACTTATTAATTGCCTTTCTAAGGCTGCCTTTACTTTACTAAACTTTTCTCTATTTCTCTTATTAGGACAAATATCACTTCCATGAATTGAATATCCCAAATAATTAAATGGAAATAAAGTTTTATTAAAAACTGGTTTTTTAAAGGTCTGTAGCAAAAAACCTTCCAAAAAACAACGCATATTAGAATAATAAAACCAAATTTCCTTTTTGGTTTTACCCCAAACAACTATATCATCCATATATCTAATGTAGTGCTTGATTTTCAATTGCTCTTTAGCATACCTATCTAAATAACTCAAATAGAAATTTGCAAAATATTGACTTGTCAAATTTCCTATTGGAAGGCCTTTTTCTTCTCCAAAACCATCAATTATTTTATAAAATAGTGCTAATAACTGTTTTTCTTTAAATCGTTTTGCTAAAAGTTGTTTTAACTTATCGTTATCTATTGTGTCAAAAAACTTCTTCACATCCAACTTTAAAAACCAATTATTAGCTACATTATACTTTACTGTGTTTTTGATAGCTAAATGCGTCCCTTTACCAATTCTTGTAGCATAGCTATGAAAAATTTGTTGTTTTTCAAATACTTCATGACAAACATTCATTATAGCGTGATGAACTAACCTTATTTCAAAGGGAGCAACACTAATAATACGTTCTTTAGGGTCATAAATTTTAAAAAATTTATATTCATTAAATTCATAGCTATCACTTTTTATTAACCTTTGAATTCTGAATAAATTGTTATCTATATTTTCTTCAAACAAAAGAACGTTTTTTAAATTCCTTTTTCCTTTACTAGCTTTGTAAAATGCTAATAACAGGTTATCAAATTCGTAAATTTTATGAAACAAATTTTTAGCTCTTTTCACTTGTTTTTTTTAAAAATTTAAAAAATGTTTCTCCTATTTTGTCTAATCGTCCATTCCCTATCCCATTAATCT
Organism: uncultured Saprospiraceae bacterium; assembly: GCA_937922815.1. Classification (GTDB taxonomy): domain Bacteria; phylum Bacteroidota; class Bacteroidia; order Chitinophagales; family Saprospiraceae; genus CALAJP01. The sequence goes on from CALAJP010000052.1 coordinate 3,034, forward strand.
TCAATAAGGAATTTGTGTCTACTTCATCAAGTTTACATATTTCACTTAGTTCTTTATTATTAAAAACAGCATATACAGGAATTCCAAGTTCATTAGCAACTTCTTTTCTTACAGACCTAAGTCTTTCATATTTATCGAACTCAGATTTAGACAAATTCTTCGTATAATCAACCTTCCTTGAATTGTTATTTACATTTCCAGCAACCCACCTGATGCAAAAACACCAAAAAGCCTCATTATTCAACTGTATAACTTCCTTGTTTACAGATACTATTTTTTTACTACTCAAAAAAGTATTTAATTCTTCTTCCTTTTCGTAATCACCATGATAAGGAATACTAAATATTTTGAACTGCATATTTTATATCATTTTTTCCAACATCAAAATATACCCTTTTGGGCTATCGCCCCTTTGGTATATTTTGTCCTTATTTTTTATTTTATTTTTTATGACCTAGGGAAGAACAACACGAAATCCGCTAAGGTTGATCCTACTCGAGGGGATATTCCTACCCCGATTAGCAGAACGACAGCTAGAAGCAAGGCTGCGCCAACTACCACCACGAAGCACTCTGTAATCTCCACTTTCAGCGCCTTTGGGATTTTCAACAATTCTTCTTTCATAATAATCTTCGTCGTACCAATCTAAACACCACTCCCATACATTTCCAGACATATCATATAGTCCCAATTCATTAGCTTTCCTTTTCGCTACGGG
>CALAJP010000053.1 GCA_937922815.1 uncultured Saprospiraceae bacterium
TCAAGTCGAATTAAACGGAGAAAAATTTGTATCATTCCTAAAACAGTATTAAATATGAAAAGGATAATTATTTTTATTTTTCTACTATGTAACTTAACTTCTTATGCTCAAACCAAAAAGTTTACTTATGGAGCTAAATTGGGATTTAGTACAAGTTTTATCACTTCCTATAATGTTGATAGCTTCGATGATTATCGTATAGGATATTTAGTTGGAGCTACTACTCAATATCAATTAAATGATTGGTTAGGGCTAAGGTTTTCTCCAGACTTTTCAAGTAAAGGCTGTGACTGCGATGTTGATATAAATACCTTGTCTGCTACATTTGATTACAAATTTAATCAGGTTCAACTTCCCCTACAACTTGAATTCAGAATAGCAAAAAAGTTTTTAATTGATATTGGTTATTTTCAAACATTCAATTTTAACAAAAAGTTAGAATACCGTGTAAATAGAAGCCCGAATAGTTTTATCCAAATTCAGACATCTGATGAAATTTTTGCAATTCACAATATAAGAATTGAACCACTTTCTACGCTTTCGAGTTCAGATAAAGGTTTATTGCTTGGGATTGGTTATCAATTCCCCAAAGGTTATTCGGTTAGAATCGAATACGCAGCCGTATTGAATAAATTATATCAGAGAGATGGTCCGTTGCATTTAGAATTTTTAGGAGGTGCATGGACGGAAGAATACAGTACTGAATTTAGCGAAATTGACTTTTTACTTGAAACTGCGAGGAATAGTTTCTTTACCTTGACTGTTGATAAGGTATTAGACTTTAAAGGGAAACCGAAAAAGAAAAAAAGAAGAAGATAATATTAAAAAGTAGCACTTAATAATGAAAGTTGAGTGCTATTTTTTTCAATAAGGATATTCCACAATATTTCTCGCAGTTTCGTAAAGGCGAATATGAATATCATATTTTTCGTCAATTTCTTTTCGTAAAATGTCATAAATTACGATAGCAATGTTTTCGGCAGTTGGGTTCAAGTTTTTGAATTGAGGTACTTCTACATTTAGGTTTTTATGGTCGAAAACCAATTCTATTTTTTCTTTGATAATATCCTTTAGCAATTTCATATCTATCAGATAACCCGTTTCTGGGTCTAATTCACCACTTACCTTAACTTCAAGGTCATAATTGTGTCCATGGTAATTTGGGTTATTGCATAATCCAAAAACATCTTTGTTTTTTTCGTCTGTCCAATTGGGATTGTGTAATCTATGGGCAGCATTGAAATGAGCTTTTCGAATGACAGATATTTTCTTCATAATCATTTTAATTTTACATCACTTCAAACAACTTAGAAGTATTAAGGTTGAATTAAGTTACCATATAAAATAAATTTATAGGTAATAATGACTTATTTTTGAGTTTTATTTTCTTATTCAATACTGAATAGTATCGTTTTTAATTAAAAAATATGTATCCAGATTTATCATATATACTTCATGCACTGATTGGAACAGAACCAGATAATGCTTTTTCGATAGTCAAGACGTTTGGATTGTTTTTGCTTTTTACCTTTGTGGTGGCAGCTTATATTGTGAATCTTGAAATTAAAAGAAAAGAAGGGCTTGGTTTATTGAAGCCTCAACAAAAGAAAATAACAATAGGAGAAGCCCCTCAGTTAAAGGATTTTATCAGCCCTGCTATAATGGGATTTTTAGTAGGATTTAAGTTCTTGTATATTTATAACAACTTTTCCGAATTTCAGACGGATGCCGCAGCAGTGATTTTGTCAAGTAAAGGCTCTTTTATCGGAGGTTTGTTATTCATGGCATTGAATGTAGGTTGGAAATATTATGAAATTAATAAAGAAAAATTGGCAACTCCCAAAGTTTTGTCTTTAGATGTTTGGCCACACGAAAAAGTGGGCGATTTTACTATTATTGCTGCAATTAGTGGGGTAGTAGGAGCAAAATTATTCGCTATTTTTGAAACGGTTGATAATTTGGAAAGATTTTGGGAACAACTTTTTTCAGGGGCAGGAATGGCGATTTATGGAGGGCTAATAGTCGCTTTTGTAGCTTGTTACTTATATTGGAAAGCACAAAAAGTGAATCCTATCTATATTATGGATGCAGTTGCTCCTGCCTTGATGATTGGGTATGGGGTAGGTCGAATTGGATGCCAACTATCGGGTGATGGAGATTGGGGAATTGATAACTTGGCAGCAATGCCATCGTGGTGGTTTTTTCCCGATTGGTTATGGGCATACGATTATCCACAAAATGTATTAAATAAAGGCGTAGCCATCGAAGGTTGCGAATATTTATATTGTAGTAAGTTGGTAAACCCTGTTTGGCCAACACCTATTTATGAAACCACTTTGTCATTTGCTTTTGGTGCTATCTTGTGGAGTATTCGAAAGAGCATCCAAATACCAGGCATTTTATTTTGCATTTACTTAATAATGAATGGCGTTGAGCGGTTTTTTGTTGAAAAAATTAGGGTCAACGATAAATTAATTGACGGAGTAATAACAGCAACTCAAGCCGAAATTATCGCAATTTCATTAGTGTTGATAGGTATAATTGGAATTTTTACACTCAAAAAGAATTCAAAAACTAAAGAAATATAAATTTTACTGAACGCCATAGGTCATTAAAATCTCAACAGCAAGAGTCGTTGACGTGATGCTGCGGTGTTGCGTTTTCAATCTAATATTATACGTTTCGTTCATAAAGTAATTAATAACATTGACTTGATTGTTTTCAATGATGTCTATGAAATTACCTGTGTTTCTGTCCACAAGTGGATGGTAGTAGATTTCTGATTTTCTATTCTCGTCAAACATTTCGATACTCAATTCCTCGATAAAATCTAAATTCCCTTGACCTAGAGTGCGAATAATGCCTCGTCGGGGAAAAATACCTGTAACTTCGCTAATACTGAAATCGTTGGCAGTAAAAATATCTTCTAAGTTGGTTTGGAAAGAGTTTTCGTTATTGTGCGTAATTGGACCACCAATAAGTCCTGCACTTATAGTAAATCGCACACTTCTTTCGAACTGAAAAATGTCGTCATTGTTATCGTCTTTATTACAACCAATTAGCATTGATGCAATGAAACCTAAGAGTAATATATTTTTAAATATCATAAAAATAATAATTTATCTTGTTTTGAATACTTTAAAAAAGTATTTTGGGGATTGTTTATAGAAATTTAGACCTTCAATTAACGTATTGAAATTACGAAGCTGTATTAATAGCTAAGTTATTAACAAAAGTATTTAAAAGTGATAAAAGATAGCCACGAATTTAAAAGTAATCGAAAGGATTTTGTGAAAGAATTGTTAGACGATGTCAAAGCTTTTGAATATATGTTAGAGAACAATTATTTTGAAGACGACATCGTACGTATAGGAGCGGAGCAAGAACTCATTATTATTGATAAAAAGAACTTGAGGCCCAAACCGATAGCCGCCACGATTTTAAATGAAATGAAAGAGCATAAATATGTTGTTCCTGAAATTGCAAAGTTTAACTTAGAATGTAATATGTCTCCGCAGCCCTTGGTCGGAAGCTGTTTTTCCGATATGGAAAAAGAGACCCGTGGCTTTTTGGAAACTATTCAAGGCAAATTGCACGAACATGGTGCGGATTTGATTTTGACAGGAGTTTTGCCAACACTAAGAAAGTATGAGCTAGGACTTCATAATTTAACGGAAAAAGACCGTTATCGTGCTATTATTGATGCCATTAAGAGAGAACATAATGGTAAAGATGGATATGAACTAAGGTTGACAGGAGTTGACGAAATGCTCGTAAAGCACGATTCTGCATTATTAGAGGCTTGTAATAATAGCTTTCAGTTTCATTTGCAGGTCTCTCCAAATAATTTTGTTAAGACTTATAATATTGTTCAGGCATTGACTCCTGCAATAATTGCAATGGCTGCTAATTCTCCAATCGTATTTGGCAAACGTCTATGGCATGAGAGTCGTATCGCCTTATTTCAACAAGCTTTAGATACACGGTCTTCTCAAGAGCATTTGAGAGAACGAATGCCTAGGGTTAGTTTTGGTACGGATTGGTTACAAGATTCGGTTTTAGAGATTTTTAAAGAAGATATTTCGAGATTTAGAATGTTATTAGCGGAAGATATTCGTGAAAATGCATTCGAGCAATTAGAAAAAGGAATTACGCCAAAGCTAAGGGCTTTGCTATTGCATAATTCTACTGTTTATCGTTGGAACAGACCTTGTTATGGTATTTCTCCGAATGGAAAACCGCATCTTCGTATAGAAAACCGTGTGATGCCTGCTGGTCCATCTATTGTTGACCAAATCGCCAATTCTGCATTTTGGGTAGGATGTGTGAAGGGATTAGAAGCAAAATACGATGATATTACACAACACTTCGATTCTTTTGTCGATGTAAGAGACAACTTTGCTAAGGCGGCTAGATTCGGAATTGATAGCAAGTTTACGTGGATGGAGGAGAAAAAAATAACCGCTAAAGATCTAATTCTTGAAGAATTATTACCTATTGCAAAAGAAGGCTTAGAGAGCCAAGGTGTAGATGCTGCTGACATTAAAAAGTATTTGGATATTATCAAAGGGCGAGTTTCTACTTATCAAACAGGAGCTAGGTGGCAATTGCGTGCTTACACGAAACTATTGAAGCATACGGATCAGGACGAGGCACTGACTTGTCTGACTGGAGCTATTTACCAAAACCAAAAAGAAGATAAACCCATCCATGAATGGACTTTGCCTTCTCTAAACGATTTATTAGAATATTTACCTGCACATATGAAAATTGAAGATTTCATGACTACGGACTTGTTCACTATTCAGAAGGATGATCCTATAGAATTAGTGGCTGAAATGATGAATTGGAGAAAACAAAGATATATGGCCGTAGAGGATGACTCTAGCTTGTTTGTAGGAATTTTATCTGAACGAGAAATTGTAAGATATTTTCTTGACCATAAAGTAACTGATGACGATTGGTCTGTGAAAGATATTATGCTGACGGATGTGCCTACTATTCTACCCAGTAATAGTATTTTGGAAGCTATTCAAACGATAGAAGAATCAAAAGTGTCTTGTTTACCTGTGGTCACAAAGAAACAACAATTGGTAGGTATTATTACGGAATCTAATTTTATGTCTTTATCAAGAAGATTAATCAAAAGAGCACAATAAAAAAACGATTGCTGAAGGTTGTATCAATCTTCAGCAATCGTTATTAACTACTGTAATAAATAAATTATTGTTGTAGTGAAAATTTTCCTAGAAAAGTAGGTATTAAAAAATCTT
>CALAJP010000054.1 GCA_937922815.1 uncultured Saprospiraceae bacterium
TTAATGTTTAAGGTAACATCATTAAAAGCTGCATCCATTCCACCAGAAACAACAAGGTCAGTAGAAGTTAGGTCACCATCACCAGTAACAGTAGCCGGGTCAATTTCCAGAGAACCATCGGTATTTTGTTTTAGCCCCGTACCCGCCACATCTGCATTGATTTTAGTTTTATCAATAGCGTCGTCAGCAATATCGGCAGTAGCGATAGTAGCATCGAGAATATTTTCAGTTTGAATAGCGTTGTCCGCTATTTTAGTATTGGTAACGGCATCGTCTTTAATGTTTAAGGTAACATCATTAAAAGCTGCATCCATTCCACCAGAAACATCAAGGTCAGTAGAAGTTAGATCACCATCACCAGTAACAGTAGCCGGGTCAATTTCCAGAGAACCATCCGTATTTTGTTTTAGCCCTGTGCCCGCCACATCTGCATTGATTTTAGTTTTATCAATAGCGTCGTTAGCAATATCGGCAGTAGTGATAGTAGCATCGAGAATATTTTCAGTTTGTATAGCGTTGTCTGCTATTTTAGTATTGGTAACGGCATCGTCTTTAATGTTTAAGGTAACATCATTAAAAGCTGCATCCATTCCACCAGAAACAACAAGGTCAGTAGAAGTTAGGTCACCATCACCAGTAACAGTAGCCGGGTCAATTTCCAGAGAACCATCGGTATTTTGTTTTAGCCCCGTTCCCGCGACATCTGCATTAATTTTAGTTTTATCAATAGCGTCGTCAGCAATATCGGCAGTAGCGATAGTAGCATCGAGAATATTTTCAGTTTGAATAGCGTTGTCCGCTATTTTAGTATTAGTAACGGCATCATCTTTAATATTTAAGGTAACATCATTAAAAGCTGCATCCATTCCACCAGAAACATCAAGGTCAGTAGAAGTTAGATCACCATCACCAGTAATAGTAGCTGGGTCAATTTCCAGAGCACCATCGGTATTTTGTTTTAGCCCCGTGCCTGCCACATCTGCATTAATTTTAGTTTTATCAATAGCGTCGTCAGCAATATCGGCAGTAGCGATAGTAGCATCGAGTATATTTTCAGTTTGTATAGCGTTGTCCGCTATTTTAGTATTGGTAACGGCGTCGTCAGCTAATTCAGTAGTATTAATTCCTCCAGAACTTACATCAATGGTGTATGGGTCAGCTGCTGAACCTGAACCTGAACGGACTAGCGTAGCATCGGTACTATTTAATATTTCGTTACCAATAATACTATCTTTATCTATCAATATAATATCATTTCCATCACCATTAGAAAAAGTATAAGTACCATCACCATTTGGGGTTATTTTAGCTTTGTCAACAGTTTCAGTTGTGCTATTTTCTTTGGTGTAGGTTATTTTTCCATCATTATTATCGGAGATAGAAGTGATTGTTTCATCTATTTCTACTGTAGAACCATTGGGGTAAGTAATTTTAGCAATTTTATTACCATTTATGGTTTCATTAATAACAATACCATTTGTATTAATTGTGGTAATCGTACTGTCTTCAGATACATAAGTATATTCCCCTGGGTTAGAGATGCTTTGAGTAAGTGAGGTTATTACGCCTATAGATATAAGTGTACCATCTGTAGCTCCTAAATAGTAAATATTCCTTTCATAATCGTGGTATAAATCCCCTTCAGCCGCATCATTTGTATTATTGATGTTATTAATTTCTGTAGTAGTATAGTCCGTAGGTTGAGTTTGTGAAAAAACAACGTTACAAACAAAGCACAATATTATAGTAATGAAATTTTTCATGTATCAAATCAGTGGTTATCACAATAAGAAAACTACTTTTATAGTATTCCTTTTTAAAATTCTTATAATTATGACATAAGTTTTTAATCAATGTATTGTGTATAAGTTATTGATAATGAATATTTAAAGAATAAGGCTTCTGGGGGAGGAGCTAAATTGGTTTTAATATAAAAGTGTTTGTAAATATGTTTATTAAAATCAAAATGATTTTTAATCTTAAGATAATAATCACAAAAGAATTAAAACCAAAATTCTTACAATTCATGGTATATCCTATACAATAATATGGTTGTATAATATATTATACTTGATTTGGAAAGAATAGTTCGGTTATTCTATAATTGCAATTCTTATTTTTATGTTAAGCAACGTGAACTTGAGTTTTGTTCCTCAAATTCACATTACTTAATAATATTTTTTTAGAAATTAAAGTGTGCTCCATTACCGTCAATGACCAAGCCACTGGTATGTTTAGTTCTTGTTTTTATATCAAGATCACTATTTTCTAAACGTAAAACACCTCTTGGACAAACAGCCGAACATATTCCGCAGCCTACGCATGAAGAACGAACAATATCTTGACCTTTTTGAGCATAAGAACGGACATCTATTCCCATTTCGCAATAGGTAGAACAATTTCCACAACTAATACATTGACCACCATTAGTTGTAATTCTATAACGAGAGAAAAATCGTTGTACGATACCTAAATATCCTGCTAATGGACAACCGAATCGACACCAAACTCTATTTCCCATAACAGGGTAGAATCCTGTGCCTACAACACCTGAGAAACCAGCTCCTATCAAAAACCCATACCAACTTCTTAGTTGATAAGATTCCATTCCTAAAAATTGATAATTACCTGTGAAAAAAGTATATAAAACTAAGACTGTCATAACGATAGCTGCAACAAAAACTCCGTGAATCACATACCTTTCTACTCTCCATGCTTTCAAACTATTATCGGACATTTGTCTGAATGGATCACCTGCCGTTTCTGCTAATCCACCACATCCACAAACCCATGAGCAGTACCATCGTTTACCAAAAAAGTATGTCATTAACGGAACCCCTACAATCGCTAAAAATATACCCCAAACCAAAATGAAAATACCAAAAGTCCCATTGGCTATTAATGAATTGATATTCCAATCAAAAAGGAAGTCATAATCCAATGGCCAAATATTTTTAAAATCGTGATAAGGCATATTTAATTTTACCAAAATCTCTGGTAATAAAAAGGCGAATGTTAATTGAAAAAATACAACACTCCCTGTTCTCATCAGTTGGTATTTGTCATGTCTGTATTTTGCATACATTCGTATTCCCATTACAATCATGGCAACAGTATATAAAAAACCATACAAAAACCATTGTGAAGCAGGATTTCCACTTAAAGCTATGCTTAAGGGGTCTAATATTTTAGTTGCTGAAACTAAATATGCTGGTGCCCAATACAATAAAACGTAAAATGAAATCAAATACAATCCTAAAGCAATACCCGCATAGCCATTTACATTTGGTGCAATAGACTTAGAACCTTTAGTAACGGTTTTATTTTCGTACCAGAATACCAACCCAGCTATTAAAAGCGCTATTAAAACAGATATAATTGCCCAGTTTGTACTTTTCGTTAAGTAACCATAAACTAATATTCCAACTCCAACGACTATTAATAAAACATTACGAACGGGTGCTGTGATTCCTCTAGTCAAGGGGTTATGAAATAAACCATCGTTTTGTATCCCAGGTTGTCTATTGAATCGTGAACTTATCCATAGCAATGCACCTACGATACAAAGTAAAAAAGATAATAAACCCCACGTTTTTATGGAACTTAAATGGCTTTCACCAATAGATGCCTTAGTAATAGACTGGGCATAGCCACTAATATTTCCATCACCAATTTTATAATCCCATTCTCCCATTCCATTAGGCAAAGGGGTATTATTTGTTTTTAATTTTTCAAAATTATTGTTTACATCAACTTGGGCATTCTGTACCGCTGACTTTACTGAACTTACCGTCTCAAACAATCCTTGTTCGGAACCTAATTGAATATGTTTAGAAATGGCATCGAAATGTACGGTGTTTGTTATTGCATTCGTAAGAGATGACTTTGTGATTTTGTAATTGCCTCCTAAAATTAGATAGTGAAACATACAAAAACCTACAAAAAATAAAGCAATACCTATATATTTTATATTCTTCATTGAAATTTTACTTTAAAACCAGGAAATAAAGTGGATTAAATGTTACCAAAGGATTTGAAATAGTTAATGACATTTGAAAGACCTCTGGACTCTTTGACTTGTAGAGATTTACCAAATTTCTTGTTGTATTGACTAACTAAATCTGCTTCAAAAACTTTACTAAATTCAGGGTCGAAATTAGCTAAAGGCAAACGGGGCAATACTTCAGAAAGTGTGTTTTTCGCTTTCAACCAACGTTCGCAAACTTCGTGTCGATAACGAATTCCCATTAAATTAAATCCAATTACTTCTTCATTTTCTTTTTTGTAAACAATTCGAATACTTTTGTCTAATGTTGGATGTTGCCAATACAAAGAATCGAATTCTTCTGGCATTTTTGCAGGTACGGTTCCATAAACTTGGTATTCAATATCCATGAATTTCGCTGAATTAAACCAAATTCCAGGGTCATAAGTAATTGATTCACCTATCACATTGTGAGCTACTACCTCACCCATCATTTTACCTGTGTACCAAACCGCTTCGATATTTCTTCTGCCAGGATTTGGCGTTTTTAACTGAGCGGAATCGCCAATTGCGTATATATTTTTATAATTGGTTTGTAGATTATTGTTGACCAATATGGCTCTATCGGTTTCTATTCCACTATCTTTCAGAAATGCAATATTTGCAATAACACCGATGCTCATTCCTAAATATTGACAAGGAATTTGCTCTCCTTTATTGGTGTTTACTTGTTTGATTTGGCTATTTTCTATTGTAAAATCAGCCATTTCTGTAGAGCATTGCAAGTCGATATGGTGGCTTTTAATATGTTCAGTTACCATATTTGACTCTTCAGGTGGTAACACCATATTCCAATAGCTATTTTCTCGTACCAAAAGTGTTACTTTCGTACCTCTGGAATGTAACATTTCTGCCAACTCGATACCAATTAATCCTCCACCGACAACTACGGCTCTTTTGACTTCGCTACTGATTTTTTCAAGTCCTTCTAAATCTTGTATATGATACATACCACTAACTCCTTTTACAGCACTCATGTCTGGAATAGCAGGGTGGGGACGAGGTGTTGAACCTGTAGCAAGGATTAGTTTATCAAAAGCAAGTGATTCTCCTTTCTTTAGAGATAGAATTTGTTTTTCGGGATCTACCTTAGTAACTCTATCTTGAATGAGTTGAATTCTATTTTTTTTCCAAAAGTAAGGCTCATAAGGCATCGTATCCTCTTTTCTCATATGCCCCATATAGATGTACATTAAGGCAGTACGAGAGAAAAAATATTCACCTTCTTCCGAAATCATAATAATTTCGTGGTCACTCAATTTTCGAATGTGTCTTGCAGCTGTAACACCACTAATTCCATTACCAATAATAACAATTCTCATATGAATAGTATTAAATAATTAATGATTTAAATTTTTTATTGGAACTTGTATGGACTCTCGGGTGAGCAGTTTTATAAACTAAATATACAGTATTTTGATTCAAAATAGATAACGATTTAATTTAATATTTCGTAAAAACGATTGTTTAGACAAAATATAAATAAAGAACGCAGCCTTCGTAATTACAGATTAATGACAAAAAAAAGGAGCACTTACTAATATATTTGTGTTCTTGAAAAATAGAGTAGTCATAAATTATTAGATGCTAGAAGGATACAAAATATTTACTATTACACACAAAGACACAGACCTCAGTAATCTTGAGAATTTTGTGGTACGTAAAAGTGATGATGAAAACCCGTATCAAAAAGTACGTGAAGCACAGTTACTTTTTGAAACACCTGCCTGCATGTATTTGGCTACTTGTAACCGAGTAATGTATTTCTTTCATACGAATGAAAATACCGATAACGAAAAACTTCGTCAATTTTTTGCATATTTAAACCCTTCTTTAGAATCAGATTCTTTCTTCTCTCAATTCAAAGTTTTTGATGGTAAATCGGCTATTGATCATTTATTTGAAGTTTCTGCTTCAATGGATTCATTAGTAGTTGGGGAAAGAGAGATTTTAAGACAACTGCGTGCAGCTTATTATGCATCCAAAGAAGTTGAAATTACTGACGATAATATCAGAATCGCTTATAAAAAGAGTGTTGTTTGTGCTAAATCCATATATTCGGATACGAAAATTGGAGAAAAACCAGTTTCGGTAGTTTCTTTAGCCATACAAGAGTTGAAAAATACATTTGTTCAACCTCAACATCGTTTTTTGATTGTAGGAGCAGGGCAGACCAATAGTTTAGTGGCTAAGTTCTTGAAAAAAAATAATTATGAAAATGTAATTGTTTTTAATAGAACAACAGAAAAAGCTCAAAAAGTAGCTGCTCATTTCGGAAACGAATTTGGCTCTTTTGATGATTTGTCTAAATATGATAGTGGTTTTGATTGCTTAATTGTATGTACTGGAAAACAAAATGCTTGGGTTTCTCCAGAATTGGTGAATCAATGGGCAGGAAAAAGCCCCGATTCTCCAAAGGTAATTATTGATTTATCTATTCCTCATAATGTAAAAGCTGAGATAGGAGAACAAGAGCATATTACTCATATTGAAATCGATGGATTAAAAAAAATCGCTTCTAAAAATTTAGCATTCCGTTCTTCAGAAGTTAGTAAAGGAAAGGAAATAGCTGCCTACCATTTCGAAGAATTTAAAAAAGAATATCAAGGTCGTCTTATCGTGCGTGCATTACAAAATGTGCCTGTCGAAGTAAAAGAAATCAAACACAAAGCGTTGGATTCCGTATTTAAAAAAGAATTAGAAAATTTGGACTCCGACACGGTTGATTTGATTGAAAAGATGATGACTTATATGGAAAAGAAATGTATCAGTATTCCAATTAAGGCAGCTCGGTCTTATATATCAGATAAATAATATGTATTTTGTGTCGGTAATGATTGATAAAACAACCGTATGCAAAATTCATTCTTAGATAAGTTACACCGACTTCATGTAGCACAAGAACCTTTACCTTCTCAACAACAGGTTTGTTCATTTATGAAAAACTTGATTGCGTTTTTATTTCCTGCTTTTGCAATCAAAACATTGGACAGAAAGGATGCTTTTGATGCTCAATACTCTTTATTAAAAGATGATTTGTTTCAGATTTTAAAGAGTACCAACAATTTAGCAAATTCAGTTGACTTCTATCAAAAAGAAATTGTAAATAAGTTGCCAAATATCCATTCTCGATTAATGGCAGATGCGAACGCAATTCTAGAAGGAGACCCTGCAGCTACGTCACTTTCTGAGATAATTAGAACATATCCAGGTTTTTATGCCTTAGCAGTACATAGAATTGCTCACGAATTTTATAAACTGAAAATGCCTTTGATTGCTCGCATTTTATCAGAAGAAGCCCATAGCAAAACAGGGATTGATATTCACCCAGGAGCCACAATCGGAGACCATTTTTGTATTGACCATGGTACGGGTGTTGTAATTGGAGAGACTTGTAATATTGGTAATAATGTAAAAGTTTATCAAGGAGTTACCCTTGGTGCTTTATCGGTTCGTAAAGAATTAGCTTCAGTCAAAAGGCACCCTACTATTGAAAATAATGTGGTTATTTATGCCAATGCAACCATTTTGGGAGGAGATACAATTATAGGAAAAGATTCCGTGATAGGAGGAAGTGTGTGGATTACGAAAAGTGTAGCTCCTGCTTCAAAAATATTTCATAAGGCAGAACAACAAGTTTTATTAGACGATTAATTTAATTTTTAGCATATCTCCGTTATTTTTGTGAGAAATGTCGGTCATAATTATATGCGAAACTTGAAAGATACATATCGTCACAAAGGATTAAGAAACCAATTGGTTAAACAATTAGTAGAGAAAGGCATCAATGATGAAAATGTCTTAAATGCAATCGGAGCAATTCCTCGCCATTTTTTCTTAGATACGGCTTTTCAAGAATGGGCATATCAGGACAAAGCCTTTCGGATAGGTAGAGAACAAACCATTTCGCAACCATATACGGTGGCTTATCAGACAGAATTACTTTCCATTGAAAAAAATCAAAAAATATTAGAAATAGGTACTGGCTCTGGGTATCAATCTGCGGTTCTGTCTGTCTTAGGAGCGGATGTTTATAGCTTGGAAAGACATCGTCCGTTATATTTATCTGCGAAGAAATTATTGAATCAATTGGGATGTCAAAATGTAATTTGTTTTCATAAAGACGGAAACGATGGCTTGACAAAGTATGCTCCCTACGATAGAATTATTGTTACCGCAGCAGCTTCAAGTATTCCTGAAGTATTATTAGATCAACTTGCCGTTGGAGGAAAGTTAGTTATTCCTGTGGGAGAAAAGGAACAAATCATGCTAAGAATAACCAAGCTTTCTAATGAAGATGAATTTGATATTGAAAAATTTGAAAAATTTCAATTTGTACCTATGCTAAGGGGGGTAGAAAAATAAAAACACACAACTATGATTAAATTATTTGAAGAATATTTGTCTGAACATTCAATAGAATCAGTTAGGCATAGAGCATTAGAAATAAAATTAAATTTAGTTTACCAATCGCCTAATCATTTTACATTTTCTTATAAAGGCACTTCCAGAAAACCATATGAAATAAATGTATTCTCATCTACAAAAGATGTCAGAACTACTTGTGATTGTCCGTATGACTATGGAGGGATTTGTAAACACGAGGTGGCAGCATTAAATTATTTAATTGGGTTAAAACCACCTACTAAAAAGAATATTACTAAAATTAACAAGACAAAAAATAATTCTAAAAAAAGAGGGGAAATACAGTTAACGAATCATATACTTAGGTACGAGGCTATTGAAAAACTTGAGGGAAAACAAATTAAGGATTGGAATCATCATTTATTTTCTAAAATAGAAGAAATTAAAGTAGGTGAAATTAAAACTTCTTGTAGTACTTGGGATACATACAATAAAAAACAACAAAGTTATATCTATGATCACGAGCAGGGGATTTTAACTACAAAATGTGATTGTTCTGGGAGCTTTCAAAAAAAAATATGCAATCATATAATTAACGGCTTGTACGAAATTGAGGATGTGATAGGAGAAAATGCTTTTAGTCCAAGGTTTTTGGATGATCAAATCGAATACTATCTTGAGCCGTTTGGAATGACCTTAGAGGATGACTATCAAAAATACTTTGCTTTCTCATTGGCTCCTGATGGACTAAAGGTCGATGAAATTGTGAAAAATATTCTGCCAATCAATGACTTGATTGAGAAAGCTTTTACTGTCAACATAATAAAAGATGAAAATAAATATTTGATTAATAAAACAGGTCGTAAATTTGACTACGAATATGGTTTAGGGGGATGCTTTAATGTATTGAAAAAGAGAAAAAATAAAGTCATCATTGAGTTCTTTCCTTTTTCAGGTAAGTTTAAGAAAAACACTAAAGAACTTTTTTCAAAGTTTGAACAACTTACTTCCTACAACTTTTTTGAAAAATTAAAAGAGATAGATTCTGATCATCATTTTCCGCTTCAAAGCATGTTGCACACCTATCATGAAATTGATGAATATTTAGACCGTTCTGTTTTTGATAATTATAGAACCTGTTATTTATCTTTAAAAGAATTGCTTAATTCTGATTTTAAGTATCCAATATTCATAAAAAAGGAAAAAGATACTTTAGTTAAAAAGAACTTAACTCAACTTCGTGTTTCAGAACAAGAACTTGATTTGAGTTTTCAGTTGACTGAAAATGAGGAGTTTGTTGTTCTGAAACCTAAATTTAAAATTGAAGGAAAATCATATCAAATTAATTCTTCTCAATTCACCTTAACTCCATTCTTTTGTATTTTTAAAGAAACCATTTATTTCTATAAAAACCTATTAATTTTTGGACAGATACTTAAATTTAATGATAGAGCAGACTTGAAGTTCTTTGCTAATCAAAAAGAAAACATCTATAAAACTTTAATTGAACCACTTTCAAAGCATTTTGAAATTGATACTAAAAAGGTTTTCAAAACAGTAAAAAATAAATTCAAAGATGAAAATCTTAAAAAACAGTTATTTATAAAGGATTTTGAAGGTGAGTTAGTCGTCTTTAAACTGGGCGTTCAATATGACGGTAAATTAGCCCTACTGAATGAAAAAAGTAATTTTTATGATGAAAAAACACATACGATAACAGAAAGAAATCATGTTTTTGAAGATGATTTCTTAGAGGAGTTTAAAGAATTGCATCCTGATTTTGAACAACAAGAAAAACTATTTACATTAACCCCATTCCAATTAATCGAAGACCAGTGGTTGATTAAAAGCACTCAAAAATTAGAACAGTCGGGTGTTGAAATTTTGGGGGCAAAAGATTTAAAGTCATTCAAATACAATATTCATAAACCAACTTTGAGATTAAACTTAAATTCAGGTACTGATTGGTTTGATATTGATATAGAAGTCAAATTTGGTAATCAAGTTGTCAGTCTTAAAGACATAAAAAAAGCAGTTATCAAGAAAAGTAACTACGTTACTCTTTCAGACGGGACATTAGGAATATTGCCAGAATCTTGGCTCAAGAAGTTTTCAGGGTACTTTAAATCAGGGGATGTCAAAAATGATAAAGTTCGAATTTCAAATTACCAATTTAATATAGTTGATGACTTATATGAACATTTTGAAGAAACACCAGACTTTTTACAACAACTTTATAATAAAAAGCAGCAGTTACAAAATTTAAAAAATATCACTGAAACTACAATTCCTAATCATGTGAATGCTACGTTGAGGCCTTATCAAAAAGAAGCGTTGAATTGGCTAAACTTTTTGGATGAAAATAATCTTGGCGGATGCTTGGCGGATGATATGGGGTTAGGGAAGACGCTACAAATAATTACATTTTTTGCCCATCTAAAAGATAAAAAGAATATTAACCATCCGCATTTGGTTGTTGTCCCAACTTCATTAATATTTAATTGGGAAAAAGAGGTGGAGAAGTTTTGTCCAACGTTGAAAATCTGTAAATACACGGGTGTAAATAGATCCAAATTGTTTAGTAAATTCGGTGAATTTGATATAATATTAACCACTTACGGTTCTGTTTTGAATGATATAGAAAAATTAAAAGGACAAGAATTTAATTATATCGTTTTAGATGAAAGTCAGGCAATTAAAAACCCTAACTCCAAAAGATATAAAGCCGTAAGGTTATTAAATGCTGAGAATCGTTTAGCATTAACAGGAACGCCAATTGAAAATAATACTTTCGATTTATATGCACAAATGAATTTTCTTAACCCTGGTTTACTGGGAAGTATGAATCATTTTAAGAAAGAGTTTTCTGACGAAATAGATAAAGATAAAAATGAAGATACTTCAAATCTGCTTTCCAAAATTATTCAACCATTTTTGTTGCGAAGAACTAAAAAACAAGTAGCAACTGAGTTGCCGGAGAAAGTAGAAAGTGTTTTGTATTGCGAGATGGGAACTGAACAAAGAAAAGTTTATAATGCATTTAAAGATAAGTATCGTGATTATCTTCTAAATAAAATTGATGAAAATGGAGTAGCCAAATCTCAAATGTATGTATTAGAAGGCTTAACCAAATTAAGACAGATTTGTAATTCGCCAGAATTGTTGAACGAAGAGGAGGACTATGGAAAATCATCCATTAAATTGGATATTTTGATTGATAATCTTAAATCTAAAATTTCTAATCACAAAGTACTCGTTTTTTCTCAATTTACTTCAATGTTGTCTTTGATTAAGGACAGACTTGAAAATGAAAGTATTGAGTATGAATATTTAGACGGACAAACACGAAAAAGAGAAGCTAAAGTTGAGAATTTTCAATCTAATGAAAACCTAAGGGTTTTCCTCATTAGTCTTAAAGCAGGTGGTGTAGGGTTGAATTTGACTGCGGCTGATTATGTGTTTTTAGTTGATCCTTGGTGGAATCCAGCAGTAGAAAATCAAGCTATTGATCGTTCATATCGAATTGGTCAAAAGAAAAAGGTCATGGCCTATAAAATGATTTGTAAAGACTCTATTGAAGAAAAGATTATTAACTTACAAAAAAGTAAAATTCAGGTTTCTGATGCAGTTGTGCAAGTCGATAATGTTAAAAAATCATTTGATGTGGATGAGATAAAAGAATTGTTTAATTAAGATAACCTTATTCCCCTCTTTGGTTTTTTGATTAATATTTAATTTTAATGACTAAGTTAGAAAAATGCTAACTTAAGATGTCTAATGGGAGTATAATTTATTTTTGATATTAAACCTTTCACTTCTCTATAAGTCTAATCTTTCAAATATTCTTTAACGAAACTCATTTGAAAGAATTATGATAAAATCGACAATAAGTTTAGTGACAATTTCTGCATTTTTGGTGCTGATGTCTTGTAATTCGCAAAGCAAAACTATGGCTAGTAACGATAATCTAAATTCGGATACTAAGCAGGAACAAAGAAATAATCAAAGAGGTGACCAACCTCATCGTGGAAAACGACCTAGTTTTGCACAATTATTAGAGAAAATGGATGCGAATGGTGATGCAAGGTTATCCAAAAATGAAGTGAAAGGTCCATTAAGTAATAACTTTAGTGAAGTTGATACTAATGCCGATGGTTATATTACTGCATTAGAATTTAAAAATGCACCAAAACCAGAAGGTAAACAAAGACCACAAAGAGGTTAGTCATAAAATTTAAAATCAAAATAGAACTTATGAAAAAGTTTAGATTACGAATATTGCTAGCTTTTGGCATTATGGTTTCACTCGTCTCCTGTTCGAATGATGATGATTCAACCAATGAACCTGAAACAGAGACCGAAACTGAAACGGGAACAGATGGACATGTTTTTAAAGAATCTCTAATGGTAGGAGACAATTTATTACAAGAAGTAAGTATCGTATCTGCTAGGTTAGTGGATGGAACAACCGCTGATTGTTATAAATTAGTTTTTAAAAGCAACCCTGTAGCAAATGGACCTTATTGCCCTGAAACGGAAAACGACATAGGTGGTTTGGGAGTTTATGATGGAAATACGAACCCTGGTTTTCAAGTGATGAAAAAAGCACTTTGGGATGCCATGGAAGCTGATGGATATGATTTAGTGGATGACGATGGAAATGTTGTAATTGCTGACCCTGCTGCTGGTCCTCCTCCTAGTGGTGGAGCATGTTTGGAAGGTTCTCCTGATAATGATTTGGAATTAACTTTTTTAATTCCTGCAGAACCAAAAATGGGAACATCGAATGATGTGATTTCTACTGTAGAACATATTGGAGTTTCTAAAGACGGGATTCCTTTAACAGGTGATCCTCCTTCGGCTACTCAATCACAAGGCGGTCCTGGTGGTGGTGGAGCTATTCCTTCTCTTGACCCATGTGGTGGTCATATGGATCCTTCGGGATATTATCATCTACATTTTGGAGCAGAGGCAATGAATGAAGTTTTGATTTCTAATGATATTACAGATGTTTCTTGTACGAATTATGAACAAAGCGAAACTGTTTTTATCGGATTTGCTAAAGATGGTTACCCAATTTATTCTACAAGAGATGCTGACGGTACTTTGCCTGACGACTTAGACGAATGCTATGGTCATTTCGGAACGACAACAGATTATCCTGACGGAATTTATCATTACCATGTATCAAGTACTCAAGCTCCAAATTTACCTCCTTGTTTGAAAGGGGTAGCAGTGAACACACGTGATGCATTTTCGACAAACTAAAACCCTATGTTGAAAAAATATATATTATTAATGACATTAGCCATGATTACTTTCATGGCTAATGCTCATAATCCAAACTCTACATTCGTAGTATTCTCGCCTAATAATGGAATTTGGACGGCACATTTCATGATTGCACAAGAAGGTGCAAATATCTCTTTGGCTGAATTTTATAAAGGGCAAAATTTAAGTGAATTGCCACTAGATCAGTACAAGAAGAAGTATATTGATTATATCAAGAGTAAATTTAGATTAGAAATTGATGGTAAAAATATTCCGTTATCTTCAGGAGGAATTAAATTAGGGAATCATCAAACGGATATTCGTTTTTTATTAAATGAATTTCCTCAAAACTATGAAAAGGTCTATCTCAAAATGCCTTTATTTGAAGAAAATGAATATCAAAACACGATTGTCCGTTTCTTGGAAGGTTCTAAAAAATTTAGAAAAGTCCTAAAACCAGGAAATAACTTTGAAATGGATTTTGTCCATCAAAATAACCAGTATTTAGGGGCTCATGAAGAAGAAGTGAATTTGAAATACCCTATTTTTATTGGAGGTTTTATACTATTATTGGGTCTAGCGGCTTGGTTTTTGAAAACACATTAAACTCTACAACTTTCTATAAGTTTAATTTTATCTACTTTAGAGAAGGTTAACAATTAAAAAGGGGAGGGCTAATCTAAGAGCTTTTGAAGTAAAGTGAATATCGGTGTTAGAAATTATTTTTTTGTTAAATACCTATACTATTTAATAAACAATTATATATAAATCAATATTTTTAAACCATCACATTACATCAATCCCCAATTATATGCATAAGCTAACATTTTCTTGGTTGTTTTTTATGGTATTAACAATTTCGGTTACGGCCCAAACTCCATTTAAGCAATTAAAACAATCAACCAACATTTCGAATGCGAAAAGTTCAATAAACCTAAATAACGGCTCGTCTAAAAAATATATACCTCAGAGCAAGTCCAAAAATGTAGCGTTGGTTTATGGTCGAAATAAAAACGGAACACCAAAGCGAATTTCATTTAACGCCTCAAATATTGCAAATTCAAGAGCAACTATTCATCCAGGATATTCTTATCTAAATTCGATTGCAGATATAATGAATATCAAAAACCCTAGTCAGGAATTCAAAATACTGAAGGATGTAACAGATAAAATGAATCATAGACACGTCAAGTTTCAACAACAAGTTGGGGGCGTTCCAATCTTTGGTGCTGAAATAGTAATTCATGGTGAGAATGGAAAATTTGAGACCATGAATGGGCGGTATTTTCCTACCCAGAAACTGAATACAAAACCTAGTATTTCTGAACAAAAATTGAATAATAACTTAGAAGAATATGTAGATACTAAAGTTCTGTATGAAGGACAGCTAGTGGAAGCACCTAGTTCTGAATTGACTTTTTTTTCATCGGATAGTCTATCTCTTCAATTGGCTTGGAAAGTAAAATATCATAGTAGTATGATTGAAGCTTGGGAAGCATTAGTTGATGCCCATACGGGAGATTTAATTCATAAATATAGTATTACTTGTCGTTTGCATAACCACAATTTTGAGGATGACAATCATGTTTGTGAGCATCATAAGGCAAAGAAAGAAGATAAGACCAATTTTTTTGGAGCAGAAAGAGGTTCAGGTACCGATTTGTTTGGTAGAACACAAAATCTAAATGTGTATGAAGAACAAGGTGTTTATTATATGATAGACATTTCTCAACCCATGTTTGATAATAACCGTTCTAATTTACCAGACCAACCCGTAGGAGCTATTTTTACGATAGATGCAGGTAACACAGACCCTTTCGGCGAAGATGCAGGGGTACGTTTTGTGGCGAGTCAAAACAATCAATGGAATGATGCGTCGTCAGTTTCTGCACATACCAATGCATTGGCTGTTTATAATTATTTTAGAAATACATTCGGAAGAAATTCAATTAACGGCAGTGGAAGTACGATACAGTCTGTTATTAATGTAGCTGACGAAGATGGAAGTAGTTTGGCTAATGCTTTTTGGAATGGAACAACGATGTTTTATGGTAATGGCGGAAATGCTTTCGAACCATTGGCTAAGTCATTAGATGTTGCGGCTCATGAAATGGGGCATGGTGTGGTTCAGAATACCGCAAACTTGGTGTATCAAGGAGAATCGGGAGCCATTAATGAGTCCATTTCAGATATTTTTGGAGTGTTAGTAGATAGAGACGATTGGTTGGTGGGAGAAGATGTAGTGAACCCTTCCGTTTTCAGAAATGGAGCTTTGAGAAGTTTTTCCGACCCGCATAATGGAGGTAGAAGCCTTAACGATAATGGATTTCAACCCAAACATACAGACGAACAATTTCGAGGAGAAGAAGATAACGGAGGTGTTCATATCAATTCGGGTATCGTTAACCATGCTTTTTATCGTTTTGCCTTGGTGGTAGGTCGTGACAAAGCAGAACAGATTTATTATGATGCTCTGGAAAATTATTTGACCAGAAGTTCGGACTTTGAAGACCTACGTTTTGCGATTGAACGAGCTGCCGAGGCCCGCTATGGCGAAACGGAAAGAATGGCGGCCGCACAAGCATTTTTAGAGGTCGGTATTGGAGGTACAGTCTCTAGTGAACCATTGCCAGAGAATACAGGAAACAATCCTGATGAAGTAAACACAGAAGGAGAGATTGAATCTAACCCTGGTAGTTCTTGGATGGTTTACACTTCTAGTAATGATGTGGGGGTGTTTTTATGGGATGGGGTATCTAATGACGTTTTTGTGCTATCCGAAAGAGGCGTTCATTCAGGATTCTCAGCTACAGATGATGGTACTTTTATTGTTTGGGTAGGTTCTGATAATGTTCCTTATAGCGTTGAATTGGAATGGAGCAATGATGGACGATTGTTGTCTATTTCTAACGATAGTCCGTTATCATCTTCTGCTAATTTTGAAAGAGTAGTAGTGTCAAAAGAAGGGACATTGGTAGCATGGACATCAACGAGCCGAGAACCTTCTGTTTTTGTGCAGAATATTTCTACAGGTCAAGTGAATGAGTTCGAATTATACAATCCTACTTTTACGGAAGGTCTAAGGACGGGTGAGGTTAAGTTTGCGGATGCTATGGAGTTTGATTTCTCTGGTGAAAATATCATTTACGATGCTTTTAATGAACTAAACAGTACATTCGGGACGAGTATTGATTATTGGGATGTAGGCGTAGTTAATGTATTTGATAGAGGTTTTAATACGTTTGGTTCTGGTTTTATTGATAAGATATTTTCTAACTTGCCCGAAGGACACAGTATTGGAAACGCTTCTTATTCTAAGAACAATAGAAGTATCATAACTTTTGATTATAAAGGCGACGATGAAAATACGTTTTATTTAAGAACCGCAGATTTGGAACGAGGGCTGGTTAGTGATTTTCTAGTTAGTAATGATGGTATTAATTTCCCTTCTTTTCATCCCGAAAATCGTACTATTTCGGTAGAAACTTTTCAGAGTGGGGCTTATAATATGGTAAGTGTTCCTGTTTCGGCAAGTCTTTTAAAGAGTGATGAAACGAGAAATATAGGGGTAGAGTTAACCAATGCACGTTTAGGAACTTGGATTACGAACGGTGTCAGAAGCTTATCAACTCCAACCGAAAAATTCTTTTCAAACTTTGATTTTCAAGTATTCCCAACCTTGATTACGGATAACATGATTAATATTCGTACGGATAAAACCATACAAAACATGAACATTGACCTAATTAGTATTCAAGGGCAAGTTCTTTTTCAGACAAACCTATCACTCGTCGAAGGACAAATATCTACTATCAATTTACCGAATTTAGAGGCTGGTATATATCTGATTCGTAGCCAATTTGAAAATGAAATTGTTTATCGAAAAGTTAGTGTTGTAAGGTGATTT
>CALAJP010000055.1 GCA_937922815.1 uncultured Saprospiraceae bacterium
GTGGTAATCCAAATTTAAAAATCAAAGAATTGGGTGGTACTGGTCGTACACACAACTGGGAACTCAGTAAAACTATTGTCGAAAAAATTAATACTCCCGTTTACCTCGCTGGCGGACTCAATCCTTCAAATGTTCAAAACGCGATTAAATCTGTAAAGCCTTATGGATTAGATTTGTGTAGTGGGGTTAGAACGGATGGAAAATTAGATGAAGTGAAATTAAGAGCGTTTTTTGATGGGATAAAATGAAAAGATTTTTATTTCTTAATCCATTTTCATAATCCCTTCAAAATCAATCAAAAACCGATGCTTAAGCATACTATTAAGTAGTGCATAAGTACAATTTAACCATTTTTCAGAAAGTTGTTTTTAGTATCTTTCAAATAATTAGATAGACATTTTGCCTAAACAACTCATTCGTCTTATGGAACTACAGTTATCATCATATTATATCACTGCTATCGTATGTATTATCACAGCATTGGTTATTCAACGTATTTACCATCAAGAAAAAAATCGTACTTCTTTCAAGAGTACAATTTACGGGATTAAATGGTTTGCTTTAGCTATCCTTGTATGGGGAGTCGGTGCTGTAGCTAATATCGTGCTCACACATATTGTTAAAACGGATAATCATCTTATCATAGCATCTGTTGGTGTTTTGGTTTCTTTAATGAATTCACTATTTATATTACTATCTATTCCTTCTATTCAACATGGCGAAAAAAGAAGTTTGGTCATTAAAATTATTGAGCGATTTTCTATAAAGGAAGTCTTTGTATTATTTATGAGTATTTTGGTCATGATAGCTTCTGTATTCCTCTTGTCTTATTTTAGAGGCTCTCAACAATCAGAACATAGTAGTATCTTTTGGCTCGTAGATATTCCTTTTTCTATAGTGGTCGCATTGGCATTATTACAAGAGTTGAACAAAGCTTTTAAGAAACGAGGTATGCCTTTTATGCGATTGCCTACTTATACCTTGTTTTTATTGATTATTATTGCCGTTACGCATCGTATTATTCCTTTTTATAGTATTTCCCAATGGATAGAGTTACACAACTGGCAACTGATTGGAATTATAAGCCAAGTTTCATTTAAGTTTCTATTTATTTTATTGTTTATGATACTATTATATAGCTGGAAACTGTTAGCTGAAAAAGAAGAACAGGAATCTGAATTGAAGAAAATTGAAAGTCAGAATCGTTTATTATTACAACAAAATGAAACACTAGAAATTGCTAATGAAAGTCATATCGATACCATCAAACGGCTAAAAGAAAATGTAAAACTTCGTGAAGAAAAATATCAAAAACTAAAAGAAGACTCTGCTGTCGTTTTATCTAATCGGCAAAAAGAAGTCTTGGCGAACCTAGCACTTTGTGGAGTAAAAAAATCGTACAACGAAATTGCAGATACTATGCATATTAGCATTGATGGTTTTCAAACCCATATTTACCAAATCAAAAAATTATTGAATATTTCTGGTTCTGATGGAAAAGAGCAATTAATTAATTATGCTAAGAACAACCAATTATTGCCATTTGCTACCATTTCTAACGATGAAAAATAGCACGTCTAAAATCAGTAATTAAGTACTAAAACTTTATTTTTTAACCACTACTTAGTCTTTTAATTACTTGAAAAGAAAATGACTTTTACCAAAAAAAATATTTGGTTATGAAGCATTTACTTATTCTATTTTTCTTGGTGGTTTACTCATTTACTCTTTTTTCGCAAGAAAGCTTATCCGTTGATGAGCAAATAAATCATAAATTTCGTGAAGCTACAGCCTGGTTTACCGATTCAATTCTATATCAAATACCGATTGCCGAAAACACAGCTATTCCTTGGGTGTTGATAATTTTAGTCGGTGGAGCTTTATATTTTACTATCTATTTCAAAGCCATAAATATCAGAGCATTTCTAACAGCAATAAACATCGTTAGAGGTAAATATGACACTATTGAAAATGATTCAAAAACACCAAAAACGAAAGACGAAGGAGAAGTTTCACATTTTCAGGCATTAACAACGGCATTATCCGCTACAGTTGGATTGGGAAATATAGCAGGAGTAGCTATTGCATTATCCATCGGTGGTGCTGGAGCTACTTTTTGGTTGATTATTATTGGGTTGCTTGGCATGAGTTCCAAATTTGTTGAATGTACTTTGGGTGTAAAATATCGTGAAATAGATATTAATGGGACAGTTTTTGGTGGTCCAATGTATTATTTAAAGAAAGGCTTAGCAGAAATTGGGATAGTAAAAATTGGAAAGTTCTTATCTATTCTATTTGCGATTATGTGTGTTGGAGGTTCATTTGGGGGTGGAAATATGTTTCAGGTCAACCAAGCATTCAAGTTGTTTGAGTATGTAACAGGAGGAAATGAAAGTTTTATTTATGGAAAAGGCTGGGTTTTTGGTTTGGTAATGGCATCTTTTGCTGGAATTGTTATCATTGGCGGAATTAAAAAAATTGCAAAAGTAACAGATAAAGTTGTCCCCATTATGGTTTTGGTTTATGTCATTGCAGTAACTGTAGTTCTTATTACCAATTACGATAGAATACCATTTGCATTTTACGAAATTATGAATGGAGCATTTAATCCATCAGGAATAGCAGGAGGAGTGGTTGGTGTAATTATTCAAGGATTTAGAAGAGGTGCTTTTTCAAACGAAGCAGGAATTGGATCATCTTCAATTGCTCACTCAGCAGTAAAAACGAACCATCCTGCGAGTGAAGGGTTGGTAGCTATGCTTGAGCCATTTATTGATACTGTAGTCGTTTGTACGATGACAGCGTTAGTATTAATTATTACGGGTCAAATCACCGCAGGAAACGAAGTTAGCTTTGAACAAGGTGCAATTTTAACTTCCAAAGCATTAGAAAGTAGCATTTCGTGGTTTCCATATTTACTTACCGTTGCTGTGATATTATTTGCATTTTCATCTATGATTTCTTGGTCGTATTATGGTTACCAAGCGTGGTCATTTTTGTTTGGTAGAAAAAAACATATCGGAATAGTTTATAAAGTAATTTTCTGCACGTTCACTGTAATTGGAGCAGCTACGAACCTCAATGCAGTAATGGATTTTTCAGACGCTATGGTCTTTTCTATGATGGTTCCCAATATGATTGGTTTGGTTTTACTTGCACCAAAAGTGTTGGTAGAATTGAAAAAATATATGCGTAGAATTATTGAGAAGACCTAAATAGGTGTTCTTAAAGTGTAATTTAATGTTCATAGAAACTTTTTTTATTTAAAGATTGTTTTCGCTATATTGTATACAAACATTGAAAACATGACCAAAACATTTATCAACCTTGTATTATTTTTCATTCGGGTTCTTTTCCTTCCCAAGTCAATGAATTCGCAAGGGAATAATGAAATTTGTCCCGCCACTTTTTTGAAAAATAATACCATCATAAACATCAATTCTATTGATAATGTAGTTTACGAATATGAAAAGGAAATGATTATTATTAATCAAAAAGGGGAGAGTGAAGCGACTTTCGTGGCTTACTATGATAAAGGAGAAAAAATTTATGATATTGAAATTGTTATTTCCTCGATAGTTGGCAAAACAATAAAGAAAGTAAAGAAAGCAGAAATTAAAGATGTTTCTAACTACCGAGGTTTGCACATTACAGACAGAAGAGTAAAATATTTTGAAACTTCTAATTCTACATTTCCATACAAAGTCAAAATTTCATACAAAAAAAACTCACCAAACACATTAGGAATGGATGTTTGGTACCCTTATGGTTTTAAAGAATGTTCTGACTCTCCGACCTTAGAAATTAATAATAAAACGGATAGCGAAGTAGCATTCAAAATCAACAATAACGAGAAAGAGGTAATTAAGACCGTAGAAAAAAGTAATAGTAAGTTAGTTTTTAAAGTAGAGGAAGTTCCTTTTGTGAAAAATGAAGCCTATAATAAACCTTTTTATGCCATAGCTCCTCATGTTCGATTAAGGTTGAAAGATTTTAATTTTTATAAAGAAAAAGGAACAGTTTCTACTTGGGAAGAATTTGGAGAATGGAAATATAACGAACTTGTTAAAGACACAAGAGAACTTTCTTTGGCATTAATGCAAAAACTAACAGCATTAACAAAAGATATTGAAGACACTAAAGAAAAAATAGATACCGTATATAAGTTTTTCCAACAAAAGCAACGTTATGTCAGTCTTCAGTACGGAATTGGAGGTTTTAAACCTATTCCAGCTCAAGAAGTTTATGAAAATGGTTACGGCGATTGTAAAGGGTTAAGTAATTTGTTTGTAGCCTCGTTAAATTATTTGAAAATACCTGCAAAATATATTCAGATTAGAAACGAAAGAGACTATAATTATTTTTATGACGAATCGTTTTTTTCTTTAAATGGAAACCATATTATTGCGATGGTACCTTTAAAGAATGATTCCTTATGGTATGAATGTACCTCAAAAGACTATCCTCCTGGTTATTTAGGTTTTGGTTCTTATAATCGAAACTGTTTAGTTTCTGATGAAAATGGAGGTGCATTGGTTTCTACTCCTCAAAAAGATTATTCCTCTCAAAATTTAGAAATTGACTTCTATGAAAAAGACGGCAAATGGAGTGCAAAAGGTGTTTGGAAACATAGAGGACACTTTTTTGATTGGAGATTGGGAGATTTATGGGAAGGAGATGATGAAAAAATAGAAACTATTGCTAGCATTCTCAATATTTCTGAAGATATAATCTCAAATTATAATTATGAATATGGAGGAAAAGAAGATTTGATTATTGAAACCTTTGAGATTGAAAATTGGAAAAATATCTCTCAAAATTTAGGAGCAATGGTAATGTTAAAAACGCCTTTACCCTATTCGTATAGTCCAAAAGAAATTGAAAAAGAAAACCGTACTCAAAACATTTATTTTCCAATCCAAAAGCAATACAACCTTGTTCTTCGGTTTCATTTAGAGTCTGATAAGAAAATGGATTCAATAGAACCTTTTGCATTCGAAAATGAATTTGGAAAGATTGATTTCAACATCGAACAAGACGAAAGTATAATTTCTATTACTAAATCCACCACATTCAATAGTGGAGATTGGGAACCAAAACATATAGAAAACTTGTTGGAATGGCATAAAAACATAAAAAACACTAAAAATATCAAACCATTAATTCTAAAATAGTGGTTTGATTCCTCCAACTGAAAGCACTTAACACAACACATTTATGAAAACATTATTTTCAATCGTATTATTATTTTCATTTCTTATTATCTCTCATGCTAAAGTTCCTAAACTTGGGGCTATTCCACCTGAATTGTTAAGAATGACAGAGCATCCAACTTATCCTGATGCGGAAGCTGCATATATTTATAAAGGAGTAAAGCATACTTTAGTGAAAGATAATTCGGAAGTATATGGTACTCACATCGTCTCAATATTACGTTATAGAATCAAAATTTTTAAAAACTCTGGTGTGGATTGGGGAACAATAAAGAAACGTTTGTATAATGATAAAAAAGTTATTGAAAGAATTTTAAGTATAAAAGGAAGTGTTTACTCTCCCAATGGTGGTATTGCAAAAATAACAAAAGACCATAAAGAAATTGTTAAG
The DNA here is from genome assembly GCA_937922815.1 of uncultured Saprospiraceae bacterium. Taxonomy (GTDB): domain Bacteria; phylum Bacteroidota; class Bacteroidia; order Chitinophagales; family Saprospiraceae; genus CALAJP01. The sequence goes on from CALAJP010000055.1 coordinate 5,605, forward strand.
ACTAGTAAAAATAGGTATAATCACATTTTGAATTGCCCTAATGTAGAAGCTGGGTCTGTTATAGATGTAGAAATTACGACTACAAGTAATTACCCATTTGAATTAGATGAATTTTATTTTCAACACTCAATACCTGTTGACTTAGCTGAATTTTCATTAAGAAATGAATCATATTTTGCTTTTAACCCAATTTCGAAAGGCTTTTTGCAATACGATGAATATGATTCAAGTAAAGTTGGGTTGGTGAAAGCCAATAAAGCTAATGTTCCTCCATTTAAAAAAGAACCATATTTAGACAACTCAAAAAATTATCAACTTTCTTTAAAATTTGCATTGACTACAATTTCATTTCCTGGACAACCTATTAGAGCATATTTGGAAGGTTGGGAAGATATTGGAGAAAAACGTGAAGAAGATTTAGAAAAATATTTAAAGCCTAATAAAAAGTTCAGGTTATTTCTTGACCAATTAGTAAGTCCTGAGGAATCTAAAAAAGAAAAAATAAAGGCGTTGATTACCTATTTTCAACAAAATAATTTTTGGAATGGAAAGGTAAGTCCCTATGTAGATAACTTAGATATAGATAACCTTGATGCAGCAGAAAATAATTCAGCAACAGTCAATGCTTTCCTACTAGCTGCACTGAACCATCACGGAATTGAGGCTTATCCTGTGATATTAGCTACCTTAAACCATGGCATGATAAATCCATATAACAACCCAGCTTATTCGGCTTTCAACCATATGATTATTGCTATCAAAAAGGAAAAAGAAGGCTATGACTTAATTGATGCTACTGATAAAAATGGTTGGTTAAATATTCTTAGTACCAGTAATTTAAATGGTAGAGGATATTTATTAAAAGATGGAACCTATGAATGGATTGAAATTTTTGGTAAAAAATCGATGGAAGCAATTAAAATTGATGGAAAATTAGAATTAGATGGAAGTTTTATAGCACAAGTTAAGATTAATAATTCTGCAACCGATGCTATTATCTTACGAGATGAATATGATACGGAAGATGATTTAGAAAAATATAGAAAGAGTAATATTGAAGGAATGGAAGTGACAAATTACACTGTTGAGAACTTCGATAAAAACGATAAGTCAATCACAGAAAGTTTTGATATTACTTTCCAATTAGCACAAGAAGTAGATGGTAAATTGATTTTTAACCCTTACTTTTTCAAGAAAATGGAAGAAAACCCGTTTTCGGCTTCAGAAAGAGAATATCCCATTTCTTTTTTATATCCATGGTCTGAAAAATATATATTTTCAATAGAAATTCCTGAAGGCTATCAGTTGGTTTCTCCTCCTGCTCCTACTAAAACAGTAGCTGATAATTTCATGAAATACACGAATGTATTTAAGGTTCAAGGAGATAAATTAAACGGGTTTAAAACAACGACTTGTAGATTGGCTCAAATTTCGTCTAATAAATATGAACACATGAAAGAGTTTTTTGAAAGAATCATTCAAAGCGAAAGCCAGTTATTAGTATTAGAGAAAAAAGAAAATATAGTAAATGACTAATAATCACAAAAGGTCAAGAAATTACGTTTCTTGACCTTTTGTTTCAATAGGGCTACTACTTTATGAAGTTGTTCTTCCCTTCCATTGGTATTCTTTTTTGAATAAAGATTCCCAACCAATTCTGACAATATAGAAAATATGGAAACATTGGATAAGAAAATACTTTTTCATTAGAGAGGGTTGATTAAAAAAGTGACT
>CALAJP010000056.1 GCA_937922815.1 uncultured Saprospiraceae bacterium
AGCGTAGGAAGCCCCCCGGTGCCAAAACAAAAATCCCAGGCAAAAACACCGCCGTTTACAGAAAGGTTCTCAAACTGCAGCCCTTCACCTATACAAACAGTATCCTGAACATTGAAACGGGCTGTGGGCATCAATGCTTCAACCACACTGATCGTTTCTCTAATTTCTTCAGTACATCCCTGGCTTGTCACAACCGTCAAGCCTATTTCATAGGAACCTGGTATCGAAAAGGTAAAGCTTACCGCCTGACCGATCCCTGTACCGAGTCCAGCAAAATCCCAAGCCCATGATATTACTTCGTTGTCAGAAAGGGTCAGGTCTTCTCCTGTAAAAAATACAGGCAAGTTTTCTGTCCCCGTAACAGCAGGAATTGCTGCAAGGGGGCCTTCACTAACTTCTATTGTCCGTGTTAATGCCGTTTTACAACCGGCACTACTCTCTACTGTCAATGTTACTTGATATAGACCTGGCATAGCATAAGCATGGCTTGGTGATGAAATATCATTTTCTAATGGGCTACCGTCTCCAAAATCCCATTCATTCCCAACTGCCCCAATACTTTGGTCAACAAATTGAACCGCTTCACCAAAGCAATTATTGCTATAATCAAATAGGGGTTCAACCCCCTCAAAAACCTCTATTTGCCTACTAAAGGTTTCTGATGTACAGCCTGGGATAGATACAGTAAGGCCTACTGTCTTAATGCCTGGATCCATAAAGGTAAATAAAGGGCTGTCCCCAGTACCAGTGCCCTCTCCGTTAAAGTCCCAGCTAAAGGTGGCAATACCATCAAGTACTGATTCTATTGTATAACCAAACTCAAGTTCATTGTTGCTACATAAAGTGCCAGTGGGTGAATTAACTTCAAAACTTGTTGGTGTAAGGGGTGCCGGATAAATCTCAATATCCTTAGATAGGCTGTTCATACACCCAGCTTCATTGAATGCGGTTAAGGTCACTGTATAAGTAGCGGGAGATGGAAAAAAAAATGTTGCCTGTTCCAAGTTACTATCTTCATTCCCATCACCATCAAAATCCCAACTATAGCCTGTAATTCCTGCACCCAAGTTCTCGGCAGTAAATACATTTGGAGCATCAACACAACGGTTTGAATCTATAGAAAAATCAATGCTCGGTAATTGCGAATCCCTGACAAATACAGAATCGGTTACCGTATCAAATCCGCCGGAACCATCGCCTACTGTCAATTCAATCCGTTGTAAACCAGAAGTACTATAGCTAACCCCCAAAGGCGATACATCTGTGGAAGTTTCAATGTTTGCACTACAGATAGAGGGCAGTAAATAGGTCCTGTACTGACGGGCCTGAAAGTTTAGGCTACTCAGGTATAATTCATTACCTTCAGGTAAAATGACTGCACCTACCAAATTTGACCCCCCATCTAGGGCTCCAAGGTCTGCATGGGTCAAGGTAGATGAACCAATACTTCCACCTAACTCCAGACGGGACAACACATTGTTGGAAAGGTAGTAGATATAATATATACCGTTTTCTAGTATTAACTCTACCGAATTAATCAACGTAGGACGGGATCCTGACGGGATCAGGGCACTCAGGTCTGTGTGGGATAGGGTAAGGTCAGGCTGGCTAAACAACGTTGTACCAAAGTCAATCCGGTGGATGGAACCATTCCGAAATGAGCCCGTGATGCCGTACCAGTTGCCCCCGTCCTCCCGCAAGGTAAAGTCCAGTAACAGATCCGAGCCCGGTACCTGACCGGTCTGCAGGATGCCTGAACCCATGTCAGGTTCATTGGAAAAACTATCCCCAAAGTCTACAAGGGTAATCGTATTATCGCCACTGTTGCTTATTCCAACCACGGACTGGTCCCCGTCCACTGCCACACTTATCCCGCGGGGACTGTTTAACATCCCTGACAGGTCATACTCACCTGTAACCGACGGTGCATTGCTTAGGCTTGTACCAAAAGATAAACGGACAAGGCGGAAAGGGAACCCAAAGCTCACAACAAACCCATACCAAAGGCCGTCCTGCTCATAATATGCCATCTCTTCAGGACGTGATGATATTCCACTCAAATCCACTACCTGTTCTATAGGCTGGCCTTCAAGCCCCGATCGGCTGGAACCCCTTTGACGGTAGAGCCGGTTGTCACCATCCGAGGCAAAGAACACAAATAAACTATCCCCGTCATTGACTGCCCTATGGCCCAATAAGATACCAGTCCCTGCGACAGTAGTTGGCGTTCCAAAAAGCGTAGGAAGCCCCCCGGTGCCAAAACAAAAATCCCAGGCAAAAACACCGCCGTTTACAGAAAGGTTCTCAAACTGCAGCCCTTCACCTATACAAACAGTATCCTGAACATTGAAACGGGCTGTGGGTTGACTGATACTTGCAGATACAAAAGTAAAAAGAAATAAAACAATCAAATATATTTTAGCATTCTGCATTTACCTAAAAGAAGTTATATAAATAGTATCGTTATTTTTTTGATAAAAGTTGCTCTGTTTTTTTCAAAAAAGATTGTTTTCCCAACTTTCACAACACACAATAGGGCATATTACAATTATAATACCTTACAAAAATAGCACCTAATACCTAATTAAATATATACAATTATACCTGTTTACTTTAGTTTTCGTTCAAACGCTTGAAAGGCACGATCAATTAATAAGTTAATTTGGTCTAGTAATGTCACAAAGCACATATTAAAATCTTAAATAAAAAAGTAGTTAAATTATTCAAATTTTGATTTGATACGTAAAAGTCATTTATTGTCAGATAATTCTAAATAATTAGCTGAGTATAGAGTATTTTTCATCCTACAGTAATGAATAAAGTTATATTCTTCAATCCATGGTAACACAATTCCTGACATTTCTAGAAAAAATTTAAATAAAGAAATCATAAAGTTAAAGTTGCTAATCTCAAACATGATGATTTCATTAATATTCTGTTTAACCTTGCATGCAGGTTAAATTTGAATAGCTTTTTATATTTGAAAAGTAATGAATTGACAAGTATTAAAATTATATAGATGATTGGGAAAAGTCTCTTCTGGGAAATTTTAAGTAAGCTATTCAAACAAAGTACAGGCTTAATTATATCTATTTTCTTAACTCGGATCCTACTACCTGAAGATTTTGGACTAATAGGAATGGTATTAGTAATAATAGGTGTTTTGAAAGTTTTCATTGATATGGGTTTTGGTGCTGCTTTAATTCAAAAAAAAAAAGTAACTCAAAATCTATTTAGTACAGTTTTTTGGGTGAATGTATCTTTTGGCCTCTTGTTTTCATTGCTCATGTATTGTTCAGCTGGATTGATTAGTGATTTTTATAATAGGCCATCGTTGGAAAACATAGTAGAAGTAATATCTATCACTTTTTTTATAGGTAGCCTTAGCATTGTTCAGACTTTGAAGTTCACGAAAGAAATGAATTTCAAAGCTCATTCCATTATTTCAATGATTTCGTCATTATTTTCTGGCGGCATTGGTTTGTTTCTTGCATATACCGGATACCATGTTTGGGCCTTAGTTTATCAGAATATATTGCTAGTAACCATTAGTACAGCATGTTACTGGGCTTATGGAAGATGGTTACCCAGCTTTCATTTTTCAATTAAGGATTTAAAAGAAATTTGGGGTTTCAGTAGTAAAAAGTTATCTGATGGGATAATTTCTGCAATTTATCAAAGGCTTGATATTATAATGATAGGCAAAGCCTTTGATGCGACATCTCTTGGTTTTTATTCTAGAGCAAGAACCTTAGATAATTATGTAAGGGCTTATTCTGCTGATACATTAGCAAGAATATACTTCCCTGTCATAAGTAAAATACAAGATAATCCTAATGAGGTCATCAAAATTTATAGAAAAGCAATTATATATTCATCCTTCGTTGCTATTCTTCTAAGTGGATTACTTTTTCTTATTGCAGATGAACTATTTGTTATTCTATTTACTGAAACATGGCTATATAGTGCAAATCTTTTCAAATTAATGGCGGTTGTAGGTTTTTCTTATCCTTTAAGTGCCATTATGGTAAATGTAGTTATTGGTATGGGTTTTCCAGGTAAGAATTTAGTTTTAGGCTTGTGGAAAAAAACATTTGGCATAATTGCCCTGGTAATAGGCTTCTTTTTTGGTATAGAAAAATATTTGCACGCTTTGGTTGCAGTTAATATTATCGGATTAGGATTAAATCTATATTTTGTCAGTAATATTATAAAAATAGATATACTTTCTCAGTTGAAATTATTTTATAAAACACTGGCGATTGGAGTTTTTTTAGTGTTGATAGTTAATACTACAAATATAGAAAATAATTTAATTTCACTTATTTTTAAAGTTATTTGTTACTCAAGTCTATTTATATTCATAATTTATAAAACAGATATGGATACCAAAACATTAATAAAAGGAAAATTAGGTGAGATACTTATTCATTTCAGAAAAAAGACTAGTGAAAAATAGCCTACTAAAATTTTATAATTTTATTTCAGTTTTCTCCAGAAGAGTAAGAAGAAAAATTGAATTAAAGAGAAATGAAAAGATTGTAACTAAAAGAAATAAACAGAAAGTATTTGTAATTGGTTTTAATAAAACAGGAACTACTAGTACTCATTTAGCCTTAAAACAATTTGATTTAATAATTGGAAATCAAATCATTGGCGAGAAATTACTTGACGATATAATTGAGGAAGATTATAATTCCTTAATCAAATACTGTAAGAGCGCTGAGGCATTTCAAGACATCCCTTTTTCGCTACCTAATGTTTATAAGATATGTGATGAAAATTTTCCAAATAGTAAATTTATTCTCACAATAAGAGATGATGAAAAACAATGGTTCAATTCGCTAAAAAAGTTTCACACAAAATTATGGGCAACAAATGGTTCCACTATTACTAAAGAAGATTTAGGAAATGCTTTTTACATTTACAAAGGATACCCTCTAAAAGCTATAAATTTTGTTTATGGAGAGTCTTACTATAACTACGATCATTATACGCAAATTTATAATAGGCATAACGATGATGTTAAAGAATATTTCAAAGATAGACCAGATGATTTATTAGTCATTAATGTTGCAGATATGAGTAGTTATAAAGATTTTTGTGAATTCTTAAATGAAGAATCTTTACAGGAATCTTTTAGTTGGGCAAATAAAACAACTGACTTAAAATAGTACAATGATTCACATAACTAAACCTTTTCTACCACCTCTAGAAGAATACAATTCATTTATAGCTGAAATATGGTCAAGAAATTGGTTGACAAATAATGGTCCATTAGTAAACAAATTAGAATCCGAATTAAAAAAACACCTTGATATCAAGCATTTGTTATATACTACTAATGGAACAATTGCTATTCAAATTGCAATTAAAGCATTAGGGTTAAAAGGTGAAATAATCACAACTCCGTTTTCTTATGTAGCCACTACTTCTAGCATTGTTTGGGAAAATTGTCAGCCGGTTTTTGTAGACATTAACCTAAATAGTTTCAATATTGATGAAACTAAAATTGAAAAAGCTATTACTGAAAAAACATCCGCTATATTAGCGACACATGTTTATGGGAACCCTTGCGAAGTTGATCAAATAGAAAAAATAGCACTTAAACATAATCTTAAAGTTATTTACGATGCTGCACATTGCTTTGGCTCTAAATATAATAACCGCACTTTACTAGATTATGGAGACATTACTACTATTAGTTTTCATGCGACTAAAGTGTTTCACACTATTGAGGGAGGTGCACTAATTACAAAAGACCCTGATTTATTAAAAAAAATGTCGCGAATGAGAAATTTTGGGCATGCAGGACCAGAGCATTTTGAAGAAGTAGGAATAAACGGAAAAAATTCAGAATTTCATGCTGCAATGGGTTTAGTGAATTTGAAATATATTGGTAAAATCCTTGATAAAAGAAAGAAAGATCATGAAAGGTATGATAAATATCTATCTAGACTAAAACTTCAAAAACCTAAATTAATTAACCGAGGGGAAAGTAATTATTCCTATTATGCCGTAGCATTTAAAAATGAACAGCAATGTTTAAAAGTCTTTAAAGCCTTAGAAGAAGAAAATATTTTTGCACGAAGATATTTCCATCCTAATTTAGCTGATTTACCTTATATAGAAGAAAAATATTCATTGGATAACACAAATAACCTTTCCAAAAGAATTCTCTGCTTACCCTTATTTTATGAGTTGACTTCTGTAGAAATCGAAATGATTTGTAGTCTAATTCTTAAAAATCTAAAATAATCATTTATGAAATTAGGAATAATGCAACCTTACTTTTTCCCTTATTTAGGCTATTTTCAACTTATAAATGCTGTGGACAAGTTTATAATCCTTGATGATGTCAATTTCATTAATAAGGGATATATAAACAGAAATTCTATATTAATCAATAATGCCCCCAAAATCGTCACTCTACCTCTTTCTAAGGCAAGTCAGAATAAGTACATCAATGAAATAAGCCTTTCCGAAGACAGAAAATCAATAAATAAAATATTAACCTCGATAGAGTATAATTATAAAAAAGCACCTTTTTTCATCACTGTTTTTCCTATTTTAAAAGAAATCATAGAATCAAAAGAGACAAATCTATCGAAGTTTTTATTCAATAGTATTAAACTTATTTGCACTTATTTGGAGATCAATACTGATATAGTAGAAACTTCGGAGAGCTATGATAAGCAATCATTTAAAGGACAAGAAAGAATTTTAGACATTGCTAAACTTGAAAAAGCAAATAGCTATATCAACCCAATTGGGGGGAAAGAGTTATACGATTTTAGTTATTTCGCAGATTACAACATTAACCTCAAGTTTATCAAAATAGATCAAGACATTGAATACAAGCAATTCAATTCTTCTTTCGTACCTAATTTGTCAATTATCGATGTGATAATGTTTAATTCTATAAATGAGACTAAATCGCTCTTAGATAAATATTCACTGGTTTAAGCATACCTTATAATTATGGATGATCAATACTTAAAAATCGCAAAACACTATGAGAAGTGCTTCCAATTACATGGAGATAATCATAAAGGGATGGACTGGCCAATAGCTGATGATGTCCCTAAACGATATGAATTGATGCTTCAATTAATAAAAGAATCATCAACAACTATTGACCTATTAGATTTTGGTTGTGGAACAGCACATATGTTAGACTACTTGCAACAAAGAGCCTCTTCAAATACTAACATTAGATATGCTGGTGCTGATATTTCTGCTAAGTTTATAGAGATTGCGAAAAAAAAATTCCCAGAGCAAGAATTCTATCATGTTGATTTATTAAAAGGTAAAGATTATTCTTTACCCATTTTCGACTATATTGTTATGAATGGCGTATTCACCGAAAAAAGAGACCTAACTTTTGATGAAATGTGGTTTTTCTTTCGGTCATTACTATCCAAAGTATTTTCACATGCCAAGAAAGGTGTCGCCTTTAATGTCATGTCTAAAGCAGTAGATTGGGAAAGAGATGATTTATTTCATTTATCTACGGACTTATTGATTGAATATTTAACAAAAAACTTATCTAGGAATTTTATTCTAAGAAATGACTACGGTCTTTATGAATACACTGTTTACCTATACAAATAGTTGATATGGAAAAAGTAATTATATTCGGAATTAAGGACTTTGCTGAACTTGCCCATTATTATTTAACCAATGATAGCGATTATGAGGTAATAGCTTTTGCTGTCAACAAAGAGTATCTACCCGAAAAATTAGAATTCAAAGGATTACCCATTGTTTCTTTTGAAGGTATTGAGAGTGGATATTCAATAAATGAATATTTATTTTTCGCTCCTATGGCTCCCACAAGAATGAGCGAGGATAGAGCAAAAGTATATCAGGCAATTAAAAAAAAGGGATATAAAATGATTTCTTACATCAGCTCTAAAGCTACCCTCTTCAACAATGAAATAGGTGATAATTGTTTTATATTAGAAGATAATACAATTCAACCATTTACTAAAATTGGAAACAATGTTGTCCTATGGAGTGGAAATCATATAGGTCATCATGGAATTATTAAAGACCATGTATCTTTTACTTCTCATGTAGTAATGTCAGGTCATTGTGTAATTGAAGAGTATTGTTTTTTAGGAGTAAATGCAACTTTAAGAGATGGGATTACCTTGGCTAAGGGCACTCTAGTTGCTATGGATGCATCTGTTACAAGAAATACAGAAGCATGGGGTGTCTATATAGGTATTCCGGCCAAAAAGAAGGAAAATGCTATCAGTCGTGATTTAATGTAAAATGAACTGGATTAAAAAGGGACTCGTTTTTAATGTTAAAGGTAATTACTCATGGAACAAAACCCATGCGCAAGTGCCTACTCCAATCCTAATTTCAAATAATTTAATTCGGGTTTATTATACTAGTAGAGATCAAGAAAATAAAAGTCACATATCTTTCATTGATGTGTCTGCGAAGAATCCACTAGAGATTATTTATGAGCATGATGAACCTGTATTGAGTCCAGGACCTTCCGGAACTTTTGATGACTGTGGGGTCATGTGCTCGTGGGCAATTAAACATGAAAAAGAGATCTACCTATATTATATAGGATGGAATGTAAGAAATACAGTACCTTATTATAATGCAGTAGGTTTGGCCATCAGTAAAAATGAAGGCAGATCATTTACTAAAATTTCTGAGGGGCCACTATGGGACAGGGACATTTATGAACCTTTTTTTTCAGCTTCTACCTGTGTTATTAAAGAAGATGGTTTCTGGAGAAACTGGTATCTTTCTTGTACTGGGTATAAAGAAGTACTAGGCAAGATGGAACCTAGATACCATATAAAGTATGCAGAGTCCAATGATGGTATTCATTGGGTAAGAAATGGAGTTATAGCTATTGATTATAAAAATGATTTTGAAGCTGGAATAGTAAAAGCCTCTGTTGTTAAACACAATTCAATATATAAAATGTGGTATTCTCATAGGAATTTTGTAGATTATAGAACAGATTCATCAAATAGCTATAAGATAGGATATGCGGAATCTTATGATGGTATAATTTGGACCCGTTTAGATTCTGAATCAGGTATTTCTTTAAGTGCTAAAGGTTGGGACTCTAAAATGATTGAATATCCACATGTCATCGCTTCAGGAGAGAAATTCTACTTGTTTTACAATGGAAATCAATTTGGGCAAAGTGGATTTGGGTTAGCTGAAACTTATATTAATAATGAATAAACCATTAGTAAGTGTAATTGTAATCACCTACAACCATGAAGAATATATTAGTGAATGCATTAGAGGGATTCTAGCTCAGAAAGTTAATTTTCAAATTGAAATTATTATTGGTGACGACTGCTCTACAGATGAAACTAGAACTTATATTAAAAAAGAAATTAAAAAGAATCAAGATCCATTCAAAAAAATCAACTTACTATTTCATAAAAAAAACTTAAGCTCTCCTCATAATATTGCAGGAAAACTCAATTGGATGGCTTGCTATCATGCTAGTCAAGGAAAATACATTGCTTTATGTGATGGGGATGATTTTTGGACAGATCCTGAAAAGCTATATAAGCAGGTCGGTTTTTTGGAAAAAAACCCGCAATTCAATATTTGTCATCATGAAGTAGATGTTTTTTATGAGGACATACAAGAATTAAAACCTGATTCAATAACTAAAAAAATGAGACAACATACTCACTTACAAGATTTAGTATCAGGTAATTTTATTCATACACCTAGTGCAGTTTTAAAAAAAGAAATAGAAATTTTACCACAATGGTTTGAGCAAACATACCATGGAGATTATACTATTTATGTATTAAATGCACTAAAAGGTGACATATGGGGATTAAGAGAAAAAATGGCTGTATACCGTGTTCATGCTCAAGGCGCGATGCAATTAAACAAAAAAAATAAAGTGGAACAACAATTAAACTTCACCAATGGCCTAATCGCACTATTCAATCATATTTACAAAGCTACTAATAAACCTATATTTAAATCAAAACTAAAAGATTTACATAATCGGCAAAGACACATTCTTATCATGAGAGAAGAGTTTGGGTTAATGCGTAAAAAATGCTTGATGATTCTTAAGACATATTTTAATATACTTAGCCCAAAAGAATTAATTCTTTTATTTTTATCCTTTTGTTTTCCTAAACTAGTCAGGAAGAATTATTTGAAATAATTACTAGTAAATATTTTTATAGTCACAATTGGTTAAATGATTTATACTTATAATTAATGCCATATATGGATTTATCAATTATTATCATTAATTACAATACCTATAATCTAACATGTCAATGTATAGATTCTATTATAAAAGAGACTAAAAATCTTACTTACGAAATAATTATTGTAGATAATGCATCAAAAGAGTGTTCCCCTACAAAATTCATTGAAAAGTATCCTAAAATCAGATTAATCAACAATAAATTAAATGTTGGGTTTGGTATAGCTAATAACCAAGGAATGGAAATTGCTATGGGTGATTTCTTTCTCTTACTAAATTCTGATACGATCATTCTAAAAAATGCCATTGGAAAAACTTTAAATTTCATTAAGAATCATCATTCACCTAAAATTGGGATTGTTGGTTGTCAGCAGGAAAATGGTGATGGTGAAAAATTACAAGTGAAATTTAATTCAAGCTACAACATTTTCAGGTATATCATAAACCGAAATCTAATTTTAGATAAATTAAATATTAAACTTTACCCTCCAAGAAATAAAATAGGTGCTTTATCTGGCGCTTTTATGATGTTTAAAAAACAAATCTATCTTGAGACTAAGGGATTTGATCCTGATTTCTTTTTGTATTCTGAAGAAATTGAATGGTGTCGTAACAGAGTAGCCAAGGATTTTGAATTAATGTTTTTTGAAGATGCCAAAATTATTCACTTAGTTGGTAAAAGTGGAACTAAGAAAATAATGTTAAAACAACAGTTTATTAGTTTTGCTTTGGCATGGTATAAAACAGGAAAATTTTCGTATTTCTTATTTATCGCAAACATTTTTATCACAAATATTTTTAGGTTATTATATATCCCATTTCTATCGAAGGTTAAACGGCAGAAGGAATTTGAGACTTTTAAAGAATTTCTTGAACTTAGTTATTATTATTTCATTGAAATCCCGAAATATAATAATAACTACGGAGCTAGACCAGCCCCCTTAAAGCTTAAAGAACTTCAATCTTAAAAGATCTCTTTGAAATAAAAAACATGCTATTTAATTCAATAGATTTTGCCATATTTCTCCCAATCGTATTTGCATTATATTGGTTAATCCCTAGTCGTTTATATAAGTATCAAAACATACTAATTCTTTTAGCCAGTTATGTGTTCTATGGTTGGTGGGATTATAGGTTTTTAGCACTCATTCTTTTTAGCACGCTAGTTGACTTTAGTCTAGGTAAACTTATTTATCAAGAGACATCTGTTCTTAAAAGAAAATTATATTTAATACTTAGCCTAATTGTAAACATAGGCTTCTTGATGTACTTCAAATACTATAATTTCTTTTTAGAAAATTTTATAGAAGCTTTCTCCTTTTTCGGCAATAGAATTACATCAAATTCTCTCAACATTATATTACCTGTAGGAATTAGTTTTTATACATTCCAAACACTTAGCTATACGATTGATTTATACAGAAAGAACTTGTCTCCCGCTAAAGGTTTTTTTGCTTTCTCAGCATATGTCTCTTTTTTTCCGCAATTGGTTGCGGGTCCAATAGAAAGAGCAACGAATTTATTACCGCAGTTTTATGAGCAAAGAGAGTTTGATTATCTAAAGGCCGTTAGTGGACTCAAGCAAATTTTGTGGGGGCTATTTAAGAAAATCTTGATAGCAGATAATTGCGCAGAGATAGCAAATATTGTGTTTAATAATTCTGAAGAATATTCCGGAAGCAGCCTTGTATTGGGTGCATTTATGTTTACTTTCCAAATTTATGGAGACTTTTCTGGATATTCGGATATTGCCATTGGAACTTCACGTCTTTTTGGCTTCAATTTAATGCAAAACTTTGCCTTTCCTTATTTCTCTAGAGATATAGCAGAATTCTGGAGAAGATGGCATATTTCATTATCAACATGGTTTCGTGACTATTTATATATTCCACTAGGAGGAAGCAAAGGAAATCTTTTCAAAAAAGTCAGAAATACTTTTATTATATTTCTAATAAGTGGATTCTGGCATGGCGCTAATTGGACTTTCATTGCCTGGGGGTTTTTAAATGCATTTTATTTTCTTCCATTATTACTTTCCAATAAGAATAGAAAAAATCTAAATGTTATAAATGAAGGAAAACTATTTCCGTCTTTTAAACAATTTCTTGGAATCTTATTTACATTTATACAGACTGTTATTGCTTGGATATTTTTTAGGGTCGAAAGTTTAACACACGCATTCAGTTTCATTTCAGGCATTTTTTCTAAAACACTTTTTTCAATACCTTTAATTATTGAACCAGATACTGGTTATTCGATTTTTCCCAAAAAAACACTTCTGCTGATAGTTCTTTTTGTAGGCATAGAATGGATAGGCAGAAAAGATCAATTTGCAATAGAAACACTTGGCGAAAATTGGAAAGCTATCTATAGAAATTTAATATATTATTCAATTATATTTCTTATTTTTTGGTCATTTGGAAAAGAACAAGCTTTCATTTATTTTCAATTTTAAAAAATGCATCGATTTATTTTCAAGTTATTTGTCTTTCTGCTCCCTATTATTGTTTCTTTTGTTGCATTAGAAATTTTTCTATTCAAATATCCAAATACATTCAATACGAAAGCATTCCATTTGAAAGAAAATCTTGATATTGAAACGCTTTTTCTTGGATCAAGTCATTCTCAAAATGCTATTAATCCAGTCTCGATAATATCTAAATCAGCAAATCTTGCCTATGGAAGTCAAGATTATCAACTTGATAGTGCAATTTTCTTTAAACATATTAATAAACTTAAAAACCTAAAACATTTATTTATAGAAGTAGATTATCACTCTTTAGAAGATATGAGGTCAAAAAGTTATTTTAGACTTGCATGGTATTATAGGTATTATGGTATTGTAATGAAAAAAATATCATTAGTTGAAAAACTTTCACTTTTTGCTTCTTCCCCATCTTTTTTTAAAAATCACCTATTAGAATACTTAAATATCAATAGATTCAAATACAAACTTAATGAGGCTGGTTTTACTACAAATAGTTTCCCCGGGGCGTTTAAAGAATTATCCTACGATAGAAATAAGATAATGAACAGCGCTTATGCAAGAATTAATAAAAGTCATTTCAAGATTTCTCTTAAAAACTATTCATCAAATAGAACAAAAATTTGTGCCGTAATTAACATGGCTCAAAGCAAAAATATTAAAGTAACTTTATTAAAAACACCACTATTTACTTCTTACAAACAATTCTTTGATGAAAAGAAACTGCTTAGGAGAAATAATTTTATTGATAGTCTGCTCCTTAAGAATAAAAATATTCGTTTGCTAGATCTTGAAAACGACATAAGATTCAAAATAGAAGATTTCAAAAATGACAATCACCTGAACCCTAATGGTGCTGAGAAAATGTCATCAATAATCAATGAATATTTATTAACAAAGAAGAAATAAACTGTAGATTATCAGTCATATAAAACACAAAGACAAATCTTTCATAATGATTAATATATTTTGAAATAAACAATTGATACTATTATAAATCATTTAAGAGTAGCTTCATATATATTCTTAATAGTATCAAAACTTCTATACTTTTTTGCTATTAACGATATTTCCTCTCTCAGTGATTTAATTGTTCTAGATTTCAATAAATCATCCATTTTTTTTAGTGAGTTTTTAAAAGATTTATCTTGTTTTAAAATAATACCAAATTCAGTTTCCTCTATTATTTTAGAATCATCTCCAATGTTCTCAGAGATAATAATTGGAAGACCATTTGCCCAATATTCCGCATTTTTAATTGGTGATATACCAATCATACTTTTTAATGGTTTATGTAAAGAAAAAGCAAAATCTGATAATGAAAGATAACCTGGCACTTCGGAATGTTTTACTTTTTTGATAAAGACCTTATTTAATGGGATATCAAAATCTCTAATCAGTTGCTCAACTTCCTTCTTAGGTTGAGGGCATAATAGTATTAAATAGAACCTTTCTCCGTAGTATTGAAAACATTCTTCAAAGAGTTGAAATGCTTCTTTTTCTAGGTATATTCCTCCAAATTTACCTAGATAAACACCCGCTATCGCTTCCATGGAAATATTCAATTTTTCACGAAGCAATTTCCTTTTTTCTAATGAAAAAGAAAAGCCATTCCCATCTACAGCACATGGGGCTACATAGATTTTGTTTTTATCAACTCCCTTTTTCAACAAGCTCATTTTATATAAATGTGAGACTGTCATCAAGTACTTTGCCGTTTTATTTTGCTTTCTCTCAAAATACCTTTGTATAAGATATCTGGGGTCAAATTTGTTCCATACTCCTGACTCGAGCATATATAAAGCATGGGGTTCATAAGATTCTACTTGATAAGGTATCTTCGTTTTTCTTGAAACTAGATAACCTAATCCTCCAGTTGGGGCTCCTCGACAAACTATTCGATCTATTTGATAATCACGGCATAATCTACTAATTTCTTCAGGAAATTGGGTAAAATCAAGTAGTTTATCCATTAATGGGATTTTACTTTCTTTAGAGTTTAAAGGAATAAAGATAACCTTAGGAAATTCCTTTAACACTAGTGCATTTGGACTATTAGATTTATTTCTCTCAATAGTGCAAAAAACAATTTGCGAAATATTTTCAAATGATGATAATATTCTTAAATGTGGGATAATAGTTGCCTGAGTCAATCCATCATTCAGGCTCCAATAACCCAAAAAGAGTATATTCATTGAATTAAAGTTTTAAAAGCTTTCTTAAAAAGCTTAACATTTAAAAATGAAAGAAAAATTATCTTTTTGAATTTCAAAAGATAAATGAAAAGCCACTTTCCTCTAACGAATTCATAAGATTTTAAACATTGATAGATCATTTTGTAGCCCTTGTCTAACATATCCAAATTAGTCATCGCAGAAGAGTCATGTAACCTATAGTGTAGGATTATATCATTTGTATAGGCATACTTTAGTTTATATCTGCCTACACATTCTATAAAAAAAAGCATATCTTCACCATGTGTTATCTCTTCATTAAAGTAAACTGGATTTAAAATCGAATCTCTCTTAATCATCCAAGTTGGCCCAAAAAAGGAATTCCCTCCTAAAGTGACTAAATCTTTCAAAGGATTTCCCTTCATAGAAGGTGACCATTGTGCAATCACATTCTCTATGGTACTAATAAATTTTGACACACTACCATCTACAATATCTATTTCACTAGATGATTCAAAAGCTTTTAACCTTGAATTTAAAGAATTCTTTGGTAGAATATCATCCGCATCTAAAAAGCAAAAATAATCCCCTTGCATATTCGCCACTCCTATATTCCTTGCAGAACTAACTCCTTTATTTTCCTTTATAAAATACTTTATCCTATAATCATGAAATAATTTAATTTTTAACTCAGTGTTATCTTTACTTCCATCATTGATAACCAGTAATTCCCAATTTTCATAAGTTTGATTTATTACTGATTTTATTGCTTCCTCAATATATTTATCTGCATTGTAAGCAGGCATTATTATCGAAATCAAATAGTTCTTCATATTTTAACTCTGAACATGTTGATCAATTAGGTTCTCAATTCTCTCAATTTGTTTTTCATATGTGTTTTCCAATGCTAATTTAATTCTTTCCTTCTTTAAGTCCCCATCGTACAACTCCTTACTATTTAGTAATTCTTCAAAATTCATCACCCAATCTTTATTATAATTAGGCATTTTAATAAGGTTAGAATATTCTTGATATTGCTCTGTAAAAGTAGCAATGATAGGGACTCCAGATCCTAAATACTCTAGTATTTTATGAGGGTTTGCTTGATCCATATGATGAGCCTCTTGGTAACTAATCATAAGAATTTGTGAAGCTTTTAAAAAAGACATTATGTCATTGCTGCTAATTTTTCCTACACTGAATACATTCTGCTTTTGGCATACCTCCTTTTTGTATTCATGATATTTATTTAATGACAAATCAAAGTCATTCATATTTGGACCAATGAAAATAAAATCAATATGCGGAAATTTTTCTATTGCCTTGTTGAGAATGTTCCAATCTATGTATTTCATGGAAAGATTACCCACATAAAGTGCTTTTAATTTATTATTTCCAGGTAATTCGATCTCATTATTGTTAACATTTTGATAATTGTATCCATGATTAATAAAAAATGATTTTCGATTCGATTTCAAAAGCTTTTCGAGTATGTGAGAAGTGGTACAAAAACATATATCTGCAGAACTGGCAGCTTTCTCTAATTGAAAATGTTGATTTAAATCTACAATATGTGAAATTTTACAAATATCTTCAGGTAAGAAATCTAAATCATAAAATACTGAGTTATCAAAAGACCAAACTATTTGGAACTTAGAATCGCAAATTTTGACAATCTTATTAAAAACTTTTTTCACAAAAAAACCTCGAATAAATTTAGGCATCATCCTCAAACCAGTAACGAACCCTTTATATGAAATAATCTTTAATCCGTCGTACTCAGAAGATTCAATATCATATTTATCTGAAGGTGGATTAAGAAAAAAGACATTATTCCCTTTTGCAGCCAAGTGAATCGCATAATGATGCTTAGAGACAAAAATATGAGACCAAGGTTCAGGCGAAACTATTAATATTGATTTATCTGTAAGTTTACTCTCCATCTATTTATATTTTACACTATCCATTCTGAAACTTGTTTAGAAACTACCTCACCAAATTCCTTAATACAAATGATTGAAATCTTAGTAAATAAAAATGGTGCTGGATTGCACTAAATCAAGGTCAGGTGACGTTTTTATTGACTCAATTCTCTCATCAAGATCAAGTATATAATCATTTCAATTGCCATTATATGCAGACGGAAAGGTAATCTTTCCAAAGATACTTTTCCTTTATTTCTTAGAAATTTAATTATTTTTGCTAAGTAGTTAAGCTTTATTTTTGAAAATTTATTGAGGTTTATTTCCTCTCTTTTAGAATCTTAATTTTTCTCTTGAAAGAATCAGGTTTTACATTGGTCAAAATTTCTAATTAGCCTTCCAAATAAAGATAAGTTTAATGGTTTTTTCTATAATTTTAAGATACTCATCTTTTAAGTTCTGAGTCAGATATTCTACATTTATTTGGGTATGAATTATTCGTATTCACTAGACATAATTTATATTATTTTTTCAAAAATTTGACCATATCATTTCACAAAATTACAGAAACAATGGAAGTGAAGCATGCATAATAGTAAGAAATGAATTAAACACACTGATTGAAATCGAAAAATTTAATTTTTCTCGAATTAAAATATTTTTCAACTGAATAAAGGGCATTGATTATAATAGACCAATTCCTTATGTATTAGAAAGTACTTGAATTACTTTCTAAACACCTTTCATAAAATTTGTTGATTGTAGTTCCTTAATTCTAGAAAAAATCATCCCTACTTTTAAAAGGTTAACAATTAACACTTTAGCTTTTTTAAGCTTGCTTTTGCTATCCGAGACCCTGAGAAGTAAGTAAAAAACTTCACTTGACCATGTTTTTTTCTGCAAAGTATATTTCAACCAATATTCGTTGTCAATACTACTTTTATTTTTCTTAAC
>CALAJP010000057.1 GCA_937922815.1 uncultured Saprospiraceae bacterium
TATAATCTTAAAAATATTGAAACCGCATTAGAAAGAACAGAAATGTTGACGGCTTTGTATTACTCAATTCCAGGTCCCAAAATGTTATGGCAGTTTGGAGAACAAGGTTTTGATTTTTCAATTAATCGTTGCGAAAACGGCACTGTAAATGGCGATTGTAGGTTGTCAAGAAAACCTATTCGTTGGGATTATTTAGAGAATGAAAACCGATTGCACTTATTTGAAGTGACCGCTGCTATGATGAAGCTTCGTAACGAACATGAAATTTTTCATGACGAAAATTTTGAGTATTCGTTAGATGGGACAGTGAAAAATATTCATTTGAAAAATGAAACACAAGAAATTTATACTTTTGGAAACGCTTCTTTATCAAACGAGGTGTTGAATTTGACTTTTGATGAAGATGGAACGTGGTATGAATATTTTACAAACGATTCATTGAATGTTGTAAATGGAAGATTTTCAATCTCACTTGAACCAGGAGGGTATGCACTTTACAGTAAACAACGGTTAAGAGAAGAAAGCGAAAAACTATTTACGAATATAGATGAAAGTCTATCGAAAGTATTGATTGATGCTAATATTTTCCCGAACCCTACCTCAGAAAAACTAACGATACAATATCAGTTTTCGAAAAAAGTAGATTTTAAGCTAGAAATTCTAGACTTACAGGGCCGAAGCCTTGAAGTTAGTAATTTTGAAAATGTGATTGGAAATTTTGAGCATAGTTTTAATATTTCAGCCTTACAAAATGGCATCTACTTTTTACGATTAGCGAGTTCTGAAGGAATTATGATAGAACCTATTGTTAAAAAATAATCTATTACCATCTTGGACATTGAACAGGATGATTGTTTTTAGAAGGAAGAGGGCTGTCTATCAAATAAGATAGCCCTATTTCAAGTGCACCTTGACTTTGGTTAGCACGATTTAGCGTAGAAACTGTAAAATCATACGAAAAGCTAAAACTCAATGCCCCAAAATCATACCTCATGACTAAGGCTTGTGCATCGTTTAGACGCATTACAGTACCTATTTTTAATGTTCTATGATTGTCAATATTGAATAAATGACCAAAATACAGGGCAATTAACGCTTCGACTAATATTTCTGATTGCCCATTTTGCATAGAATAAACAGAACGTAGAGTTGTTCCAAATTGTTTATTGAATAAGTAATCAAAGCCTACATACATTCTATCCAACCTTGGTACGGTGTAATCTCCTTCTGAAAGAAAACTACTAGATGGTTTATTAATATGATAAGAACTTAGTCCCGAATAGAAGTTAAATTTGTCACCTGAATAAGAAAAAGAAACGCCTAACCCTACGTCAAAATAGCTATTGTTAAAACTCAAGGTTGTTTCTCCTGAACTAAGGTTGGTATTGATTTGAGAACCAACAATTTGATTGTCAAATATGGCTTTACTTTGGTCGAATGACTCCGTAATATATCCAAAATCAAAACCTAATCCAATATAGGTGCGTTGCTTTTTGTCAAAAGAACGAGAGTAGGCTAGAGAAGCTGAAATATCATTTTGAGTAAGATCTACTCCACCAGCTTGATCGTTTATTAGTTGTACCCCAATCCCTAAAATATTTCTAGAATTCAAAAAACCTTGTAATAGTTTCGACTCAGCGGAAATAGCCGTTGTTCGATAAGGGTTTGTTATTTTAGCCCATTGGTCTCTATACAAAACATTAAACCTCATGTCTTTTTCGTGAACTCCGGCATTGGCAGGAGAAAGACTTAATGGAGAGAAAAAATACTGTGTAGAATGACGCTCCTGTGCATTTACAATTAGATTGTACGAAATAAATATAATTATGCTTATTAATATTCTCATAGTAGTTTGATGCTTAGCTCTGTCAGTTAAAAAATGAAAGAACAGGTGTTTGTATTTTCTCTATTTCTAATTTTTAATGGCGTGTTATTCTATAAAAGTGTGTGATTTTTTTAATGAAATTATCGTACCAAAGTTATGTCTCCACTTAGAATGACTTCCTTGTTTGTATATGGACAAATACTAACTACTGCGTATGTATATACCCCGTGAGATGCAGGTTTTCTTTCTATTTTTCCGTCCCATGGAACATTTCCATTGGCGCTAAATACTCGAATTCCCCATCTATCGTAAATGTCGATACTAATTACTTCTAAGTCCCCCCGTATTATGAACAAGTCATTATTGCCATCTCCATTTGGTGTGAAGGTATTAGCAGCGACTATGTTCAAATTTCTACAATTTTCGACACTAGAAAACCCATAAGAAGCGGATGCTTGGCAACCGTTAATATCGATAATAGATAAATCTAATATGATAGAGTCTTCCTCGTTTGGATTGACAGAAGTATTTAAACAATCATCACAGCTAAGCGGAGCATTACTTTTCCACGAAGCATTTACTATTTGTGAGGCATCAGTTTCGAAAGAAAGGATTTTTTCTCTATTATTGAAATATTCATCATCAAAAGTAGGTATGATTTCAATGGGGTCATTTATAGTAATATCTATTTCGTTGGTTATTGGGGTACAATTCCCCTCGGCTGCGGTTACTAAAATACTAGACGATTCAGTTGGATTGATGGTGAAAGAATATGCGGTCATTCCATTTCCATTCGGTAAGGTAGTAAAATTAGTAATTCCTTCTATTTGAGGGATTCCATTGGTTTGGAAATTAGCGATTACCGTATCGCCTCTACAAATTGAATAGTCCTCAACATTTAATTCGATTTGTTTATTGGTTTTGTAAGTAGCACTTTGTTCAAAAGAGCAATTATCTAGTGTAACCAACATTTTTATTATGGAAGAATCGTTATTTATTTGATGATTTAATGTATTTCCTGAATTGATCAGCACATCATCTACATACCATTGAACTGAATTCGTAATTGGATTTTGAATAGAAATGGTTTCTTGAGGACAAACTGATTTATCTTCTAATTGGAATGCTTCTTCATTATTAGCAACTATTAGGTTAATCGTATCTTGGACAGGGCAGCCATTTTTTGTCGCAGATACTGTGTATGTTCTATTGATATTAGTGCTAAATGAAGGGTCTAAACAATCATAACAATCAATATCAACAGCAGGAAACCAATTAACATCTTGTAATGTAGGGTCAATATTTACTTGAGTAGCTACATTTTGACAAACAACTAATTCGTTTGCAACTATTTCTGGATTAGGGTTTACGATATTTAGGTTCACGTTTTCGGTTACTTGACAACCATTAGTACTGCTTACGGTTATTTTGTAAGTTGAATTTGCGTCAGGTTGAATAAATGTTCTTTCGCAAGTTTTACAAGACACATCTTCATTATTCGATTCCCATTCAAAGGTATAACCATCAAAAACAGGCTCTACTTCTAAAGCGACCACATCGTTGGGGCAAACACTAGGTGGAATATTTAAACTAAATTCGGGTGCTTGGTCAGGATGTACCTTAATGTTGACATCCTTTCTTTGACTACAACCATTAGATGAATTTAAGACAAGTGTTAGTACCGTATTCTCATTTGCCTGATAAACTAAATTAAAAGGGTCTGCTACATTCAGCGTATCGTTGTTTTCTATCCAGATTAATTCCAACTCAGGTATTTGTTGATTGAGAATAGGCGAAATAGTGATTTCTTCCCCTTTGCATACAACATCTGGTTCAGCAATTTCGATACTTATATTTGGAAAAATTTCTAATTGTTTTTCTAACGTATCTACACAACCAAAATCATTTTCGACAATTAATTTAATATTTCCAGAGTGTTGATCCGTAAACGTATAATTTATTTGTGGCAATCCTTCATATACATCAGTATCGTTGATAACCCACTTGTTTTTATTGCTAAGTGTATTTTGACTTCTATCGGTTAGGGTTCTTAATTCTGTTCCACACAATAATGATTCGTTTAGTTCGATTTCTGGAACGGGAAGATTATTGATAATTACAGCATTTGGATGAACAATACTATCTAAGCAATAAGTGTTTGATGTTTTTACAACTATGTCATACGAACCAAACTGGGTATAACTGATAGCTGCAACTCTTCCTTCGTTTTCGAAACTAATGCCGTCAGCACCAGGGATTTCCCATATCAAATTACTAATAATAGAACTGTCTCTTGCTGAAATTATAAGGTCAGAATTGTTGGATCCTAAGCATTTTGACCCTGCCTCAGGAAAAATTAAATCAGGTATTTTATTTTCTATAACGACAGGATTTTCTATGGTAGCTTCGATTTCGCAACCAGAACTATCGGTAATAATTAAAGAGGGAGAAAAAGACCCATTTACTTCGTATAAGTGACTAGTAATGAATGTTTTATTGCTTTGTGTTTCTTGAAAACCATTTCCATCCCCAAAATCCCAATTAAAGTTTGTCACATTCTGTGCAGTAACTTCAAAAGTAGCTTCTAAAGGTAAACAGCCATTAGGGGTTAAATTCGTGAAAGAAGCAACTGGTCCTTGCAGTTCAATAAAGCCCTCTCTCGATACGGTATCAACACAACCTCTCTCGTTGGTAGAATATAGGGTCACATTATAAATTCCCACCCTAGAAAAACTATTAATAGGGCTCATTTGTGATGAAGATGCACCGCCATCGCCAAAATTCCATACGCTACTTACAGCTAAAGGGTCAAGATTGGTAAAGGTAGGAGATAAGGGAGTATTTGCACAACTTTTGAATGTTTCTGTAGCTTCAAAGCCTGGGTGTTCTACACCAAAAAATATAGAATCACATTGCTTGATTACACAATTGGCAGAGTTTGAAATTTCTAAGCACACCTCGTAGGTTCCGTCAGCGTCAAATCCAATTTCAGGATTAGGTAGCTGCGAAGTTTCTCCATTTGAAAACGTCCAAAGGTGATCGATAGGTAGTGTACTGATAGAATTACTTTGAAATTGAAACAATGCGCTATCGCAACTAATAGGTTCGTACTCATAATCTAATGTAGGGGTATTCAGGTTGTTAAAAAATGCTAAAGATTGAGTTCCTGTACAACCTAAAGAGTCTTCTTGTAATAAGGTTAAGCCATATACTTTGTTTTGAAAAAGAGGGACCGTATCCCTTAATCCTGAAGCAATAGTATCGCCTTCACTTGTCCAAAAAGAAGACTTTATAGGGAATGGACTTTGGGTTAAGGATATTAATTCTAATTCGTTTTGAGTACATTGCGGATTAGAGATGACATCAAAAGTACTTAAAACCTGTCCTATTCTAATGGTTTCATTAAACTGATGAAATACAGAACAGCCCGATTTCGTAAACCCTATAATTTGTATGTTTTTAAATTCTATAGGAGCAGAAAAGGTAAGAAACGGTTTTACTGAATTGTCATAATTAATATCTACCGTAATAGGAGACGATGGAATAATAACACTATATGAACCGATAAGAGCCGTATCCAAATCAATAAAAACGGTATCGTTAATACAACCTGTTGTCCTACTAAGACTAAATGAAAGGTCTGAATTTTGGCTAGTATTGATGGTTGTTTCTTGCCTATTAGAACAGCCTGTAGAATTATCAAATGCATCTAAGGTAACCAAGAAGCTAGAGTCCACAGGAAATTGGTAAGTGAAATTTTGTGGGGTGTCAACTAATGCTTGTCCATCGATACTCCATTGAAAACTACTTGCGTTAATAATTTTCGATTGAAAATTGACAACATTATCATTACAATCTTTAGTGGTAATAAGGCTGAGTTCAGGACCTAAAATTTCTAGCGAATCAGGAGCTGTTTTTTCAAAAGAACATCCAAAATTTTGGACGACAACACCCACTTCATATTTCCCTGCTCTTTGGTACTTATGTTCAACTAGGGAGCCTGTACCCGCGTTTCCATCACCAAATTTCCAAATAAAAATAGAATTTGGATCTACTATATTGTCTACAGTGAATGATATTGTATTATTTACACAAAAAGAACCAGAAGGAATACTAATAGGGTTATCCACCGTATAACCAGGTGTGATATAGTTTGCTTTTGAAATAGTATCCGTACATCCTTCAGCATTAGTAGCGATTAAACGAACATCTCTTTTTATAGTATCGGCAATATTTACATTAGGGTTAATATCTGAATAAGTATCGGTATTAACATCCCATTTGATATTAAATAATTCTTGCGAAAAAGGAACTATAGGTTCTAATGTACTAGTAAAAGGTATACAGCCATCAACTTGGTTAGAATTAAAATCAATGTTGAAACTATATGCCAAAACTCTAGGCACGTTTACTTGTTCTGTACACCCTGTTGAATAATCAACAAATAGAACAGGCGAATAAAACCGGGGAGTTACAGCACTATGAGATAATGTATTCCCAAATGATACGATTCCGTTAAAATTCCACCTAAATACTGCATTAGGGTCTGTCGAAGTTGCTACCCATTCAATCGGTGTTGATAAACAAGTAGTGTCTGGGACATTTTTGACCACTGTTGTTGTATGAACTACTTTAGGTGTTTCTGTGTGACTGATGTTACCATTAATAATACATCCTGAGTTTTCGGTTATTGTAACACTAATATTATGAATACCTGCAGTTAAGTTGACTTCGGGAGTAATATTGTCACTGGTATTTCCATCTCCAAAATCCCACAGAATATCTTGTATTCGTTCTTCTTCAACATCTGTGCTCAGTAGGTAAGTATTGAAACTACAATTGGAACTGTCAGATATAGCTAGATTAATTTCGGTATTTGTACCTAAAGTAATTTTTTTACCTAATTCTAATTTTTTGGAACAGCTTAGGGCAGTTGCTTCTAGAGTGACCGTGTATTCTCCTTGGGTTGTATAAATATGGGTAGGACTAGCTTCAGACGAACTATTTCCATCTCCAAAATCCCAATCAAAGGTATAATCGTCAGGGTTGTTGATTGAAGAACTAAAGGTTACAGGAAGTGTTGTTTGGCATGAAGAAAAACTGGACGCGAATATCTCTATTTCATCTACTTTGAATAAACTAACCAAATCTTGTGCTTCTGTTGTTACATTACAACCATTTTCATCAACGACGAAAGTTGTTATTGAGTATTTGCCATCTGCATTATATTGATGACTCACATTAAACGAAGTGCTATTAGGTATAGCTGTTTCTAATACGCCATCTCCAAAATTTAGGGCTAAACTATCAATTCTCGAACTTGACGTTATACTAATATTAGGAATAAATGTATCACAAGCGAAAGTAGGGCTAGAACTAATGTTGATAATAGGTAAATCGAATAAATTATAATTTTTACAAGTCGTCTTCTCGCCTAAGCTAGGGTGAGAAGTGGTTAAACAAAATTCAAAATTGCCGCCATCTAATAGATTGAGACTAGGACTTTGTTCTTGAGAAAAGAATACACCATCTCTACTCCATGAATATGTTAATAGTGCTGTACTTCCTCCAGAATGTGAAGAAGTGTTATTCATCGTTACTGATATAGGAGCACAATCTTTATTACTATTATTTTGTATCTCAAAATCTGCGACTACTTGAGTGTTTCCATATTGAGTTAAAAAAAATATTCCAAAAAATAAAATTAATGGAACTTTTATGTTTTTAACTTTGTTAAACTTTAAATTCATCCTTATTTCGTTTTACCTATTTTGGAATAAGCAAAACTTGTGCTAAAGTCTTTAAAATAGTACATTGGTGTAATTTTTTTCTTAAAATTATCAGTATTTCTAAGTTTCTATCGTTAAAATTTCTTTTTCGAGGTTTTTTACCTTGTTCATCTACCCGTTTGTTAAAGAATAAATTTGCTTATTTTTGTAATTTTTAACCTAAACACTAAGTATTTCTAGTTGCCTGAATACTTGTTTAGTTATCGGTATGGTATGAGATTAAGCAAACTAATATTAAAAGGTTTCAAAAGCTTTGCGAACGAAACAACTTTTCATTTTGATGCCGATGTAATCGGCGTGGTAGGTCCTAATGGATCTGGGAAGTCAAATGTCGTAGATGCCATTCGATGGGTTCTTGGCGAACAAAAAAGTAAAGAACTTCGCTTAGAAAAAATGGATAATGTCATTTTTAATGGCTCTAAAAACAAACGTCCAGCTACAATGGCTATGGTCTCATTGGTTTTTGAAAACAATAAAAATGTTCTGCCTACTGCTTTTCAAACCGTAGAAATTACTCGTGTTCTTTATAAAAGTGGAGAAAGTGAATACCGTTTGAATGGGGTAGTTTGTCGATTAAAAGACATAACGAATTTATTCGTAGATACAGGAATTGGCTCTAATTCATACGCTATTATTGCTTTAGGAATGGTTGACGATATTCTTCAAGACAAAGACGATGCTCGTAGAAAAATGTTTGAACAAGCTGCGGGGATTTCAAAGTTCAAAAACAAAAAGAAAGATACCATTCGACAGCTGAATCATACAACGGCGGATTTGGATAGGGTAGAGGATTTGTTATTTGAAATTGAAGGCAATCTAAAATCATTAGAAAAACAAGCAAAAAAAACTAAAAAGTTTTACGCACTCAAAGAAGCTTACCATGAAAAAGGAGTGTTACTTGGACAACTTCAAGCTAAATCTTATACGGAAAAATATAAAGAACTCGATTCCAAAATTAGTCAAGAATCTGAAAAAGTAAATCACTTTAACCAATCTTTACCTCAATATGAAATTACGCTTGAAAAAGCAAAAACAAAATATAATCAACTTGAACAACAAAGGGCTGTAGATCAAAGAGAAATTAATAGTGTTTCGGGCAAAATTCATCAAGCTATAAACCAACAAAAACTCATTGACCAAGAGCTATCTTTTATTGATCAAAGTCTTTCTAAAGGCAAACCATTGTTAGAACAGCTTGAAGAACGAAAGGAAAATTGTAAAGAGGAGTTAATAAAGTTAGAAAATCAAAGAAAAACTACGCTAAATGAACTCGAAGGATTAGAAATTGATAAGCAAGAAAGCCAAGATGAAAAAGATAAAATTGAGTTGGCTTATCAAGAAGTAATTCAAAAGAATAAAAAAATATCAACATCTCAACAATCTTTGCGTCAAGTTTTGAATCAATGGGAACGTAAAAAGGCTGTTGCTGAATCACAAATTCAAAACGATACTCGAAATATTAACCAATTAGAACAAGAACAATTAAAAAATGTTAATCGGTTAAAGGAATTTGAAACTAATATTCTTGAAAAAAAACAAGCTATTGAGCAATCTAATTCAGAAAAACAAACCGCAGAAAAAGAAGAAGAGAAGCGTTTAGAAGCATTGGAAGTAGCCGAACAGAAACTAGACGATTTAAAAGCAAAGTACACTAAGGTTGATAATACGAAACAGGCACAGACCCATGAATACAAATTGCTCAAAAGTATGGTTGACAGTATGGAAGGTTTTCCAGAGTCCTCTAAATTTTTGAAGAAAAAAACAGATTTTGATGCTCCTATTCTTTCAGACCTTATTTTTTGCCCCGAAAAATATCGTACGGCATTAGAAAATTACCTAAAACCTTACCTTCAATACTTTGTCGTAAAAAACAAAAACGTAGCACTCGAAGCCATACATAAATTGCAAAATTCGCAAAAAGGTAAATCTGCATTCTTTATTAATAACAATATTTCATTCTTAGATAGAAAAGCGGAAAAGCAAACCGAAATAGCTGCGATTGATGTTGTAGAATGTGATAAAGAATATAAAAATTTATTAAATAACCTTTTGCTAGACGTTTATTTTTGTGAATCGTTGCCGAACAATATCCCTGACAAAACAACTTTTGTGACATTAGATGGGACCATTATCGGTCATAATTCTCAAATGACAGGAGGCTCGGTGGGTTTGTTTGAAGGTAAGATGATTGGTAGAAAAAAGAATATCGAGCATTTAAAAGAAAATATAGAAGCCTATAAAATTGACCTAAAAGAATTAAATATTCAGATAGAAGAAACTCGCAAAGAACTTCAATCACTGAAACACTTCAAATGGCAACAAAATATTCGAAATTTAGAAGTTAAAATAAAAGGTTTCCAAACGGAAGTTCTTGCCAATGAAAAACAAATAGAACAATTTGATACGCAACAAAAAAACCTGTCTGAACGAATCGATAAAATACGGTTAAGTATAGAAAATTCTAAATCAGGTTTAGCGGAATGTGTTTCGGCACTAGACGAAAATCGAGGAGCATTAGAAAAACTAGACAAAGAGAAAGAACAGTTTGAAGTAAATATTGCAGAAATATCTTCTCAAAAAAATAAATCTACCGAATTATTTAACCAATATAATATATCAATCATTCAAAAACGAAACTTGGTTGATAATATCGAAGGAAAATGCAAATCATTAGAAAGCGAAATAGAATATTTAGACAAAGACAAGAATAAAAATATCGCTGAGCATCAGTCCTTGTCCGAAAAACAAAAAAAATTAGAAGACGCTAAAAAAGAACAATCCACTCTGGTTGAAAAACTAAAATTAGAAAAAAAAGAGTCTATCGCCTTATTAGACGAAAAAGATGTTGATTTTTTTAAATCCAAGAAAAATATTGAAGAACTTGAATTGAATATTAGAAATACACAAAAGAGTTTGAATTTTGCCCAACAAGTTTTGGATGGGTTAAAAGATAGTTTTGTTGAAGTCAAACTAAATCTTCAACGAATTAGCGAGCGGATGAAAGTCGCTTTTGGAATTGATTTGAATCAGATTATGAATGAAAAAATTGAAACCAAAGATGTTTCGGTAGAAGACTTGGAAAGTGAAGTGGAAAAATTGCAAGTAAAAATTGAAAAATTTGGAGAAATAAATCCACTAGCGGTAGAAGCATACGATGAAATGTTGGCACGTCATCAAGAAATAACACAGCAAAAAGATGATATTCTGGAAGCTAAAGAAACACTAATGTTAACAATTCAAGAGATAGAGGAAACCGCCAAGAAACAATTTTTAGACGCATTTACTAAAGCAAGAGAACATTTTATTCGAGTATTTAGAAGTTTATTTACCGAAGATGATTCTTGCGATTTAGTATTAGTTGACCCTACTCAACCCTTACAGTCAAAAATAGATATTATTGCGAAACCGAAAGGAAAAAGACCTTTGAGTATCTCACAATTATCAGGTGGAGAAAAAACCCTGACAGCGACAGCCCTACTTTTTTCGTTATACTTACTGAAGCCAGCTCCGTTTTGTATTTTTGATGAAGTTGATGCTCCGTTAGATGATGCCAATATTGATAAATTTAATAGTATCATCCGAGATTTTTCAAAAGAATCTCAATTTATAGTAGTAACACATAATAAACAGACTATGGCAGCAGTGGATACAATTTTTGGCGTAGTTGCAGTAGGAGGTGTTTCTAGTGTCGGAGCCATTGATTATCAAACATTACTGAAACAGAATGAAGTCGCTTAATGCGTGTTACAAACTTATTTAAATTAATTCTATTTATAAACCGTTGGTAGAAACAAATATATTTTATAATTTCGCCCTGTTTTTATCATAAAAGAAACTATACTCGTCTAAAGAACAATTAAGTGAAGTACCATCAGTATCACTAAAAAAATTAAAGCTAATAGAGATTGGAAAGTAAAATTAATGAAGATTTATTACTGTGGAATAAAATCAGCAAGGAAGATGACGTTGCTGCTTTCGATACCCTGTTTAATAAATATTCAGATGTTTTATACAATTATGGTATGTACTTGATTTCGGATAGAGAAGAAGTTAAAGATAAAATACAAGATGTATTTATAAATTTTTATAAGAATAGAAAAACGATATTTATAGAGGATTCTTTGAAGCAGTACCTGCTCATTAGTTTTAGAAGATTACTTTTTAAGAAAAGCAGTATTCAGAAAGCTACGGTATTATTAGAAGGAGACGATTTTTTTGATAAGGAAACGCCCGAATCCGAGTTATTAGCAAAAGAGTTAGTACAGATTAATGAAGAGAAATTTCTCGTTGCTTTTAAGCAATTATCGGATAGAGAAAAGGAAGTTATTTTGTTAAGATATTTTGAAGATGAAACGAGTCAAAGTGTTTCGAAGATTATGGACTTAGAAATTAACTCAGTTTATAAATTATTGTCTAAATCCGTCTCTAAGCTTAAAAAATTTCAAAATAATGCCTGAATAAGTCGTTTTTTTTTGGTAAAAAATTAATTTTACAGAATTTTAATATTTAGATAACGCAATTGATTATGACAAATGAAAGCTTTTTTATGCTCTTTTTTTAATGTTTCATTAACAATTCTATGTTGAATTTGAAGAGAGTATGTTCAAGGCCTCATTGCAATAGTTTTTTGTGAAAAAAGTTTTATTTATTCATTTAATCATTTTAAGGTATGAAACGATTATTACTATTATTAGTGATGGGTTTGGTTGCAAATTTTGCAATCGCTCAAACAACGATTACCGGTAAAGTCACTTCTGATTCAGAAGGAGAACTTATTGGTGCTACAATCATTGAAAAAGGTACTTCAAACGGAACAACAACCGATTTTGAAGGAAATTATGAAATTACAGTTGAAAGTGATGCTGCGGTATTGATTTTTAGCTATGTTGGTTACTCAGACAAAGAAATGTCTATAGCTGGTCTAACTACTCTAGATGTTGTTATGGCTCAAGGTCAAGAATTGGATGAGGTAGTTGTAACAGGTTCAAGAGCACCTGCTAGAACAAACACAGAATCTCCTGTTCCAGTTGATGTAATTAATGTATCTAAATTAACTACTGCTGCTCCTCAAACAGATTTGAATGATATTATGGCTTCTTCAGCTCCTTCATTCTCTTCTAACAAGCAAACTATTTCTGATGGAACGGATCATATTGACCCAGCTTCTTTAAGAGGTTTAGGTCCAGATCAAGTATTAGTTTTGGTTAATGGTAAAAGAAGACACAATACTTCATTAGTAAACGTAAATGGTACTTTTGGTAGAGGTAACGTAGGAACGGATTTATCTGCTATTCCTGCTGCTGCTATCTCTAATATTGAGGTATTAAGAGATGGAGCTGCTGCTCAATATGGTTCTGATGCGATTGCGGGTGTAATTAACTTACAATTGAAAAAAACTTTCAATAAGTTGAACGTAACTGCTTCTACAGGTTCTCACTTTACAAAAAATATTGGTGCTTTTGGTGGTGAAACTAAATCTACAGATGGTGAAGTTGTAAACTTTGGTGCTAACTACGGTCTACCTATCGGAGAAGAAGGTGGTTTCATTAACTTTACAGGTGAATTAAACTTCCGTGGAGCAACCAATAGAATGAGAGAATTTACTGGAGATATTTTAAACAGAGCAAATTCAGTAGAAAGAATAGCAAGAGATAATGGTGTTTTAGATATTACTCAATCATCTATGGCTGACATTCAGTCTTATGCTAGTCAAGCTGGTTTTTCAACTGAGGTAAATAATTTAATACAGAGTGCACCTACTTTTGATTCTTTGAAAACTATTTTGGGAGCTGATAATACTGATGCTGAATTAGCTGCAAGAGGTCAAGAACGTTCTGATTATAACATGCGTGTTGGTCAATCTCAAGTAAGAGGGGGTAAATTCTTCGCTAACTTAAGTATTCCTTTTGGAGAAACTGGTGAGTTTTATTCTTTTGGTGGTGTTTCTTATAGAACAGGTCAATCAGGATGTTTTTATAGATTGCCTAGCCAATCAAGAACAACTACTTCTATTTATGAACATGGTACAGTTCCTTTAATTAACTCTAACATTATTGATAAATCAGTAGCAGTTGGTGTTACAGGTGAAGTTGGTGAATGGGGGATAGATTTATCTAATACTTTTGGATCAAATTCATTTGACTATTTTATTACAGAGACTCACAATGCAACTTTACAAGGTGCTTCTCCAACTGAATTTAACGCTGGTGGACATACGTTTACACAAAATACTGCTAACTTAGATATGTCTAGATACTGGGAAAATCCTGGTTCTATGAAAGGTATTAACGTAGCATTTGGTGCTGAGTTTAAAATGGAAAATTATGTGTTAAGACAAGGTTCTGAAAGATCTTGGGGTAATTATGATGTTAATGGTGAATTAGTAACACCTACAACTCCAGATGAGTTATATGTTAAAGACTTTTTAGGTAGAAATAGACCATCAGGTTGCCAGTGTTTTGCTGGTTTCTTACCATCTAACGAGGTGGATGCATTCCGTTCTTCTTATGCTGCATATGTCGATACTGAGTTTGACTTTTCTGATGCATTTTTAGTAACTGGTGCTTTAAGGTTTGAAGACTTCTCGGATTTTGGTACTACATTCAATTACAAAATTTCGGGTAGATTGAAAGCAACTGAGAATATTACATTAAGAGCGGCTCACTCTACTGGATTCCGTGCACCATCTTTACACCAAATTAATTTCTCTCGTACTTCTACTGTATTTGAGATTGTTAATGGGGTTTCTGTAGCCCAAGAGGTAGGTACATTCTCTAATGGATCACGTGTTGCTGGTTTATTGGGTATTGAACAATTAAAAGAAGAAACGTCTAGAAACTATTCTGCAGGTATTACTGCAAAAATACCTTCTGCTAATGTAAAGATTACTTTAGATGCATTTGTGGTTGATATTGAAGATAGAGTTGTATTAACGGGGACTTTCGGACCTGGTGATGTTGCAGATGCTACTGAAAAAGCAGAATTACAAGCTTTGTATAACTTGGCAGGAGCTACAAGAGCAAATTTCTTTGCAAATGCTGTTGATACAAGAACAAGAGGTTTAGATTTTGTAATTTCTCACACTGCTTTCTTAAAGCAAGAGCATAAGTTAACTAACAACTTTGCAATTACTTATTCAGAAACAGAAGTTACTGATAGAAAATATCCATCTAGAATTACATCTGCTGGATTAGAAGATAATTATTTTGATACTACATCAGAGATTTTCTTAGAGCAAGCTGTTCCAAGAGTAAAAGCTATTTTGTCTCACTCTTTAGATATTAATAAATTAAGTATATTCTTAAGAAATACTTTTTACGGAGAGACAACTGAAGCTACTAATGAAGCTAATCCTCCAGTTTATTCTTCTCAAATAATTACGGATTTATCTGTAGGATATAAAATTAGTGATCATGTTTCTCTTACAATAGGAGCTAACAACTTATTAGATGTTTATCCTGATGAAGCACCAACAAGTTTCCAATCTAGTGGAAGATTCGTTTATACTAGACGTTCTCCTCAGTTTGGATTTAACGGTAGATATTTATTTGGTAGAGTTGCGTTAAACTTCTAATAATTATATAAATATCAAGTTTTAGTTTTATAAACTAAAACTTATTTAAGATTGCTATCCTATTATTTTAGGGTAGCAATCTTTTTTTATCTCCCAAAATCCCTTATATTCGTTGTCTTATACAACCAAAGTATTATTGCTATATATGAAAACTGTCGTGAAGTCTATAAAAGTGTTACCATATTTCAAATAATCGTCCCAAATTGAGAAGATTCTTTTGCAAATAAACTCTATATATATGTAGAAGAGATATGGAGGTTTTCATACCATAGTTTTCTAATATTAAATTCGCAATAATAAACATAGAAAAATCTATAGCATTAGTGAAATATAAATTATCAAACACTGAAAAGGCTATACTGTTAGATAGTATTCATAAAGAAATCGATACGAAAAAAACGGTTGCTAATAGAACTGCTTTGAGTAGCATAGTGCCATATCTTATAGCTGCTTCTTTAGCATTTTTAGTTACAGTAGGGATATACTTTTTAATTGGGGATAGTGCTCATTCTTCTTTCGATGAGAAAATGATAACATGGACGTCTTCTCCTAGTCAAAGAGACACTTTACTTTTGGCTGATGGAACAGTTATAACAACAAATGGAAGTTCTGAAATTCTGTATTCTGAAAGCAATCCAAGGAAAGTTATGTTCTCAAAAGGTGAAGCATTATTTTCTGTAACCACTACACCTTCTAAAGATAAGTTTGTAGTATCATTGCCTAATGGTGAAATTAAAGTATTAGGTACTATTTTTAATGTAAAATATAATGAAACAACCGCAGAAAATACAGTTTCATTATTAGAAGGTAAAGTAATATTGACTTCAACCACGGGGGAATCTAGTTATTTAAATGTGGAAAACACAGCTAAACTATCTAAAGAAGGTCATGTAAAATTGATAGAAAGTCAATACCCTTTTGAGGTAGCATGGATAAAAGGCTATTATGAATTTGACAACATCCCTCTTTCGGAAATTATTTATCATTTAGGCTTTGATAACGAACTTTCTAATTTATCCACTCATGTCTTAGAGAAAAAGGTTTCTGGAAGGTTTCCTGTTCAAGAAAAACCTCAAAATATTTTAAAAGCAATTTCGCAGATTTACAATATAAAGATTACTTTTGTGCAGGAATAAAAGTAATTGAAGAAAATTAAGAATATATTAAATCAGCAAAATCAAATATTTTATTGCAGATCGTTGTATCTGCTTGTTATTTTATTTTCTATTTTTTGCCCTGAAAAGGGAATTTCTCAAACTGAAAATATTTCTAAACTTTTATTAGAAGAATATATAATCAAATTACAAAACGATTTAGATATATTCATTTTTTACAATACCTCGGACGTTTCTCGTCACTATGTCAAAGAAATAACTTTTGAAAAAAGAGATTTAAAAAGAATTAATCAGTCTATTTTTCACCCCATTGGATTAGAATTAAGGCAGGTATCTTTTGACTTCTTCGCATTGGTTGTATCCGATAGAACTGGCATATTAAAAGGAACCATAAGAGATGAGTATTTTTTACCCTTATCAAAAGCTACCATTTTTGTCCCTAAGTTAGAAAAAGGTACTTATGCAGATTTAGATGGATATTTTGAATTAGCTATTCCCGAAGGTCAATATGATGTAGAGATTAGCTATGTAGGGATGGAAAAGAAAATTGTTCAAGCAACCGTTGAAAAAGGAAAATCAACAGTTCTAAACACAAAGTTAGAAAACAGTATTACATTAGACAGAGTCGTAGTGATTGGCTCTAAAATATTTCCAGAATCTATTTTTTCCAAATCGGTTTCTACGGAATCGTTTACGGGCGATGACCCCGAATTAATCAAGTTAGACAACTTGAATGCTACTCTTCACTATGCAATTCCTTCTTTTTACTCTGTTCCTCAGACCATAGCTGATGGTTCGGATCATATTCGACCAATTTCGATGAAAGGAATGGACCCAGGGAATGTATTAGTTATGTTGAACGGAAAAAAGAGACATAATTCGGCAATAGCTCACATAAATGGAACAATCGGTAAAGGAACCGTTGGTGTGGACCTAGATGTTATTCCACAAGGAGCTATTGAAACAATAGAAGTTCTTCATAATGAATCAAACCATATGTATGGTAATAACGCCATAGCGGGTTCTATTAATTTCCAATTAAAAGAAAATACGGGCAAAAATGAATTTTCGTATTATTCAGGGATAAGTTCTCAGCGTGATGGTTTGGTAAATGATATTAATTATAATCTTGGGACGAAATTAAAAGATAAAGGGTTTATTAATCTGAACCTAAATTTTAAAATGGAGAATGATACCGACCGTTCGGGGGAATATACTGGAAGTATATTTGGAGATGGAAGAGACCTAGACGAATTTGAA
Organism: uncultured Saprospiraceae bacterium; assembly: GCA_937922815.1. Taxonomy (GTDB): domain Bacteria; phylum Bacteroidota; class Bacteroidia; order Chitinophagales; family Saprospiraceae; genus CALAJP01. The sequence goes on from CALAJP010000057.1 coordinate 17,563, forward strand.
AAAGAAGCTTTTTATGATAATGTAGGCTTGGGAGCAGGAAAAGTGATGCAAGTAGGAAAAGCAAAAAGTAGAAATTACAGCCTATTCTTAAATTTGGGTATACCTATTAATGAAAAGAATGAACTCTACGGTTTTGGAGGGGCGTCGCTAAAGGTTGGAAAATCGAATGGTTTTTATCGTTTCCCCCATGAAGAAGAAAAACAATCGGGTCTATACGAATTTGGATTCAGGCCACAAATGAAAGTGAACATATGGGACGGATTTTGGTCTATGGGAGCGAGAGGAGATATTGACCGATGGAAATTTGATATTTCTAATACAATAGGTTTTAATAAAATATCTTTCAACCTTTTCAACTCTAATAATGCATCGTTAGGATTAAATTCGCCAACAAGTACATCTCCAGGCGGATTTATGTATGTCAATAATTTGACGAACTTTGAATTGAAAAGAAAATTTGGGGTAAAAAACTCAATTTCAATAGGAGCACAAGTTGAATCAGAATTGTATGTTCAGCAAGAAGGTGACCCATCTTCATATATAGATGGAGGCGTATTAAACAACGATGGAACAGCAAAAGAGTCAGGGTTTCAATTATTACCAGGATTATTACCCGAACATTCTGTTGAAAAAAGTAGAGTAACGACTTCCTTATATTCGGGAGTAGAATTTGCGTTAAATGATAACTTCAAAGTAGATATTTCTAATTTGATGGCTATTCGGTTGGATAATGCACCCGATATCGGCTCTAAATTTAGTTTTAGATACGAATTTATCAAAGGACACGTATTTAGAGGAGGGCTATCTTTTGGGTATAAATTGCCTGATTTGGCGAAAATATATAGAGGGAACAACTCTACTCAGGTATTGGCATCTGGAGGACAACTACAGAGTTTTCATGTTACTCATATTAATGAATTGGATTCGGTGTACACTAATATTGGGCTTAAAAGTTTGACCCCAGAAAGAACCATTGGCTTTGATTTAGAATACACTAATTTTTTGAATAAAAAAATAATGACTTCTGTACATGCCTATTCTTTGCTTGTACATAATCGTATTTTTCTGTCATCTGTAATTGAAAACGAATTTTTGCCAACTCTTGCAACAGGGATAGGTGAGGATATTGAAGCCATTCAGTTTTTTTCTAATGGAATGAATACGAGAACACTTGGGATAGAAACAAACTTTAGAGTCCATCACGAATTTTCTAAATTCAAATATATGGGGAGATTATCGTTTAATCTTTTCAAAACCACCGTAATTAGAAACGCTGAAGATAATTCTTTAATTGAACTCCCATTAAGTTTAAGAGATGCAGAGAGCAGAGTCTTTAATAGGGAAGATATTTCAAGAATAGAATCAGGACAGCCAAGTTCTGTATTTTCAATTTCAAATGTATTTAGTTTTCCACGAATAAGTTTTACATTAAGAGTTAATAGGTTTGGTGAAATCAAGTATTTGCACCCAAAAGATGGAAATGCTGAAAACTGGAAAATCAATAACTTTACAGGCTTGAAGCAGTCGAGAGATCAAGTATTTTCTTCTAAATGGCTTACAAGTTTACAAGCCGAATATGTTTTAGCTGATAATGCCAAGGTTAATATTGGTGTAGATAATGTTTTTAATGTTTTTCCTGACCCCATCAATCATTCTTCAGAGACGTTTTTTGGCGTATTTAATTATAGTCGAAGGGTTCAACAGTTTGGTACTATAGGAAGATATTTTCATGCTGCATTCAGATTTGACTTTTAAACTGTGCCATTATTATTCCACAAGCCATAGCAGCATTTAATGATTCCGAAAATGCCTTTTTTGATTTAGGAATATGGATAGAATCATGTACATATTGCTGTATATCTTCCGAAATTCCGCTTCCTTCGTTACCAATAGCTAAAATAGATTGTTCAGGCAATGTGAAGTTTTCATAATTTATGCCCTCCATCTTGGTCAATAATAGTCGATGGTCAGGGAACCTAGTTTTTATTTCTGTATAATCAGCTATAATACAGTTCATCGAAAAAATAGCACCCATAGAAGCACGCACTACTTTTGAATTATAAATATCTGCACAACCACTAGTCAAAAAAATATTATTTATCCCCATCCAATCAGCCGTTCTAATAATTGTTCCAATATTTCCAGGGTCTTGAACGTTTTCTAAGAAGATAGAAAGTTTGGGAAGTGATTTTGGAAACTTATTTTCTTTAAACTTGCATATACAAATAGCATCAGATGCAGAATTAAATTGGCTCGCTTGGTTTAATGCCTTAGGTTCAGATTCGTACCAATTTGTAGTGTTTTTAGTGATATTTTGATTTATCCATTCTTTTGTAGCATAGCCTTCGACAATTAGGCTTGGGTAAAAATTATAAATATCTTTGACTAAACTATTACCTTCTATAACAAAATGCTGATTTTGTTGTCTGTCCTTCTTACTTTTGAGGGATTTTATGTACTTTATCTTGTTTTTTGAAAGAAACATCAATTAAATTGAATTTTTTGAATACAAAATACTTTTTAGCTAAATTTTTCTCTTATCAAGTTACTCTTTTTTCGGTAATCTTATTGCTTGTCACTGCTTGTCATTCGACAAAGTATTTAGAAGATGGGCAGTATTACATTAAAGAAAACAACGTAAAGTTAACGAATAATAAGCAAGAAAAAAATATAGATAAAATTGAATTAAAAGATGACGTTTTAACCTTAATAAAGCCTACTCCCAATTCTGAATTTCTGAAAATTCCGCTAAGGTTAGGATTCTATAAATTTGTGGATGAACCGAGCGATACGTCTAAATTTAAAAATTGGCTTCGAGACAAAATTGCTGAAAAACCATCTATTACCGATACCGCTTTGATTTCAAAATCAATGGGTGAAGTTTCTAATTTTCTAAAAAATAGAGGCTATTTTAGTAATGAAATTAGCTTAAAGCTAGACACCCTTCACAAAAAGAGGAAAGTAATTGCAAATTATGAAATAGAATTAAATCAACTATATAAAATCGATTCATTCAACCTCGTTAGTAAAGATTCTCAATTGGTAGAATATTTAGGTGAGTTATCAAATAATAGTTTATTTAAGAAGAATACACCTATTGATAATAATCTTTACATTTCGGAAGTAAATCGAATTTCTGCATGGTTGAGAAACAAGGGATATGCGTATCTTTTTCCTAACTATATTAGTAACCTCAAGTTAGTAGAAAAAGATAGCGTTCTTAAAACGTATGACGCTACGATGTATTTATACCCTCCCAATGATGAAAATCTACATAAAAGGTATCAAATTGGTAATGTTAGCGTAAAATATGCTTCGGAAATATTGTATGATGAATCTATTCATGATTCGATTACTTACCAAATTGACGGGAGTGGCTATCATGTATTGCCTAAGTACTTAAATAGAAATATTTTTTTAAGACCTGGAGACACTTATTCTTTAGAGAAAATGACAAAATCGATTAATCGATTGAATTTACTAAATGTTTTTCAAGTTGCTTCTATTCGACCTCAAACTAATGATTCTACAAACGTAATGGATTTGTTAGTGGACTTGAAACCCGCTAAGAAATATACCCTTGGAGTTAGTTTAGAAGGTAATTTTTCTCAAGAACCTGCTATTGTTCGCCAAAATTTTGTAGGTACTTCGATAGGCTTACAATTCAAAGATAGAAATATTGCAAAATCCGCGAGCCAATTAACGGTATCCACTAATTTTGGTGTAGAGGTTAATTTAAACAAAACAGACACGCTTAGTCTTTTTGAAACAAGTATAAATTCGGAGCTAAAAATCCCAAGATTTGTTGAGGTAGGGACAATTTCTTTTTTACATTCTCTGCGGTTTAAGAAAAAACCATTTGTTATAAGTGATAAGTTTTATAACTATTTATTAGAAAACGCGGATACAAAAATTAGGAATGCGATTACTTTTCAAGATAGATTGGGCTTTTACAAAACGAACTCTTTTGAATTATCGTTTGGATTCAAATTAAAACCTAACAACAGGGTGACCATCGAAATGTCTCAGGCGGGTGTTGATTTATTACTAAATGAATTTGATGATAATTTTCGCCAAAACGTTCTCAATTCGCAGCCTTTTTTAGAAAAAAGTTTAGGTTCTCGACTATTGACAGGATTTTTAATTAAAGACTTAGTGTTAACGATAGAAGACTTAAATCCATTTAGACGTTTTCAGAACAAATTTGAAACAAGTATTGAGTTCTCTGGACTTGAAGTAAATGTGGCTAACTTTATCTTTAATAACCTTGATGAACCGTTCAGCGTAGGCAATGATTTAAGGTTTGCTCATTTTGTAAAATTAGGGCTAGATTTTGTAAGTAATATTAATGTTACAAATTCAAGCTCATTTGCCTTTAGAAGTCATTTTACAATAGCGGCGCCTTATAGTCGAATAGCAGAAGAAGTACCTTTTATTAAGCAACCTTTTATAGGAGGTCCATTTAGTCTTCGTGGCTGGCAAGCGAGAGAGTTAGGCCCAGGAAGCTATAATAGCAACCAAACTCAAACCACTGCGTTTTTTCAGACAGGTAATATAAAAATGGAAATGAATGCCGAGTATCGCTTCAAACTATGGTGGATTATTGAGGGTGCGGCATTTCTTGATGTTGGAAATATCTGGACATTAAAAGAAGATCCAGATAGAGCAGGGGCTCAAATCTCAAACAACTTTATCAACGAAATAGCGATGAGTACAGGACTTGGAATTCGTTTTGTATTCCCATATTTCACCTTTCGATGGGACATGGGAATACCGATACGAACGCCTTATAAAAATGAGAATGGACGCCATGGTTTAACTACCAATCAAATGTTAAAAAAAGCTAATTTTAGTAACTTAGCTCTTGGCTTTCCTTTTTAGTTTTTTCTGCTTTTTATCATATTCACTGAACATCGTTTTTCTACCATATTTACTACAGATAGGACATTCATAAGGATTATGCTTTTTGGCAGGACAATATTCTCTACCGAAAAATATCATTTGCAAATGAAGTTTACTCCAACTATCTTCAGGGAACAGCCTTTTTAAATCATACTCAGTTTGTTCTACTGACTTGGCTACACTTAAATTCCATCGGTAAGCTAGTCTATGAATATGAGTATCTACAGGAAATGTTTGTTGCCCAAAAGCCTGTGATAATACAACTGAAGCTGTTTTGTGACCTACACCAGGCAGTGCCTCCAAGGCCTCCATATTAGCAGGAACTTGTCCTTCATATTTATCTAGTAAAATTTTGGATAAGTTAAAAATAGCTTTCGACTTGCGAGGAGCTAAACCACAAGGCTTAACAATAGCTTCGATTTCATCAACTGAAAGTTTTATCATATCCTGAGGCGTATTAGCCTTTTCAAACAGAATAGGAGTCACTTGATTTACTCGTTCATCGGTGCATTGAGCAGATAGCAAAACAGCAATTAATAAAGTATAGGGGCTGTCATGATCCAATGGAATTGGAGTCTCAGGGTAAAGTTCTTCAAGAACTTGGAATATCCGTTCAGCTCTTTGAGGTTTTGTTGTTCTTAGTGGCATACACATCAAATTTTACAATCTTACTGTGAAGAATGGTTTATAACAATTTTTTATAATATTAATCCTATTCAAACCCAATAACCCTCCATAGTGTGTGAACTGATACACAGCTAGGAAAATTTTTAGACTTAAAGCTTTGCATTCGCCAATATTATTATTGTTTCTTACACAAGTGCTACTATATTTTTAGTAACAATTCTTCAAAAACGTCAACGCCATCTGCAAAATCAAACCAAGTAGGTTGTTGAGACTTTCCAAATGAATTGGTACGAATACTTTTAAATTTAATATTTGATGATGTTGTTTGGACTTGCGGAATTATAGAAACTAACTTTGTTTCTAATTCGCTGATGCTATCATAATGTTCATAAAATAACTCAGAGATTCTCGAAAATAATTGATCAGACTCTCTAAGGATTAAACTACCAGTTATCATGAACTTAGTTTTATTCATAGATAGGATAGCAAAATTATAATCAAAATTATGTTTAAATTTTGAATTAAGTATTAATTTTTTGAAATTTTCATGAAAAACATCTAATAAATTTGGGAAATTGTAATTTTTAGGCACATATATTTTGGAAACGCTCCTGCATCCTAGACCAAAATAAGCAAAAACATCTTCCCCTAAACCTAATAACTCGGTTTCTGTTTCATTTCCATCGAGCACGGCAACCGATGTTCGATTGGTACGAATGATGTTTGGGTAGGCATTAAAATACTTTTCAAAGTATCGTGCTGTATTGTTACTGCCTGTTGCGATTACGGCATCAAAACCACTTAACTGCTCTACTACTTCAAAATAATTTGAACAGCTGCTATTTATTTCATTAAGTAATTTTATGCAATATGGAATCAGGTATTTATCCTTGTCCGATAATTTAATAATTGCTTTATGACCTGAAAGAAATACGCATAGAAGATCATGCATACCTACCATCGGAATATTTCCAGCTAAAACAAGCCCTACTTTTTTTCGAACGGTTGGGTTTTCTATGTTATAGTGGTCAATTACTTTTTGAATATTATCTCCATTCAAAAATTCGTCTCGAATAGCACTAATAGATTTCCAACAGTTTTCTTTGGTAAACCAAGGATTGTTATGTGAAGTTCTGTGTATAACTGCTCCTAAATATTCGTTTTCTTCAGTTAATCTGCTGGCTAACTCAACAAGAGCATTTTTTCTTTCAGAAATAGTCATCTAATGGAGTTTATTTTTTTACGAAGTTCATTCGTATTGTTTTTAATAAATTGTTGATTTCTTTCAAACCACGTGGCTCCTTGCGGAAACTTTTCCAACCCTTTGCTAACAGCATCTTGACTTAATAAATGAAAAATAGGAAAAGGTGATTGATTGCTCAGTCCCCATTCTTTAGGTTCGTTTGCGAAATGATAGTCAGGGTGAAATGTTGCCAATTGAACATCTTCAATTAAATCGTTATCCTCTAAAAGGTCTTCGATATCTTGAGCAAGAGACCAAAATTCTTCAAAATTTTCATATCCATCGACACCGATAAGACAATTTGTTTTTGAAGAGTTAGATTGTAACAAACCTACTTTCTCAAGAATAGTCTCAATAATATCTTGTTTAGTTGGACTATTAATAAATAACCAATCAATCTCATCTGAATCAAAAGAAGGCTTTGCAAATGGACAAAGCTGAAAATGAATGATATAATCAGTAACCCAATCTTTCATTAAAGAAATTGCTTCTTGATTGTTATTGTTCATTTTGTAAAACATCTTTTCGGAAAGAAAGGTATTTTTTCCATCGCTCTACACAGTTCTTGAAATCGTCAGGAAGTTCAGAGTCAAAGAACATTTTCTCGCCAGTAGTCGGATGAATAAAACCTAATGTTTTGGCATGAAGTGCTTGTCTAGGCATTTCTTTGAATGTATTCATCACAAATTGTTTATACTTGGTATAGACCGTACCTTTTATGATTTTATCTCCTCCGTACCTTTCATCTGCAAATAGAGGGCATCTGATATGTTTCATATGTGCTCTAATCTGGTGTGTTCTACCTGTTTCAAGTTTACATTCAACCAAACTAACATAATACATAGGTAAAAGAACCTTGTAATGAGTGATGGCATGCTTCCCATCTTCTACGACTGCCATTTGCAATCTGTTGTGAGGGTTTCGAGCAAGAGGTAAGTCAATAGTCCCTTGATGTTCTTCGGGTTCAGACCAAACTAAGGCTTGGTAGGTTCTCTCAATGCTATGGTCGAAGAACTGTTGTCCCAAATGACTCATGGCATGTTCTGTTTTTGCAATCAATAACAAACCAGAAGTATCTTTATCAATTCGATGAACCAAGCCTGGACGATCCATGAATTTATCATCTTTGTTAGGAAGAACTGTTTTTTCGAAATAATGAACCAATCCATTTACTAATGTTCCTGAGTGATTACCAACTCCAGGGTGAACAACTAAGTTTGGTGGCTTATTGATAACCATTAAGTCGTCATCTTCATATACAATATTGATATCCATGGGTTCTCCTTTTAGGTGCCCCATCGATTCAGGTGGTTTGCTAATGACAGCCTTTATTTTTTCTGATGGTCTTACTCTGTAATTAGGTTTTACTGGGTTACCATCAACCGTAACTCCCCCAGATTTGATTGTATTTTGAAGTTTGTTTCTAGTTATTTTATCAATTTTATCCATCAAGAATTTATCAATCCTGATTTTGCTTTGACCAGGGTCAGTAGTAAATTCATAAACTTGATAATATTCTTCTTGCTCTTCGCTATTCGTAGTTCCTTCCATAAACTTAAATCATAATTTTGCACAAAAATACGTAGAATTGATGATACAAGTTACTAAAACATGAATTACTTAATTAAAGTAGCATAGCCTGTGACTTTGAAGGGCTTATCAAAAGCATCAACATATTCAGCAACATAGATATATACGCCCAAAGGTAATAAATCACCTTCGTTGTGAAACCTACCATTCCAACCTTCATCAGGGTCGGTTGTTTCAAAGATACTTTGCCCCCATCGATTAAAAATAGTTAATTTATATTCAGTCATATATTCGAAAAAACCAGTCGGTCTAAAGTTGTTGTTTAGGCTGGTTTCGTTAGGAACGAACGCATTTGGGTAAAAAATTCGTACTTCGGGTTGTACTGTCAAATCGATAAAAGCAGTGTCTGAACAGCCCGAATCATGAAAAGCAATGAGTTGAATAGTTGTAAGTCCTGTGTCTATAAATTCATACGTAACCATTTCACTAAAGAATGTTTCATCATAAATAGACCATTCTATGCCATTTTCAAACTGTGAAGTATTCGTAAAGGTAGAAAACGGATTGATATTCGATACTTCAGTGTTAGAAGTATTGAAACTGGCAATGGCATTGGCAATTACTTTAACTTCGTTACTTAGGTTGATATTTTGTTGACAATTTGTTTTTGAAACAATATTGACTGTTGGGGTATAGAGACCTGGAGATTCATAAACGTATGTAGGCATAATTTCATTAGAAGTATTGCCATCGTCAAAATTCCAATTAAAAGTATATTCGTCTGTATAAAAGTCATCTAAACCTTCAAATACTATCGAAACAGGAGAACAAGAATCTATTTTACTGAAAGTTGGAATTAGGGTTGGATCAATAGGAAAATAATCAAAGCTAGCATTTGCTTCGTCCATACATCCATTGGCATCTGTGATTTTCAGATTGATAGGTTTTGTTCCAGGGGAAGTATAGTCAATAGAAGGGTTGGGAAGGTTACTAGTTAATCCGTCTCCAAAACTCCATTGATATTGTTGGACACCTCTTGGGTCATCGACAGTAGAAGTATCGGTAAAATCAATAGACACTACTTCACAAATTTCATTTTCAAAATCGAATCCAGCTTCTAATCCTGGAAAAATATTGACATCAATTTCTGCAGTGTCCCCACAACTCAACCCAGGATTTATGACTAACCTTCCGTCGTAACGTCCTGTATCTGGGAAGGTTACCGTTACATCCCAACTAGTAAATTCTTGAACGCCATCACTTTTAAGGTCAAACTCCCAATAATGTTCTACAATATTACGTCTCTCAACACTCTGATTGATAAAAGGAATGGTGTTGATTCCACAAGAGTTGATAGAAACAACAGAAGCATCTACTTGGGCTGAAAGGTCTTTTTCTATGTCTGCTCGTACTAAGGGTTCACAAGTGGTTACATTAAACTGAAAATCTCGTCTTACTACGCTTAATAATTCTCCATTTCTGTATTCTTCGACTAAAATCCCTACGACATATTGACCATTGACAGTGGGGGTAAAGGTTAGTTCGCCTGTATTTTCATCTAGATTAAAAATGGGGTTTGTTGAAAAAGGAAAATCTTGGTTAAAACCATTAATAAAAGAAACTCTTTGATAGGGAGGAGGAAGTTCAGGGTTAGGAGCTAATCCATTACGAGAATCTTGAAAATCTCCACCATCTAAGCCTTCTTTTCCACCACCATGAAAAGGTATAAAGGTTTTGTAGGCTAAAGAATCACCGTCAGGGTCTGTAGCAGAATGGTCAAAATTAAACGGTTCTCCAGAACAGATAACTATTGGAGGGAAATCATTAAAAATGGGAGAACTATTACAAGAATCTTGAGAAGTGGGGGTAATCTCCATGGTATAGGTTGCTCCTTGGTCACCTGGTGTCGAAATATTAGCTATGGTGGGGTTCCTACAACACCGTTGATAAGAAATATGATATGATTCTGGGGAGTTCGGTAAATCAACAATAAATTTATAAATTCCTTGCTGAACGCAAACATTAGCAGGGATTAATAAACATGGGTTGTCAAGATCAGGTTCAATATCTGAAATTATGGGAGCATCGAGACTAATAGTTCTAATGAAAAGGTTTTGACCATTATAGATCGTAACCGTTCCTTCGAGAGCTTCGTCTGTAGAATCAAAATTGGCACCTCCAGTATCACAATCACGATATACTCTTAATTCCATTTCGTATCTATCTCCCCCCAAACATCGATAGGTGATTTCGCCACCTATTATATGAAGAGAATTTAGCTTTATTGTGAATATAAGGAAAGTGAAAAGTAGGAGTAATTTATTGAATCTTGGTCTTTGCATGTTTTAAACAAGTTGTCTGTAATTAAATATAGCTACAAAAGAGACATTTTAAAGTTAAACAGAATTTATTAATAAGCTATTGTTGACAGCAACTATTATGTTTTTGCGGGGTACTATTATATTAATAGGCAATATACCACTTTTGAAGATGAGGTAGTATTATTTCATAGAAAATTCTTTTACAGAAAATGGAGACAATGCAGTTCCTTCAATATTGGCGACTGCTTCAACTCGAAAAGTAGAATGAGCGTTTTGAAACTTTTTGGCTAACTTGACAATGCTTTTTACCATAAAGTTAGATTCTTCTAATTCATCCATTTGAGAATATTCTCTTTTGATAGGAATAGAAAAATTCATTTCTACGGTACTTTCTGCGGGAACTTCAAGAGGGCCATTTATTAAACCTTGTCCTAATAAGTATTCGTCCACGAGCATTTCATCTTCTCTGCCTCGGGTATATTTTTCGATTACTTTGAACTTGATATTATTAACAACTTGAGTATGTTGAGAGCTAAAACGAACTTGACCATTGATTAAATTTGTTTTTTTATCAAACTCTTCTGCAATGACAACTTCAATCTTTACACCCTCTATTCCCAGCCATTGTTTTACTTTATGTAACATAACTATTTTAATCTAATTAAAGAATATTGTTGATTGACAAGGTACATTTTCTTTTACTTAACGTAATCAACTATTCTATAAAATAAGTGGCTTTGTAGACCAAAACCTAATTATATCATTTTTGTGAGCCAACTATCTCCTAATTTTTTTACTAATTCTCCGTCTCCTTTTTGTACAAGAGTATCAAAAATTAAAGTTTCGGTGTTAATATGATTATTAGAATACTGGTTTTTTAGTGTTGTCCTATCTACACTTTCTATTTTGTTGTTTTCATCGAAATAATAAAAACGCATTCTATTCATTAAATCTAACGCATATTTTTGGTCAATTTCGTGCAAGAATTTCACGGAACTATCAATAGAACAGCCACTTGCGGTATTTACAGCTTCATCAACCTCTAAAACGATGAATCTATTGAAAACAATAGTCGCATTAGCAACCAAAGCAGCTCCATGACACATCCATTTAGAAACAAATTCATTTAAATGATTCTGAATTTCTTCGTTTTCTAATGTTGAAAAATTTCTATTAGCTCCGTATATCCAAAGTTTTGAAGTAGGTGAAAATACAGGCTTTTCGATATTATTAGTTATTACCATTTTTTATTATTTACTATCAATTCAGCCAAGTCTAAAACCATAACTGAAGATTCTTTTTCTTTTAATCCATCTTGTAACATAGTGATGCAAAAAGGGCAATTAGCGACTACTGTTTCAGCCCCATTTGCGATAATTTCATCCGCTCGTTCGCTATTGATTCTTTTATCACCAGGTTCATCTTCTTTGAACATTTGAGCTCCACCCGCACCACAACAAAGCCCTTTGGTTCGAGAACGTTTCATTTCTTTGATGTCCATTTTTAGTGATTCCAAAATTTCTCTTGGAGCTTCATAGACACCATTAGCTCTACCCAAATAACAGCTGTCGTGATAAGTAACAGTTGTTGACGCTTCTTGGTTCAATTCAATTTTTCCAGTATCAATTAATTCTTTCAAATATTGCGAATGGTGAACAACATCATAGTTTCCACCTAATGCTGGATATTCATTTTTGATGGTATTAAAACAGTGAGGACAAGCCGTAACTATCTTTTTGACCTCGTACATATTCAAAATTTCGATATTTTGCAGGGCTGTCATTTGAAAAACAAACTCATTGCCGGCTCTCCTTGCTGCATCACCCGTACAACTTTCTTCATTCCCCAAAATGGCAAAAGAAATATTTGCTTGATTGAGTATTTTTACAAAAGCTCTGGTTACTTTTTGTGCTCGAGCATCAAAACTACCTGCACATCCTACCCAAAATAATATTTCGGGAGTTTTGGATTGGGCTGCCATTTCAGCCATCGAAGGCACTTTATATTCCATATTCAAATCGAATTTTTATTAATCATTATTAAGCTCTTTTGTCCAAGCGTCTCTTTCGTTAGGCATTTGCCAAACAGCACCACTTTGTTCTACAGCATTATACATAGAAAGCAATTCATTAGGTCCCTCAGAAAGCGTCAACACTTCGTATCTTCTCATTTTTAAGATAACATCTAATGGGTCTATCATTACAGGACAGGCTTCTACACAAGCATTACAGGTAGTACAAGCGTGGAGTTCTTCCTTGCTTATCCAATCGAAAAGACTTTTCCCATCATCATAATTTTCTTTGCTTAGGGTTTTGCTTTTAGAATCACTTGCAATACAATCTTTATTTTGTTTTTTGATATTATTTCCTATCATTTCGGCTCTGTCTCTCACATCCATTACGATTTTTCGAGGAGAAAGCTTTTTACCAGTTAAGTTTGCAGGACAGTTATCGGTACACCTTCCACATTCAGTACAAGTATATGAATCAAGTATATTTTTCCAACTTAAACCCAATACGTCTTTGGCTCCAAATTCTGGGAGTTCTTCTCCGCCTGCATCTTCTGTAAAGGCCGCTTCTGGGGCCATCATAGATTTTACTTCATTCATGATGGTCGGCATGTTTTCCATTTCTCCTGCGGAATTGAGTTTCGCATAGAAAGTATTAGGAAATGCTAATATAATATGTAAATGTTTGGACGATGGGAGATAGTTTAGAAAGGCGAAAACCACTAAAATATGTGCCCACCAACCTATTCTTTCTAAAATAACTAAAGTACCTTGGTCGAACGAACCAAAAAGCATAGGGCCTAACCAGCTACTGACAGCTAAATTCCCTGTACTCGGATAATGGCTAGGGTCTAGTTCTTGTAAAAGAACGTCTGTTCCATTCATGGTGAAAATAGCAGAAATAAGAATAATTTCTAATCCCAAAATAATATTCGCATCATTAGTAGGCCAACCTTTCATTTCTGGCTTATGAAGCCGACCCAATTTGAGCACATTTCTTCGAATAATAAAAATTATAGTAGCAACTAAGGCTAATACAGACAGAATTTCAATAAAACTAATAATGAAAGTATATAAACCACCAAGAGGTTCTGCAAAAATTCGGTGAACACCCAAGAAACCATCAATAAAGATTTCAATCAATTCGATTTGGGTCATTAGAAATGCCACATAAATAAATAGATGGAGTAGGGCAGGAACGATTCTTTTGAACATTTTTTGCTGCCCAAATGCAACTAAAAACATATTTTTCCAACGCTGACCACTGTCTTTTTGGTCAATAGGATTGTCTTCACCCAAAAGAATATTATTCCTTATATCCAAGAATTGTTTTCCTGCCATGCCCAAAGCAAGGACTGAAACGATGATAAAAATGATTTGTTGAATCATAATTTGAGGTTGAAATTTTGCTACTTCTACAAAATACCAAAATTTGATAAAATCTAAAGTAAATATTGGATACAAAAATTAATATCCGCCAAAAAATCTTCTTAAAAACCATTCGATAGATAATGCAAATAGAAGTAAGAAAAATATCCATTTGTGGTTTAGAAGTTCATCTGTTTTTAAACTTTGGTATAAAATGGGTTTGCCTGCATCAGATTCTAATAGCGTTGATTCTAAAGAAGCCAAACTGTTAGTGTTAAATAATTGCCCACCTGTTTGTTTAGCCATATTTTTTAATAATCCATGATTGGCTACTAAATCATAAAACTCTTTTTCGATAGCTGAAATCGTAAATTTACCATTAACCTGTTGTTTCTCGCCATTGAAAACAGTTTCGGCAACGAAAGTATAATTTCCTACTCCCATTGAAGCAATTTGAGTGTGATAACTTTTACCTTTTCTATTCAGTGTAAATGGAAAATTATCTCCATTTTGGTTCGTAATGGTCAAATTTACTTCTGGTTCGTTGACTAATTCATAACTTTCGTTATAGAGTTCGCCAATAAAATCTAAAGGTTCACTTTCGTTAAAAATCTTTTTGGCTACATTAACTTTAAATCTACGTTTATCACTTTTGACGGTTTGATATTGAACAGTTTTGAATAATAATTCATCAAAACGGCTAAAGTTTTCATTAATGGTATAATCCAGCATCCTCCATTTCCAAATTCCAGTTCCTATTATAATCGCTTCTTTTTGCCCTTCTTGATTTAAGAATGCGATTAAAGGATATTGAGTATCAACTTTTCCAATTTTTTGAAGGGCTAGAATTTGGCTTTCGGGATTGGTTTGAAAGTCAGCAAAAGGAGCACTTAAAGGTAAATATTTAGAAATTTGATTTTTAGATTCTTCCGAAAGGGTAAATAAATTAAAATTATTGGTAGGCGATGCCTGAATTAAGTTTGTTGAATTAGACTTAGAAATGATGTCAACAATATTTTGATTTTTATTCAATTCGTTTAAATCGGTTTCATTTCCAACTACAAATAGAAGTGGCTTTTTATCTTTTTTCCAATTCTGAATAAAACTATTGAAAGCATTGTCTTTGCTTGGTAACTGATGCAAAATCAATAAATCGAAATCTTGAACATTATTAGGCAATTTGTCAGGATAGCTTAGTTCAACATCATAGTTTTTATTATTCAGAATACTTTGTTTCATTGCTGAAAGGTCAGGATGGGGAGAAGCAGCGACAATTAGGACTTTTTGTCTTGCATCTAAAACTTCTATGAAAGCCTGTTTTCTATTGTTTTTTGTCGTGTTTTCATTATTAACATTAGATAGTTCAAAGCTATATTGGCGAACACCAATTTTGTCGGCATCTAAAATGATGTCTTGAGTGAAAAAGAAATCATTTTTTGAGATTGAAATAGGGAAGGACTGTAATTTTTTGCGTTGCCCTCCTTCTACTTCGAATACATCTAAGTTAGTTTTTATACCCGCCAAGGCTTGAGCTGAAATATCAACTTGAACGGTAAATTGATCTTCTAAATAAGCGAACTCATTCGCATAAATATTTTTAATTAACAAATCTCTACTAGGCGTTGTATCTCCCAATGCAATGGGATAAATTGGTGCTTGTAGCGATTGTATATTATAAATAGGGTTACTCCCTTGATTGAAAATTCCATCAGTGGCAAAAACAACTCCTTTTAAATCTTGATCTGTAAATTGGTCTTGAATGTAATCAACTGCTTTTGACAAATCAGAAATGGGGAGATTGAAAGTATCTGTTATTTGTTTATGCGTATCGTTTCCAAAATTAAAATAAGCTACTCTATATTTCGACTCCAGATTACTTTTAAGGGTTCTTAACTGTGCTGCAAATTTTTTAGATTTCTCCAAACCTAAACTTTTTCCGATAGAAGCAGAGGCATCTTGAGCAATTACAACTAAGGGTTTTCTTTCCTCGCTGGTTAATTGCTTTAGTAATGGAACCAATAAAAAAGCGGCTAAACAAAAAATGACACTAAACCGAAAACCTGCCATTAAATATTTGAGATATTCAGGGCGAGGTTTAACATTTGATTTGCCTCGATATAGAATAATTGCTCCCAATAAAGCTAAAAGAGCAAATGCAATCAGCCAAAAAGGAGAGTATTGAAACGAAAGAAAGTCCAAAATATATAGTTTATTGATGGTCAGAATGTGTATTTATTCCCAAAATACCTAAAACCAAGTTTATCATTAAGTTGTAATAATTCAAATATCTAATAATGAACGGTAAAGAAATACATATTGTTTTACCTTTTTTGATTAGAATACTACAAAGATAATCGCTAAATAATTATATAGAACAAAGATTATCAGATATTAAAGTTGAATTTAGGCATAACTAAAGAATGGTTTGTTTTTCCATTTGAAAAATTCCTTTTTTGAAATTGAAGACTATGATTAAAAAAGACAAGGCTTAAAAAATATATATGAGCAGTTTAGCATACATATTTAACAAATCGTATAAAATCAATTATCTTTTCCTTGATTGTGCATAAAATTTCATTTCTTTGTAACGAGACTCAGGTCTTAGTTTTTAAGTATTTATTCAACTCCATCTGAATTTCTTATGAATAAAAAAGCACGAGTAGCATTCAATAAACAATTTAGTGAAACACAGTATGATGCGTTTCTATCTTCTTTGTCCAATAGTTTAGGTGTAGAACCTGCGTTTAGAATTGCTGAAACACCGATTTTCTTTGATGAAGCTTTGATTAATAAACTTAAAGATTACGCTGAACAGTTGATTGCTTTTTTAGAGCGTCCTGACTTTAAAGAGATTTCGGATAGAGCCATTCCCGACCAGTGGAGAATGCCTAATGAAGGCGATTTTTCTAATTTTTTGTGTATTGATTTTGGAATTACTCAGAAAGAAAATGGAGAATTAGAGCCTCAGTTGGTGGAAATTCAAGGTTTTCCTTCTTTGATGGCGTTTCAATATTTGTTATATAAAGAATGGTCTAAAAATAGTGTGATTTCTTCAACGTCAACACCTTTTATAGATTGCGATGAGGATGAATTTTTAGCTATTCTAGATGAATTTAATAAACAGCCAGGGACGATTTTACTGGAAATTGAGCCAGAAAAACAAAACACTTTCGCTGATTTAAAAGCAAATCAAATCCTAACTGAAATACCTGTTGTATGTGTGAAAAATGTGGTTCAGAAAGGTAGAAAATTGTTTTATACTAATGATAAAGGAGAAGAAATTCAGATTCAAAGAATAATGAACCGTGTTATTTTTGATGAATTAGAAAAAAGGGAAGATTTGAACCTAAACTTTTCTTTTACGGATGAATTGGATGTAGAATGGTTACCACACCCGAATTGGTATTATCGAATTAGTAAGTTCATTTTGCCGTATATGGATTTTGATTTTGTGCCCAAAACATATTTTTTGCACGAGTTAAAATCAATTCCTGAAGATTTAGAAAATTATGTCTTGAAACCGTTGTTCTCTTTCTCGGGTAGCGGTGTTATTATAGATGTAAAACCAGAAGATATTAAGAATATTAAAGACCCTGAGAACTATATTTTGCAAAGAAAAATCAATTACGAGCCGATAATTGAGTCTCCTGATGCAAAAGTTAAGCTCGAAGTTCGTATTTTGGCTGTCCAATCACCAAGTATGCCAAAAGCTAAACCTATTATCAACATTATTAGAATGACCCAAGGAAAAATGGTAGGGGTTAAATATAATAAAGATAAAAAATGGGTAGGCGGAACAATAGGTTTCTCTGAAAAAAACTAAAACAATTTAAAATCAAAAAAATATCATTTATTGCAGTTATGCAGACTATTACAACAAATCCAAACTCCCATAAATACTGGTTTGTATTATTGGTTGTGACTTCCCTTTTTTTCGGAAGTTGCAATCATCAATACGTAATGGCTGACCAAAAAGCCCAATATTACAAAGAAGCATTAAGCAATGAACAGCCCAAAGATGAAATAGAAACCTTAATTAGCCCTTTTAGAAAACAAATGGATTCTACAATGGGAACAGTTATTTATAAAAACGATATTTTATTAGAAAAAAAACGTCCCGAAGCTACCTTAGGAAGGTGGTTTTGTGATATTATCTATGCTGCGGCTAATGAAATGAGCGAAGAACCTATTGATTTTGTAATTCAAAATCATGGGGGTATTCGTATTCCTTCAATTTCTCCTGGCGATGTGACCATCGGAAAAATTTATGAATTGATGCCTTTCGATAATCAATTGGTTTTTATGAAATTGACGGGCGTGGAAGTAGAAGAGTTAATAAGACATACCATTAGTTTGGGAGGATGGCCAGTCAGTCAGTCATTGAATATTAATAAACATGGAAATTCATTGAAGATTAAAATTAAAGGAGAAGAGTTATCCCAAACGAAAATATATTATATTGGTTTGCCTGATTATGTTGCTAATGGAGGAGATAGGACTGCATTTTTGGTAGATAAACCGAGAGTAGTTCCTAAAAAATTACTTCGTTCTATTGCCATAGATTATTTGATGATGCATCCCGATTTTAAAGTGAAAGAAGAAGATTTGAAAGGGAGAGTGATTATTCAATAGGAAATGAGAAAGTTATGCAAAGAAAGAAATTTATAAAAAATGTTGCTTTAGGAGTAGGCGGTTTTTGTGCGATGCCTCATTCTTTATTTTCGATGGGTACGGAAAAGAAAGAACCTATCAAATTGGTTATTTTACATACCAACGATCAGCATAGTAGGATAGACCCTTTCCCGATGGATGGAGGCAAATTTCAAGGAAATGGAGGCGTGGCTAAACGGGCGAGTTTGATAGATGATATTCGAGCCGAAAATGAACACGTCTTGTTATTGGATTGTGGCGATATTTTTCAAGGGACGCCTTATTTTAATCTTTTCAATGGCGAATTGGAAATGAAATTGATGTCGAAATTGGGCTATGATCTTGGCACTATGGGAAACCATGATTTTGATATTGGGATAGAAGGTTTTGAAAATGCCATTAATTATGCGAACTTCCCATTTGTAGTTAGTAATTACGATTTTTCTAAAACGCCTTTACGAAATAAAGTTAAGCCATTTCATATTATCAAAAAAGGGCCCATAAAAATAGGTTTTTTAGGTTTGGGAATACGATTAGAAGGCTTAGTTCCTGATAGTCTTTGCGAAGGGGTTGTTTATCAAGACCCTATTGCTAAAGCTAGAGAGGTGAGTAAATACCTAAAAGAACAGGAAAACTGCGATTTAGTAATCTGCCTTTCGCATTTAGGTTACCTATTTAGAAACCCTAAACTAGTTTGCGATTTACAATTGGCTGTAGAGTCTCATGATATTGATATTATTTTGGGAGGACATACCCATACTTTTTTAGATCAACCGACTATTCTGAAAAATCAGCAACAGAACCAAGTAATTGTTAATCAAGCGGGGTGGGCAGGCTTGGTTTTGGGTAGAATTGATATTAATTTTGAATACGGAAAACGTCCAAGTGTAACCAAGTTAGAAAACAAGAATCTATAATGTTGTAAATGAAAATTCGTTTGGATTGGGAAAATAGGATACCCAGAAATGAGTTAAGAAGTTGGTCTAAAAAGAACTGTAATCAAGAAACTTTTGATTGGGCATGTACCGAATTAATGAAAGAAGATAGCGATACCTTGTTAAATGCTTCGTTTGTATTTTCAGATATAATAGACGCTCAACCACATTTGGGGTATGCGTGGATTGAAAAATTGACTAATTTTTTAGAAACAGCTAAGACAGGTACGGTAAAAAGAGTCGTTTTTAGGTATTTTGAAAAAATTTCTTTTTCGGAAGAAATAGAAGGTAAAGTATTAGAAGTGGCTTTTAATCATTTCGTAAATCCCAAAAATGCTATTGCGATAAAGGTTTTTGCTATGACTACCTGTTATAACATTAGCCAAAAATATCCAGAACTGTTAAACGAATTAGCAGCCGAAATCAAATATCAATTACCGCATGGATCAACAGGATTTAAATCTCGAGCAAACAAAATATTGAAATCCATTTCGAAATTGATATAACTAAATTGTAAGAACTCTCGTATTGTGAATAATAAATATTCATAAAACACTAACTAAAAGCTATATTAAGAATGCAAATACTCGAAGTCATACTAGAAATCATTAAAGTAACTGTACCTGCTTTAATCGTGTTTTTTACCGTTCAAATGCTTTTTAAAAGATATTTGAACTATCAATTAAACCAACAACAACTTTCTCAAAAAAAAGAAAATCAAAATGTAACGATGCCTATGCGATTGCAA
>CALAJP010000058.1 GCA_937922815.1 uncultured Saprospiraceae bacterium
AAATTAAAATTATCATGGATATTAACCGCTTTTATGGCGTTAATCATTCAATTCTCTTTTGCACAAGAGAAGACAATTATTGGTAATGTAAAAGGAGCCGAAGACGGTTTGCCTTTACCAGGTGCAAGTGTTCTAATAAAAGGAACTTCTAAAGGAGCTCAAACTGATTTTGATGGAAATTATTCCATTAAAGCTAGTCAGGGGCAAGTTTTAGTGTTTTCTTTTATAGGGAACAAAACGACTGAGCGTACTGTGGGTACATCAAGTACTATTAACGTAACAATGGAAGCTGATGCAGAATCATTAAATGCAGTTGTGGTAACTGGTTTTGGAGAGAAAGGAAGAAAATCGGTTACTTCATCAATAGTTTCACCAGAGATAGCAGAAATAAAAACTATTGCAACTGCTACAGTTTCAGGTGCATTACAGGGAAGTGTTACTGGTCTTCAAGTGAATCAAAACGGAGGAGCACCAGGAACTGCATTTTCAGTGCGTTTGCGTGGAGCAAGTTCTATTAATGGATCAAATGAGCCGCTATACGTTGTTGACGGTATTCCTATTATTTCAGGTGATACTGGAGGAGGTAACTTCGGTGGTCAAGATAATGATGCATTAGCTTCATTAAATTTTTCTGATGTAGAGTCTATTCAGGTTCTTAAGGATGCTTCAGCTACGGCAATTTATGGGTCTAGAGCGGCCAATGGAGTTGTTTTAATTACAACAAAACGTGGTAAAGCTGGTAAAGTTAAGGTTGAGATGAATACTTATGTTGGTACCCAGAATGCAATAAGAACTTATGAAATAGCTAAAGCTGGTGAGGTGTTTAAGTATAATGATATTGCTTGGGATGAAGCTTTTGGTTTTCCTTCAGGATTTGGACTCCTGTCTCAAGGATTTATTTTAGGATATGATTTTTTAACAGAGAATGGATTTACTGATATAAATGAATTTTATGAATCTGATTTTGGAGAAAATTATATCGATGCAATTAATGTTGAAAATGCTTTAGTAGCCTCTACTGATATTAGTATCTCAGGAGGAAGTGATAAAGCTACGTTTTTTGCTCAGTTCTCGGACTTTAAGCAAGATGGAACAATTTTAAATCAATCTTTTGATAGAAGGTCTTTACGTTTAAACGCTAACTTTAACCCTAACGAAAAATTAGCTATTGATGCAGGAATGACTGTACTTGAATCTAATACATCAAGAGTTAATACTGATAATAATATTTTTAGTGGAATTTCAACGGCATTATTAGAACTTCCAGGTATTCCATTGAGAGATGACAATGGGGTATTAACGTTAGATAATTTTTTATTTTCAAATCCCCTTCAAAATGTAGAGTTGGAAAATTCAGATGAAAAGGTATTTAGAGTTTTAGCTAATTTAGGGTTAAATTATTCTTTTAACGACAAATTTAATGTGTATTCTAGAGCAAGTATAGAGCGTTTAGATTTTAGACAAGATAGATTTTTTCCTGCTGCAACAGCACAAGGTATAGGTGCTAATGGAGATGCTTTGACATATATAAACCTTTTTACTCAGTATAATTCAACGACAACTTTAAATTATAATGAAGACTTTGGGCTTGATAAATGGGACTTTACTGCTTTAGCTGGATTTTCTTTTGAAGGTAACTTACAAAACAATAGTACTTTAAATACTCAAAATTTCCCAGAAGGATTAAATCAAACAATATCTGGTGCAACAGTTATTCAAGCGGATAACTTCAATACGGAGAGAAAATTATTTTCTTATTTTGGTAGATTGGGAGTTGATTATGATGATAAAGTTTTTTTAGAAGGAACAATGAGAGCTGATGCATCTTCTGTTTTTGGAGCAGGTAATAAAGTTGGGTATTTTCCAGCACTTTCTGCAGCTTATTTAGCGTCAAATGATTTTGATAGTAATTTAGTTACAAATTTAAAATTAAGAGCTTCTTGGGGGCAAACAGGTAACCAATCGGGATTAGGTAATTTTGCATCTGCAGGTTTGGTTAGTGGTGTTAATTTTGCAGATACTCCAGGTACTAGTATTACTCAAATAGAAAATCCTAATCTTAAATGGGAGGTTACTACACAAACAAACTTTGGATTAGATTTTGCTTTATGGGATAGAATTAATATTAGTTATGATTATTATGATAAGCAAACTGAAGACTTATTATTAGCAAGACCTTTTAGAAATTCTACTGGATTTACTACTATTAATGATAATATAGGTAGTATTTCAAATAAAGGACATGAGCTTTCAATATCTGCAGATATTTTCAGAAATGCAGGTACTGGCTTCAATTGGACAACGCAATTGAACTTGTCTCGAAATGTAAATGAGGTTACCGGATTGTTAACTGATGCTAACGGAGATTTTGTTCCTATTGACGCAGGTTTTGCTACGCGAATTGCAGTAGGTCAACCTTTAGGAGCGTTTTTTGGATTACAATTTGATGGGTTATATAGACCTGGAGATATAATTCCAGCTGCATTACAGGCAAGAGGAGTATCCGAAGGAGATGTTAAATATGTGGATATAAATGGTGACGGTGACATTACAAATGATGATAGAACTTTTATTGGTGATCCAAACCCAGATTTAATAGGAAACTGGAGAAATACAATACGTTATAAAAACTTTGATTTTTCTGCAAATTTGCAATTTGAATTAGGTAGAGAAATTTATAACAATACTTTAGCTTTTGCTGGGCCAGGAAGTAATCCGATTTTTAGTAAATTAGCTAATGGGATTGATGACTATTACACTGAGGATAATACAGATGCTACACAACCAAGACCTCGTAGAGGAGGATTACAAACATATAACAGTCAAGATTCTTCGCAATATATTGAAAATGGTGAGTATGTAAGACTGAAAGAAGCAACTTTAGGCTATACTTTTACACCAAAAACTTTAGGTATAGGTGTGTCTTTGAGAGTTTATGTTGGTGGAGATAATTTATTTACAATCACTGATTATAGTGGTAATGACCCAGAAGTTAATACATTTGGTTCTAGTAATGTTTCTAGAGGAACAGATTTCTTATCTCAAGGTTTGAATAAAACATATAAATTTGGAGTTAACTTAAAATTTTAATAAGATGAGATTAAACAATATTATTTATACAACACTTTTTGTTGTAACACTATTTTATTCATGCGCTGAAGATTATGTAGACACACAATCTGTAGTGAGTATTCAAGGTGTTGAAAATCAAATTATAGATGGGCCTACCGCAAATCAAGCCCTTTTGGGTATGTATAGCGATTTTCAGAGCGTTTCACTATACAATGGAGATATGAACTTTTTATTAGGTTTATATACCGATGAAATGATTCATACAGGTTCTTTTCCTAGTTTAGCTTCTGTTGCAGGAAATGACCCGAATTCAGAAACGACTGATGTTAATGATATGTGGAATGCATATTATAATGTTATTTTTGCAGCAAACAACTTGGTTAATTCTGTATCTGAAAACTTAGAAAATATTTCATTAGAACAGGTTAATAGTATTAGAGGTCAAGCTTACGGACTAAGGGCTTTATGCTACTTAGACTTAGTAAGAATATTTGGAGGTGTACCTTTAGATATAAATAACGAAAGAGTTTCTACTGATATTGATGCTGTTTCTGGCTTAGAGAGGTCTTCAGTTTTGGACGTATATACCCAAATTGTTGATGACTTAACAAACGCTGTAGATTTATTAGGGTCAATAGGCGATTTACCAGCTGATCGTTTTGATCACAGTGCCGCTCTAACTATCAGAGCTAAAGCATATATTGAGCAAGGTTTTTACAATTTAGCTGAAATAGATTTATTATCAGTTGTATCTAATGGTCATTCATTAGCTCCTTCTATAGGTCAATTGTTTGGAACAGCGACTTCAGGTTCAACATTAAATAGCTCAGAAACTATTTTCGGAATACCATTTACATCAACTGACGGTGGTAATTTAGCATTTTTCTTTTCAGATCAACCAGATGGTGGTCGTGATGAAATTGGAGTTGGTTCTTGGACTGGTTTATTCTCAAATGGAGCGGATGAACGTATTGACTTGTTATTTCATCCAAACTCTGGGGCATTTAGAATAGCTAAATATACAGAAGCTGGAACTGGTGATGATGATGTTCATGTGATACGATATGCAGATGTTTTATTAATGCTTGCTGAAGTTAAGGCCAGAAATAATGATGCTACTGCTGTTGATTATTTAAATGAAGTTCAAATGCGTTCAGGCGCATCATTAACAAGTACACTAGATTCTTCTAATTTTGATACAATAATTCCACAGGAAAGAATTTTAGAGTTTTTTGGAGAAGGCGGAGACAGGTATTTTACACTTAAACGTCTTGGGCTTTTAGATGCTGTTGTTCAAGCCAAAGGAGGAGCATTTGTTCCAGAGCGTAATAATTTATTTCCTATTCCTCAAAACGAAATTGATAATAACTCAAGCCTATCTGCTTTAGATCAGAACCCAGGTTACTAATTAATTTTATTATTATAAAAAAACCCACTCAATCGAGTGGGTTTTTTTATGCTCTATTTTTTCTATCTTTGTGTTACTCAAAACCTTTATATAGATGCAAAAATTTTATAATTTAACAGTTAAAAACTTATATAAAGAAACTACAGATACATCAGTTGTAGAATTTGATATTCCTGAGCAATTACAAGAAAGCTATTCATTTAAAGCTGGGCAATATCTCACATTAGAAGCCAATATTAACGGAGAAGAAGTTAGGCGTTCGTATTCATTATGTTCAAGTCCATTAGATAAGCGTTGGAAAGTAGCTGTAAAGCAAATCACCAGTGGTGTGTTTTCAACTTATGTAAATACTAAATTAAAAATT
Source organism: uncultured Saprospiraceae bacterium (assembly GCA_937922815.1). Taxonomy (GTDB): domain Bacteria; phylum Bacteroidota; class Bacteroidia; order Chitinophagales; family Saprospiraceae; genus CALAJP01. The sequence continues at coordinate 4,845 of CALAJP010000058.1, forward strand.
GGAGATACGCTAAAAGTAAGCCTACCAGAAGGAAATTTTTGTGTAGACCCCAATCCATCAGTTCAAAATAATTATATAGCATTTGCAGCCGGAAGCGGAATTACACCAATGCTATCCATTATAAAAACGCAGTTATTAAGTGAGCCTAACTCATCTTTTAAGTTGTTTTACCTTAACCGAACTGTAAAATCAATCATTTTTAAAGAAGAGATTGAAAAGCTTAAAAATCAATTTTTTGAGCGTTTTCAGGTATTCTATTTCTTAACCAAAGAAAAAAGAGATATTCCTTTATTAAACGGCCGTTTTGATGCTCAAAAGTTAAATGTACTTACAAATACATTTATAGATGTAGCAGACACCCATGCATGTTTTATTTGTGGCCCTAAGGATATGATATTTTTAATTAGAGATCATTTAGAAGCTCAAGGCATGCCAAAATCTAAAATTCATTATGAATTATTTTATTCTGGGGATGTAAAATCAGATCCTATACGTTCGAAAATACTAGAGAAAAAAGCAGATGGTACAGAAGTTACCATTATTGATGGCGGTAAAGAGTTCCATTTTATAATGAGTAGTGATACTGATAATATTTTGGATGCTGCACTTGCAGCGGGAGCAGATTTACCTTATGCTTGTAAAGGTGGTGTGTGTAGCACTTGTAAATGCCGAGTTATTGATGGTAACGTTGAGATGTTGGTAAACTATGCACTAGATGAAAAAGAAGTTAGCCAGAAGCTTGTATTGAGTTGTCAAGCTGTACCAACTACTAAAAAAGTTGTGGTGGATTATGATGTGTAAGTAATAAGTTTTTATTACTATTCGATAAAATATTTTTTTATCTCAATATATTTTTTAAATTTTAATTCATAAAATTAGCCTATGAGTGAAGCACAAATTAAAAGTTTAGAAAAACAATTCGACGACCGTATCGCTAGAGACGAAAAAATCGAACCAAAAGATTGGATGCCAGAAAAATATCGTAAAACGCATATTAGGCAAATGTCTCAGCACGCACATTCAGAAATTGTTGGTATGCTTCCAGAAGGAAATTGGATAACGCGCGCGCCATCACTCAGGCGTAAAGTAGCATTGCTAGCAAAAGTTCAAGATGAGGCAGGTCATGGGTTATATCTGTATTCAGCAACAGAAACTTTGGGTATTTCTAGAGAAGAAATGTACGAGCAACTGCATACAGGTAAAGCAAAATATTCAAGCATTTTTAATTACCCAACAGTAACTTGGGCAGATATGGGCGCTATTGGTTGGCTGGTAGACGGTGCAGCAATAATTAACCAAGTGCCGTTGTGTAACACAAGTTATGGGCCATATGCGCGAGCAATGATACGTGTTTGTAAAGAAGAAAGTTTTCATCAACGTCAAGGTTTCGAGATTATGCTAAAGCTTGCAAACGGAACGCCAGAACAAAAAGAAATGGCGCAAGATGCTTTAAACCGTTGGTGGTGGCCAAGTTTAATGATGCTTGGGCCAACAGACGATGTGTCAACGCATACTGAGCAATCTATGAAATGGAAATTAAAACGAAAATCTAACGATGATCTTCGTCAGCAATTTATAGATCAAACCGTTCCGCAGGCAGAATTATTAGGCTTAACCATACCAGATAAAGATTTAAAATGGAATGAATCGCGCCAGAGTTACGATTTTGGTGAGATTGATTGGGATGAATTTTGGCAAGTAGTCAAAGGTCATGGCCCAATGAATAAAGTACGAATGAAAGCAAGAGTTGATGCTTGGGAAAAAGGCGCTTGGGTAAGAGATGCTGCAATGGCGCATGCCGAAAAAAAGAGAAACAAAAAACAAAAACAAGCCGTATAAAAATTAGTGATTATGAAAAAAAATTGGCCACTTTGGGAAGTGTTTGTTAGAAGTAAAAACGGATTAGAACATCGTCACTGCGGTAGCCTACATGCTGCCGACGAAGATATGGCGTTAGAAAATGCCAGAGATGTGTATACTAGAAGAAGCGAAGGCGTGAGTATTTGGGTGGTAGAATCGGCGCATATAAAAGCGTCAAACCCCGAAAATAATGGCGAACTTTTTGAGCCAGCTCAAGATAAAGTATACCGCCATCCTACATTTTACGATTTACCAGACGAAGTAAAACACATGTAATGAAAAACAAAAACTTATACAATTACATTCTTGGGATAGCAGATAACTCACTAATATTGGGGCAGCGATTAGGCGAGTTAACAGGCCATGGACCAAGTTTAGAAACCGATATTGCATGCACAAACATTTCGTTAGATTTATTTGGTCAAGTACGCAGTTACTATCAATACGCAGCAAAAATTGCAGGCGATGACCGAACAGAAGATGATATTGCAATGCTACGTAAAGAGCGTGAGTATTTTAATGTGTTATTGGTAGAACAGCCAAATACAAATTTTGCTTACACAATTGTAAGGCAGTTTTTGTTCGATGTGTATCACTATTTGTTTTTAACAGAACTGCAAAAAAGCCATGATGTAACATTGGTAGCCATCGCAAAAAAATCAATAAAAGAGGTAAGCTATCATAAACGATTTTCTACCGATTGGTTAAAACGATTAGGCGACGGCACAACAGAAAGTAAACAAAAAACTCAACAAGCGGTAAATGATTTATGGACGTATACAGAGGAATTGTTTTATACAACACAGGCAGATAATGCTATGATTTCCGAAGGCATTGCAGTAGATGTGACTAAGTTTAAAGCTAATTATTACCAAAATGTAAATGCGGTGTTAACAGAAGCAACTTTAGATATTCCCGAATCTAAATTTTTTCAAAAAGGCGGTAAACAAGGCATACATACAGAGCATTTAGGCTATTTGTTAAGCGATTTGCAATACATGCAACGCACGTATCCAAATATGGAATGGTAACCAATAATTATTAAAAATTCTGACGCTTACAAAACAAAATATAGACCCGAGTTTACTCACAATTTTAGAACAAGTTTCTGATCCAGAAATACCCGTGTTATCCATCATGGACATGGGCGTTGTGCGTACGGCTATTTTTGTAAAAGAGGTAGTGCATGTTCAAATCACGCCAACGTATAGTGGTTGTCCTGCAATGGATGTTATTGGCGACGATATTAAAATGGCACTAAAAAACGCAGGCTATCACTCAAAAATTGAACTAATATTAGCGCCAGCTTGGACCACCGATTGGATTACACCAAAAGGAAGAAAAGCATTAGAAAACTACGGCATTGCTGCGCCTTTAAATGCCGAGGCAGATAAAGACGTGTTGCTTAACGGAAAACGTTTAGTAACCTGCACCAATTGCAAGTCACAAAACACTAGGTTGGTAAGCCAGTTTGGCTCAACAGCATGTAAAGCCCAGTTTCAATGCGATGATTGCCAAGAACCGTTTGATTATTTTAAATGTTTAAAATAAAATTTGGGCGTTACCCTAAAGGGTCAGGCTTTCGGCAGTCGCTTTTTTTGAAAAAACAAAAAAGAGCTTCAACAAAGCCTCAATCCTTAACGCAAAAAACAACATCATAATTAAAATAAAAAATAGTATTTTAAGGTCCATAAAATTTAAAAAAAATCGTAACGATTTTAATTAAAAGTATGAAAGAAAGCATCCAATTAAAAATAGAACATAAAGTAGCGACAATAACATTAAACAGGCCAGAAGTTTTTAATAGTTTTAACAGAGAAATGGCACTAAGTTTACAACAGGTTTTAGACGACTGCGAACAAAATAATGATGTTAGAGCTATTGTACTTACAGGAAACGGAAAAGCCTTTTGTGCAGGTCAAGATTTAAAAGAAGTAACCGACCCAAAATTAAATCCTGGGTTTAAAAAAATTTTAGAAGAGCATTATAATCCAATTATAACAAAACTAAGAGCTGTTAAAAAGCCAATAATTGCAGCGGTAAATGGTGTTGCGGCTGGCGCAGGTGCAAATATAGCATTGGCTTGCGATATTGTTGTGGCTCATGACAAGGTTAGCTTTATTCAAGCATTTAGCTTAATTGGGTTAGTGCCAGATAGTGCAGGTACATTTTTTTTACCACGATTAATAGGGTTTCAAAAAGCATTAGCATTGGCAATGTTGGGCGATAAAATTTCTGCCGCAGAAGCCGATAAAATGGGCATGATTTATAAGTGTGTTACTGTTGAGGATTTTGAAAATACTATAGCAAAACTAGCGTCAAAACTAGCCAATATGCCAACACTAGCATTAGGGTTAATAAAAGAGTTGTATAACACATCAATGACCAATAATTTAGAGTCGCAATTAGCATTAGAATCTAAATTACAAATACAAGCCGCTCAAAGTAATGATTATGCAGAAGGTGTTGCGGCATTTATAGAAAAACGAAAACCAAATTTTGAAGGTAATTAATTGACAAAAGCACAACTCATACAAGCGCAAAAAAGAATTCAACCATTTATTCATAAAACACCTGTGTTAAGCTCACAATTGTTAAATGAAATGGCAGGTTGCAATGTGTTTTTTAAGTGTGAGAATTTTCAAAAAATGGGCGCTTTTAAAATGCGAGGTGCAGCCAATGCAATTTTGAATTTGTCTGAAAAAGAAAGACAACGTGGTGTTGTTACACATTCGTCAGGAAATTTTGCGCAAGCAGTAGCATTAGCAGCCCAAAAATTAAACGTAAAAGCCTATATCGTAATGCCAAAAAATGCACCGCAAGTAAAAAAAGACGGTGTTAAAACATATCAAGGCGAAATTATAGAATGCGAATCCACGCCAGAGGCACGAGAACAAACGGCAAAAGAAATAAAAGAGCAAAAAGGTGCATCGTTTTTACATCCATCAAACCAAGACGAAGTTATTATTGGCAATAGTACTGCAGCGATTGAGTTTCTTGATGAACATCCTGAGTTAGATGTTATTTTAACGCCAGTTGGTGGTGGTGGGTTAATTGCAGGTACGGCCTTAGCGGCTCATTATTTTGCTGAATCGTGTAATGTAATTGGCGCAGAACCTTTAGAGGCTGATGACGCCTATCGGTCTTTAATTTCAGGAAAAATAGAAACCAATGATAGTTTTCATACTGTTGCTGATGGATTGCGTACGCATTTAGGAGACCGCAATTTTCCGATAATTAAAAAGTATGTCGATAAAATTATACGTGTTGAAGAAGCTGAAATTGTAAAAGCCATGCAGTTAATTTGGGAGCGAATGAAAATTATAGTTGAGCCATCAAGCGCAGTGCCATTTGCAGCAGTATTAACTAATAAAGAAGAATTTAAAAATAAAAATATTGGTATAATAGTATCTGGCGGAAATGTAGATATTAATAATTTACCGTTTTAAATAAAGATTTTTGATTAACGATTTTTAGAATTGAAGTCGTTATCAAAAATTAAAATTTTAGAAGATAATGAGTGAAAATCAAAAAATGTCAGTTAAACACGTCGGAATAATTGGTAGCGGAACAATGGGAAGTGGCATAGCACAAGTTGCTGCACAAGCAGGTTGTCATGTAAAACTTTACGATACAAATCAAGAGGCTTTAGGTAAAGCCCAAAAAGCTTTAGATAAAATATTAAATCGTTTAATAGAAAAAGGACGTATTGATGACGCTGAAAAATCTAGAATTCAAGGTAATATAACGTATGTCAATGATTTAAAAGCATTGTCAGATTCAAATTTAACCATCGAGGCAATTATAGAAAATCTTGATATTAAAAAAAGTGTGTTTTCTGAATTAGAAACTTACGTTTCTGACGATTGTATTATAGCATCAAACACATCGAGCTTGTCAATTGCATCAATTGCGGCATCATTACAAAAGCCAGAGCGTTGTGTTGGTATTCACTTTTTTAATCCAGCACCGTTAATGAAATTGGTTGAGGTAATACCAGCTATTCAAACTTCAGAAATGGTGTTAAAAACTGCAATTCAAACAATTTCAAACTGGAAAAAAACAGTAGCCGTAGCAAAAGATACACCAGGTTTTATTGTAAATAGAGTGGCACGTCCGTTTTATGGCGAAGCATTACGAATTTATGAAGAAGGTATAGCCAATTTTGCAACCATAGACTATAGTTTAAAATCTATCTTAAAGTTTAAAATGGGGCCATTTGAGCTAATGGATTTTATTGGTAACGATGTTAATTATACCGTTACAGAAACTGTGTTTACTGCATTTTATTTCGATCCAAGATATAAACCTTCATTTACTCAAAAACGATTTTCTGAAGCTGGCTATTTAGGTCGAAAATCCGGTAAAGGCTATTATGATTATGCTGAAGGCGCAGTAAAACCAGTGCCAAAAGAAGATAAAGCATTAGCCGAAAAAATATGCGATCGTGTATTGGTAATGCTTATAAATGAAGCAGCAGATGCATTATTTTTAAACATAGCTTCGGCACAAGATATTGATAACGCTATGACCAAAGGTGTAAATTACCCTAAAGGTTTGTTAGCTTGGGCAGATGAAAAAGGAATCGATTGGTGTGTGTCTAAATTAGATGAACTTTATAATGAATATCATGAAGACAGATATCGTTGTAGCCCGTTATTGCGTAAAATGAATAAAGAAAACAGAAGGTTTTTCAACTAAATAATAGATGTTATGAATACAACATTAAAAAATATATTAGCTGTAATTGCTGGCTTAGTCGTTGGTGGTTTAGTTAATTACGGCATTATTCTGCTTAGTCCTTTTGTAATTGCGCCACCAGCAGGAGTTGATATGTCTACAGCAGAAGGCATTAATGCAGGCGTACATTTATTGGAAACTAAACATTATATTATGCCATTTTTAGCACATGCATTAGGGACATTTTGTGGAGCCTTAGTAGTTATGTTAATTGCGGCTCCAAAAAAAATGCTATTACCTATGCTAATTGGTTGCTTTTTTCTTTTAGGAGGTATATCAGCGGCATTTATGATACCTGCGCCAACTTGGTTTATAATTTTAGATTTAGTTGTGGCATATATACCAATGGCTTGGTTGGCATATAACATAAAAAAGACGACAAATTAATATGGAAGGCGCTCAAATACCTCATAAAATGCTGGCACAAGATGCGTATAGCACTTGGTTAGGTATAGAAATTTTAGAATGCGAAATTGGACGTTGCAGAGTAGCAATGACCATTAGAAAAGAAATGCTAAATAGTATGAATAAAGCGCATGGCGGAATTAGTTATGCATTAGCAGACACGGCATTTGGTTTTGCGGCCAATACACATGGTAATTTTGCGGTTTCAATAGAAACAAGTATCAATCATATCGAAGCTTTAAATGAAGGCGATTATTTGATTGCAGAATCTGTTATCGAAAAAGTAAATACCAAACTCGGATTTAATATTGTAGAAGTACGACGAGACAATGAGCTTGTAGCACTTTTTAAAGGTGTGGTTTATAGAACACAGAAAGAATGGGAGTAAATAATGTATAGCTGAAAGTTTTAAATGGAAAATAAAAAATCATATAATTTACAAGATCGTCTTGTTACGTTTTCAGCGTTAATTATTTCTAATATGAATATTTTAAAGAAAGGTTTTGCAACCGAACATTTGATAAAACAATTAATTCGTTCAGCGACATCTTCAGCTTTAAATTATGGTGAAGCTCAAGGTGCTGAATCAAAAAAAGATTTTATACATAAAATGCGAATATGTTTGAAAGAATTAAGAGAATCTCAAGTGAATTTACAGATTCTTGAAAAGTCTAATTTAGTTGAAAATAAATTGATTTTTAAAACAATAATAGAAGAATGTAATGAGCTTGTAGCCATTTTTACAGCAAGTATTAAGACAACAAAAAATAAAATATAACCTCAGAGATAAAAAATATAAAACCGAAAAATGTGAAATTTTAAAGTAAAAAATAGTTGTTCAATTAAGTTTTGTATTTTAAACGTTTACATTTTACATTTTGAATTAATATGGAAGCATACATAATAGACGGAATAAGAACACCAATAGGAAATTACAAAGGCACTTTATCTGCAGTTCGCACAGATGATTTAGGCGCTATTGTAATTAAAGAAATAGTAAAAAGAAATCCAAATATCCCAAAAGACGCCTATGATGACGTGATTATGGGCTGTGCCAACCAAGCAGGAGAAGATAATCGTAATGTCGCACGTATGTCGTCCTTATTGGCAGGATTACCATTTACGGTGCCTGGCGAAACTGTAAATCGTTTATGTAGCTCGGGCTTATCAGCAATAATTCATGCCAATCGCGCTATAAAAGCAGGCGATGGCGATATTTTTATTTCTGGTGGCGTAGAAAATATGACACGCGGACCATACGTTATGGCAAAACCATCAAGTGCATTTGGTGGCGATTCAAAACTATACGATTCAACCTTTGGATGGCGTTTTATCAACCCGAAAATGCAAAAATTATATGGCACTGATGGTATGGGAAATACAGCCGAGAACTTAGTTGAAAAATATAATATTTCTCGCGAAGATCAAGATAAGTTTGCGCATTGGAGCCAAATGAAAGCTACAAAAGCACAAGAAAACGGACGTTTAGCAAAGGAAATTGTAACTGTAGAAATTCCGCAACGCAAAAAAGATCCGATTCAATTTTCAAAAGACGAATTTGTAAAACCAACAACATCACTTGAAGTTTTAGGAAAACTAAGAGCAGCTTTTAAAAAAGAAGACGGCAGCGTAACTGCAGGTAACTCATCAGGATTAAATGACGGTGCAGCAGCAACCATAATTGCTTCAGCAGCAGCTGTAAAAAAATATAACTTAAAACCATTAGCACGTATTATAAGCTCGGCAGTAGTTGGTGTAGAGCCAAGAATTATGGGAATTGGTCCAGTTGAAGCCTCAAATAGAGCATTGCAAAAAGCAGGTTTAACAATGGACGATATGGATATTATTGAGCTTAATGAGGCATTTGCAGCACAAGCATTGGCGTGTACGCGTGCTTGGGGATTGGCAGATGACGATGCAAGGTTAAACCCAAATGGTGGATCAATAGCAATTGGGCATCCACTTGGAGTAACAGGTGCCAGAATTACGTATTCGGCAGCGTTAGAGTTGCAAGAACAAAATAAACGCTATGCTCTAGTGACTATGTGTATTGGCGTTGGTCAAGGTTATGCGGCTGTAATTGAAAGAATGTAATTCCTCCGAAGGCAGGAATCTAATAATCAATGCGAAGCATTGAAATACATGTTGAAATGCAGAATAAAAACATGAAATCGTTAAGAATTTCTGAAGCCTTGGAAGAAATCAGAGATTCACGAACTCATTAAATTAAATATAAAATTTGTGAGCTAAATTCAGATTTTATGTTTAGGTTTTCAATCGTAAGAATGAGATTGAAAAACTCCTCATTTTCAACTTGAATTTTTGGTTCGTTTTGTTTCAAGACAAAATGAACATAAAAAATAATAAAAATGAATAAAATACAACATTACGTCCAAGGACAATGGACATCAGGAAACGAAGACGGACAACCAATTTTAGACGCAATTACTGGCGAAGCTTTTACAAGTGTTGCAATAGAAGGTTTAGATATTCCAGAAATTCTTAATTACGGACGTACAAAAGGAGGCGAAAAATTACGTAAAATGACGTTTCAAGAGCGTGGTAACATGCTTAAAAAATTAGCATTATATCTTACAAAACGCAAAAATGAATTTTACGAACTAAGTTACCGCACAGGAGCAACCAAGGTAGACAGTTGGATAGATATTGAAGGTGGCTTTGGCAACCTGTTTGCTAATGCATCTTTGCGAAAGCTGTTTCCAAATCAATCATATCATGTAGAAGGTGATCCAATAGATTTATCTCGTGGCGGACGTTTTATGGCGCATCACATTATGGTGCCCAAAAAAGGAGTAGCTGTACATATCAATGCCTTTAATTTCCCGGTTTGGGGAATGTTAGAAAAATGTGCAGTTAACTGGATGGCAGGTGTGCCAGCAGTAGTGTTACCAGCGCCATCATCATCATATTTGGCAGAAGCTGTAGCGCGTGTTATTATTGATTCTAAAATATTGCCAGAAGGTGCTTTGCAAATTATTAATGGTACGGTTAAAAATATATTAGACACAGTAGAGTCTCAAGATGTGGTTACGTTTACAGGATCAGCATCTACAGGGCGATTATTAAAAGCACATCCTAGAATAATTCAAGAAGCGGTACCATTTACGATGGAAGCAGATTCTTTAAATGCGTCTATTTTAGGCGAAGATGCAGTGCCAGGTACGCCAGAATTTGACTTGTTTATTAAAGAAGTACGGAAAGAAATGACGGTAAAAGCTGGACAAAAATGTACGGCAATTCGACGAATTATTGTGCCAGAAAAATTTGTTGACGATGTGCAAACACATTTAGCTAAAGCCTTAGATAAAGTTACAATTGGCGATCCGCGTTTAAAAGAGGTACGAATGGGTTCATTGGTGAGTAAGCAACAAGTACAAGCCGTTAAAGATTCAGTTAATGATTTGTCTAAAGAAGCACAACTAGTTTATGGTAATTTAGACCAAGTGAATACTATTGGCGCCGATGCTAAAAAAGGAGCTTTTGTAAGCCCGATTTTAATGCGTGCCGATAATCCATTTCAAAATACAATTATACACGAGCGCGAAGCTTTTGGGCCAGTAAGTACTATAATGCCTTACAAAAATCTAGATGAAGCAATAACCTTAGCACAAATGGGTAAAGGCTCGTTAGTATCATCAATTGTAACAAATAACGATGCCATTGCTAAAGATTATGTAGTAAATGCAGCGAGTCATCACGGCAGAATTATGGTTATTAATCGCGAAATGGCTAAAGAAAGTACAGGCCATGGTTCGCCATTACCAAGCTTAGTGCATGGTGGTCCAGGTCGTGCAGGCGGTGGCGAAGAAATGGGCGGCGTACGTGGTATAAAGCATTATTTGCAACGTACCGCAATTCAAGGTTCGCCAACAACACTTACAGAAATTACAGGAATATATCAACAAAACGCAAAATATACAGAAGCTGAGCAACATCCGTTTAAGTACCATTGGGATGATATTAAACCAGGCATGTCGTTAAAAACGCATAAGCGTACATTAACGGATACCGATATTCAGAATTTTGCTAACCTTACATGGGATCATTTTTATGCGCATACTGATATAACGGCTTTAGACGGCAGTATTTTTGAAAAGCGAACAGCTCACGGTTATTTTATAATTTCGGCAGCAGCAGGTTTATTTGTGTACCCAAATAAAGGGCCAGTATCTGCTAATTATGGGTTAGATAGTATTCGTTTTTTACGACCGTTGTATCATAACGATACTATTTATGTGCGTTTAACCTGTAAAGAAAAAGTAGATAGAGATGTCGCTTCCGCGGAACATCCAAGCGGTATTGTAAAATGGCATGTTGAGGTGTTTGATGCTAATTTTGAAAACAAACCAGAAAGTGAAAAAACTGATAAAGATAGTCCGTTAGTAGCAGTAGCAACTATTTTAACGATGGTACAAAAAAAGCAAAATACATTTGTAGAGTTAACAGATGCTAAAATTGATCAATGTCTTGCTAAACTTACGGCAGATGCTAAGCCAAATTGGGGCATTATGACTGCTCAACACATGATTGAGCATTTAGAATATACCTATAAAATAGCTTCGGGTCAAATACAAGATTTTGAAGTTTCAACACCAGAAAAAATACTAGAAAAAGTAAAAAACAGCCTTTGGAATTATGATAAATTTCCTAAAAACTCACAGTTTCCATTGCTAGAAAAAGATACCTTAGATAATTTAAAGCATGAAAATTTAGAAGCGGCAAAAGCGGCGTTTTTAAATCAGCGTCGTATTTATATAGAGTTTTTTAAGAAAAATTCTGACGTAAGTCTAAAAAATATAGTTTTTGGAACACTTAATAGATACGAATGGTATTTGTTAGAACGTAAACATTTAAATCATCATTTTGAGCAATTTAA
>CALAJP010000059.1 GCA_937922815.1 uncultured Saprospiraceae bacterium
GTAGGAATATGTAGTATTTTGTAGTGATATGTAAAAACACGTAGTATTTAGATGTAGTAATATATAAAAATATATAGTAATGAAATAAATTGTTATTTTTGAGTTTAATTAATGTCTGAAATTTCTATAAGTGAAGCATCAAGAAGATGGAATGTAAGCCGTAGCACGATACAACGTAAAATCAAGTCAGGTGAATTATCAGTCGTATCAAATGAATCACATGATGCAACGAAGAAAAACAAAGCTAAAAGCATTGATAAATCTGAACTTATAAGAGTTTTTGGAGAACCAAAAAAGAAAAACAATACTGTATCGATACATGCATCAAAGGTCAACCTGACACAAGACGAAGTGCATCAAATGAAGCAGGAAATAAAGATACTTCAAGCAGAAAAAAAAGGATTGGAAGTCCAAGTATTATTACTGACAGAATCATTAGAAAGGGAGCGCAAAATCAATGATGAACTACGTAGACCTAAATTACTAAGATGGTTTGGTAAATAATCAAATTATTCTAATATAGGAAAAGACTATTTTTTATGGCTATTTCATTGTTTTTATTATTTCTATTCTTTGCTATTTTTATGCGAATCATTATTCAATGGTATAAAACGAAAGATTGGGGAGTTCGACTTGCACGTCCTAATTCGCCTTTGATAGAGATTATTCCGGGTACTGTTTTTATAATTTCACTTTTCGCTTCATTTGTATTGGTTGTTTTGAGTGAGCTTAAGATTGTTTCCGCTACTGCAAACTTAAATATATTTCTGTCTAGAGTGTTTTTTATAATAGGGTTATTCGGGATATTAATAATAATAATATCTCAATATCAAATGGGGGATTCTTGGCGTATTGGAGTTGATAAAACAGAAAGAACTCTTCTAAAAAAAGGTGGTATATACGCTTTATCAAGAAATCCTATTTACACTGGAATATTAATATTTTTGATTGGCGTTAATGGTGTTTTTATACATCCACTGCTTTGCTTTTTTTCATTAATTTGCTGGTGTTCTATAGAATTGATTGTTAGAAAACTAGAAGAACCATATCTTCATAAGATGCATCAAAAGGAATATGCTGATTACATGAAAAACACGAATCGATATATTCCATGCCTTGTTAAATCTAATAAATAATTATTTATTAGATTTCCTCATCTGCTTTGCCGTTTATCAAATCAATAGTTTTATGATCCCTTTCTGGCTCAGGCTTGGATTGCATTATTCTTTTTTTAATCGACATTTTTTTTAACTTCAGGTTACTTAACTCCTCAATACTTTCCGATTGCTCTGTTGATGAAGCTAAAACAGTTGCTTTAAATATAGAATAATGTCTTTTATTTCTTGCTTGTTGCCAAAAAACACCTGAATTAACTACAAATGCACTAGCATTACCTACTTTTATTCTTTGCAACCAATCATTCTTAATTAGTATTTGTACTGCCCTACTTACAGTGCTTTGATTCACATCTAGGACCTCTGCTATCGTTGCTTGAGAAGCTACTAATGCATTATTGTCGTCCATGTACTCTATGATTAAATCTAATATTTCTGCTCCTATTGGAGTTTTTCTGATTAGTTCTCTATGAGCGCGCATTGCTTGCTTCTCAAATTGAACATAACCATGCCCTGGTTTCTGATTCATGGTAATTGCCTGTAGTGCATAAAAGATATTCTTGAGGCTACATTATAATTGATTTAAAAGAAACGATAAAGCTATTTCATGCAATTTCAATTGCGAAATTTTTAAAAAATTACATAAACGTTATGCATCAGCTATGCATAAACGTTATGCATCAGCTATGCATAACCGAAAGCTTTAAGGTGTTGATTTATATGATTGTTTTTTTTTCCCCTCTATATATCTATTCTTACTTAAAAAAACACTAATTCTAAAATAGTAATTTCCCTTATGCTGTGGACAATTTTGGCAAGCCAAAAACATATGGAAAAGCTATTCGTAAATCGGGCATAAGTACATTCGTACTTACACCCTGTTTTACAAACAGCTTTACCACATTTTGACTCACAGCCGAATTCCAAAATTCAATAATAATAATATGATTTCATCATGCACGAAGAGGAGGGGCGCAGACCCTCGAAAAACCACATTAGCGAGGTCAATTCGTTAAACGGGTGCAATTCTGCGGTATTTGGTTTAAATCGCTAAAAAGACGTTTTTACGCCCTTGTAGACCCTGCACCTTTAGGTGCTTTCTTTGTTAAAGAATAAAGTGATTTGATATTGAATGTGTTCTATATAGAACAACAGTATTTAAAGTTTTATTTAATCTTTTTTTTAATCATTTTCATATTTTTTCATGTCTAAATAAAAAATTAAAATATGACTTCAAATAACGGCTAGGGCCTTATATTTAAAAGCAACGCTATCGCTTATGCTCTTTGACTTTCTCCATCTCTGAACGAGATTACACCAGTCAAATTCACTGGCGAAAAAGTCCAGCGTTTCACGCTCGACCAACCACCTCATCTTGCAGATAAGTCGGTTGGTCGACCGTGTCGACTTTTTCGCAGGGGTTTAACCCCTCTCAAAAACCAAATCAAGCTATGCCAACTAGGGTAGGCAGTGACCGCTTTATTATCGCTTGGGCGCTAATTTTGATTTTATGATTCACCCGTATTTGAATGACAAACGGACATTTGTCATGACAAAAGACCTATCCTGCACTAGTCCTTTTGTACTCGAAAGTGGCGCTATATTCTTTAAAATTGGTGCTATATTCTACAAAATACTACATATTCCTACATTTGGGATATAGTAATATGTAGTAATATGTAAAGATATGTGGGAATAAGTAAAACTGTGGTCGTTTTTCAAGTAGTAATATATAAAACTATGTAGCAATATGTAGAACTGTAGCCTGTTTGAAGGTAGTAATTTGTAGAATAATGTAGTAATAAATAGTAATAAGTAGAATTTTGTCCTTATATCAGGTAGTAATTTGTAAGAATATATAGAAATATGTAATATTCCGTTACTACATATCCTTATCTGCCTTACCGTTGATGAAATCTTCGGTTTTATGATCAACTCGGTTATTTTCAATACTGTTTTTTTTAATAATCGTAGTGAATGCTATTCTATCGCCATTGAATACAAAGTTTGGGTTTATGAAATAACGTCCTTTTCGTAAAGTTTTGGCGATAATTTGGGCTTTTTCTAGCTCGCTTACTCCTCGCTTAAATGTTGTTAGGCTTAGCTTTAAAGGCTTTTTATTTTTTTTATGCGCATTCATGAAATCTTCTAGTATTAGACTATCCAAATCGACTTCATCTTTAGTCAGTGCGTAGTTTTGAACGACCCATAGAAGCACATTAAATGCCTTGATTCCTGGCGCTGATAAATCAAAAGTTAGTGCAATATTAGCTGTAAAAAGCTTGACGAATTGCTCGCCATCGACTTGCTTGAAAGTCGTCACATGCGTGCCTTTAATTTCGCCTGTTGATTGATTGATTAATATATTTTTATCTGACCCAATCGACGATAATTGTACTTTTCTGCCCTTGATAGGAACAACCATACCTTCAATAAATGGATTGTTTTTGTATCTTTGTAAGCCCATAATTAATACCTTTTTTGACCCTTGGTATGTAATAATAACCCCTTGTAAGCCCAAAAACAACCCCTTTTTTGGGCTTACAAGTTCGCACGTCTGGGCTTTGAAGTATACGAATATGAAAATGCGATGCCCATTTTATGCGCCTTTCCGGCGTTTCCCTTCTTAGTTCTTATCTAAGGGCATTTTTAGGTTGTTTGTTCAATTTTAGATTGCCGTATGCTATGGACAATTTCCGCTAAGCGAAAAACGTGTGGACAAACCATTAACAAGCCGATGGATAACTCTAGCGAGTTAACCACAGCTTGTTAACCGCTTGACCACACTTTGACGCACAGCCTATTTTTAAAATTCAATAATAATAATATGATTTCATCATGCACGAAGAGGAGGGGCGCAGACCCTCGCAAAACCACATTAGCGAGGTTAATTCGTTAAACAGGTGCAATTCTGCGGTATTTGGTTTAAATCGCTAAAAAGACGTTTTTACGCCCTTGTAGACCCTGCACCTTTAGGTGCTTTCTTTGTTAAAGAATAAAGTGATTTGATATTGAATTTGTTCTATATAGAACAACAGTATTTAAAGTTTTATTTAATCATTTATTTAATCATTTTCATATTTTTCCATGTCTAAATAAAAAATTAAAATATGACTTTAAATAACGGCTAGGGCCTT
>CALAJP010000060.1 GCA_937922815.1 uncultured Saprospiraceae bacterium
TATGGCTATCAAGGACAGTTCCCCGATGAGGGAACGATTTTTGATGCAATCAAAATAAAGGTTTAGTAAACCTTTAAGTGAGTAAACCACGAAGTGGGAGGGTAGGAAAAAGAAACCGGTTGGGATGCTTTCGAACTCAGACTCTATGACGCTAGAACCGCTAGATGGATGTCCATAGACCCTTATCGTCAATACCATTCTCCATACATCTCTATGGGCAATGACCCCATCAATGGTATAGATCCCGATGGTGGAAAGAAAGTGCATTATGATGCAAGTGGAAACCATATAGAAACAACCCATAATAACTGGTTTCATAATACATTTGTAGGTACAAAACGCTTTTGGAGTGGAGAGTCTGTATCTCAAAATCAGTTTTGGGAATTAGACGGTCTAGCAACTCAATTTGGAAGTGCTAGTACTTCTTCTTTGTCTAATTCAATTTTTAATATTTTAGGCTCGCAGCTAATAGAATTGATGGTTTCTTATTTTCCATAGGATACGTTTAAATCAAATTTAAATATGATTAGTAAATCACCTTTGTTGTTATAATTGCTAATTATTTTCAAAAAATATCAGGCTATTTTATAATTCTGAAGGAAATAGAACGAATTAAATAAATGCTTTTTTATTTTTGTGTTTTTAAAAACAAACTAATAAAACCAATATGGGTATTTTATCTGGTAAAAGAGGAATCATATTTGGAGCCTTAGACGATAATTCTATTGCTTCTTATGTTGCTAAAAAATGTGTTGCCGAAGGAGCAACAATAACTTTGACCAATGCTCCCGTAGCAATGAGATTTGGAGAAATTCAAAAACTAGGTGCGGCATTGAATGCAGAAGTTATTCCTGCAGACGCTACTAATTTGGAAGATTTAGAAGCATTGGTTGACAAAAGTATGGAAATATTAGGCGGAAAAATAGATTTTGTACTCCATGCAATAGGAATGTCTCTAAATGTTCGTAAGAAAAAATCATATACAGATTTGAAGCATGATTGGATGCTTAAAACATTTGACATTTCAGCAATTTCTTTCCATAAAGTAATGCAAACACTTTATAAAAAAGATGCCATGAATGAGGAAGGTTCTATTGTTGGACTTTCTTATATTGCCGCACAGAGAACATTTCCCGATTATAGTGAAATGGCGGAATCTAAAGCTCTTTTAGAATCTTTTGCACGAAGTTTTGGCTACCATTTTGGAATAAAAAATAAAGTAAGAGTAAATACTATCTCTCAGTCTCCAACGATGACCACGGCTGGGCAAGGAATCAAAGGTTTTCAAGAATTTTTTGATTATGCAGATAAAATGTCTCCACTGGGCAATGCCTCTGCGGAATCTTGTGCAGATTTATGTGCTTCGTTATTTTCAGATTTCAGCAAAGGAGTTACGATGCAAAATCTTTATAATGATGGTGGTTTCAGTTCTATGGGAATGAATCCAGCGGTTCTTGGTTTATAAATTGAACAATATTTTTGATAAGAATTAGTTTTTATTCATAACCTAAGTAAGCGTACTAAAATAAAAATTATATTGGCACATTTCTTTAGAATAATATTAGGACTTTTGTTTTCTAACTTAATATTTGCACAAATTAATGTGCCAAATAATCCTTATCAGAACGGCGGTGCATTTTCTAACGAGGACACGCTTTTGAACAAACAATGGGGCGAAGATGATAGCCTCGATGTTGATTTGGATATCATTGACGAATCCATTTATTATATCAACATTTACAACATAGAAGATACTGCTTCATATACAGACACGGCTCTTGTCAATAACTTTTTTGAATATGACCCTCAGCGAAAGGAACATCCTTTCCAATATAACTTGGGGTATTCAGGTTCTCAAGGAGGAAGTTATATTTATGAAAATGACAAATCAATTGATTTTGGTTTTGGTCATAATATTGGCAGGCAATACTTCAAGAAAAGAGAAGACTTAAATTTTCTAATTTCCAAAAACGCATATACCGAACTGCATTTTAATCAAGGAGGTCAGTCCGACTTGATGATGGATGCTCGGTTTTCGAAAACATACAAAAACACGACACTTTATTTAGATTATTTTAGAATCTCTCACAAGCCTTCTGATGATTATGTTATCAATAAAAGTGCGGTTTATACTGATGGGCAGATAGAAATGGATGCCCTACAAGCAGGAATAGGATATTTGAGTCCTAACAAAAAGTACAATTTCTTTTTTAATTACCTGTTTAATCAATCCATTCAAAGTGATAATGGCGGCTACGTCCGTACCGACCAACAAGATTCGCTTTTATTAGAAGGACAAAACCTAGATAATCCATTTGATTTAGCTATTAGTTTGTTAAATCCACGGACAAGATTGTCAGATTTTAGTTTTAATCTATTACAGCATTATCAACTGGGAAAAGTAACGGATAGTACAATCAATAATTTACCATTAGTCTCTTTGAACACAACTTATAGAAAGGAAGTATATCATAATTATAATGAGTTTTCAACGACCTCATTTTATGATTCTACTTACTATACTGGAAATATTACAGACGATAGAGGCGTAAGGTTGTATTTTTCTCAAAAAGCGCTTGATAACGAATTATCGATTAAGGTAACAGGAAAAAATATACCTTCCAATACCATTTCCGTTGGCTTACAACATCAGTTAATCAATTGGAATAATATTCCTGATATACGAAAAAATAACTTTTTGTGGTTAACAGCTCTTGTTCATCAGACCATCAAAGACAAATGGCTTTTGGATGCCGATTTTCGGTTAGGTGTTTTGGGTAGAGTAGGGAATTACGAACTGAATGGTGTAGCGTCTTGGCTCAATTTTATAGATGGAATAGATATTATTCTTGATTTAAATCAAAAATTAAGGTCTCCATATCTTGTTGAAGAAAAATTGTATAATACTCAAATTCTACTTTGGGAAAACAACTTAAGAAACGAATTGACAACGAACCTAGGTGGAAGCCTTCGTTTTAATAAATGGAATTCGACCATAAGCCTTCGTAATATTAATGTAGATAATTTTATTTATTTCGATGAAAATAAACGAGTAGCTCAAGCAGATAATATTAATATCGTCCAATTTTTTGCTAAAAATAAGCTTAAGTTTTTTAAATCATTCCATTTCGATAACCAAGTGTTTGTGCAGCAAATTTCAGACACAGATATTTTGCCTCTTCCCAACTGGGGTGTTGAGAGCAGATTTTATTACAAATCTAAGTGGTTTGATGAAAAATTGCATTTACAAATTGGTTTGAGAGGGCAGTTATACGAATCATTTCAGCCTTATGCTTATGATGGATTGTCAGAACAGTTTTATTTACAACGGGCATTTACCAATCCGAGTTTAGCGAAAATTGATGCTTTTTTAATGCTAAGAAGAGATAAGTTCAGATTTTTCCTAAACCTCGACAACTTATTCCATTTCACTACCGACAAAACACTTCAATATGTCGATCGCTATCCTACCAAAGATGCCTATTTGAGATTAGGAATTTCATGGATTTTGTACAAATAAAAAAAGCTATTGCTGCTTAGACAATAGCTTTATGGTAGAATTTCATTAATATAAGTTACTTTGTAAATTGATAATTTTAAATCACTTTTTTTCCTGAAAGATAGATTTAAGAGTACTTATATTTCAATTAATTAAAATTAATTAGATTTACATTCTAAAATTATGAACAAGATTTTTTCTTTATAGTCGACGGTTAACAGAACTTGAATTTAGTATAAACACCATAATTGTAATCGGTCAATGGGAATATTCTAAAAACTTAGTTTACGGTCAATGGGAAAATGTTTTTTAGTTAATGGGATACAAACATAGTTTATGTGATGTATTTTGTTTGTAATAGTTATTATAATTTGTCGGTTACTTAATAGTTTGCAAGTACCGTGCCAAAAAAAAATATTTTATGAAAATTGCAATAATTAAAGAAAATAAAGTGCCTTCAGATGCACGAGTACCACTTACTCCTGCTCAGTGTCAATATTTAATACAAGAAAAGGGCTTGGATATAGTTGTTCAACGTTCTGATA
Source organism: uncultured Saprospiraceae bacterium (assembly GCA_937922815.1). Lineage (GTDB taxonomy): Bacteria > Bacteroidota > Bacteroidia > Chitinophagales > Saprospiraceae > CALAJP01. The sequence continues at coordinate 4,045 of CALAJP010000060.1, forward strand.
TACGTTGTTACAAAGATGACGAATACGCGGCTTTAGGAGTTCCGATGGTTGATGATGTGAATGATAGAGACATACTTTTGGGGGTTAAAGAAGTGCCTATTGATAAACTAATAGAAAATAAAACGTACTTTTTCTTTTCGCATACTATTAAAGAACAGCCTTATAATCGAAATTTATTAAAAGCGGTAATCGACAATAAAATTAGATTGATTGACTATGAAGCATTAACCGCTGCTCGTGGCGGGCGATTGATTGCTTTTGGCTTTTTTGCAGGAATGGTAGGAGCCTATAATGGAATGATGGGCTATGGAATACAACAAAAGAAGTTTGCGTTGGCTCGATTAAACACCTTTTTTGATTACAAAGAAGCCGCAGAACAGTTCCATTCATTAGAATTACCAGCGATGAAAGTCGTTTTAACTGGAGACGGTAGAGTGTCGAAAGGAGCTAAAAAAGTGCTTTTAGACATGGGATTGGAACAAGTAAGCAACGAGAAATTCTTATCAGAGAACACTTCAAAAGCTGTATTTACACAAGTTTTACCAAGCGAATATGTAAAAAGAAAGGATGGTAGTCCATTTGAAAAGAAGACTTTCTTTAGCGAGCCGAAACGGTTCGAATCTAATTTCTTAAAATATTGCAATACTGCTAATGTTTTGATAAATGGAGTCTATTGGGATAATGAAGCCCCCGCCTTTTTTACTTTAGAAGACGCCAAATCAGAGAACTTTAAAGTTTCTATGATTGCAGATATTACCTGTGATATTGCACCTGTGGCTTCTATACCTACTACGATTAAGGCTTCCACGATTGCCGACCCTTTTTTCGGATATGATACACAGGGAGAGAAGGAGATTGCTGCTTTTTCAGGAGGATTAGATATGATGACTATCGATAACTTGCCTAGCGAATTACCTCGTGATGCATCCGCTTCGTTTGGAGAACAATTTGTCGAAAATATCTTGCCAGGGCTATTAAATGAAAAAGATATTGACATCTTAGAAAGGGCTTCAATTACTACTAAAGAAGGAACATTAGGAAAATATTTTACTTATTTGACCAACTATTTACAAGGTTAGACATGTCTTTATTGTTAAATATTAATTTTAAAAAAAAATTATTGAAATGAAAAAGGTTTTATTATTTGTAATGTTATTGTCTTCGGTTAGTGCATTTGCACAGGCTGAAAAAGATGTGTTAAAGCACGAAGTTAAAGTAAATGGACTGTTACTAATATTTGGATTCCCTGAAATTTCTTATGAGCATATTCTTGCCGAAGATATGTCAATAGGAGCTTCGTTCGCTTTTAGAGTTACTGATGAAGATGAAACAGGAATATATCAAAGAGTAAGTTTTTCGCCTTATTACAGGATATTTTTTGGTAAAAAACCAGCGGCAGGCTTTTTTGTAGAGGGTTTTGGTAGTATTTATTCTTCGGATTCGTATTCTTTTAGTAATGATAGAGAGACTTATATGGGAACGGCATTAGGAATAGGGTTAGGCGTAAAGTTTTTGACAAATTCGAATTGGATAGGAGAAATTAGTTTAGGGGCAGCACGAAATTTTTCGAATACGGATAATATAATGGAAGTAATAGGGCGAGGTGGAATTATGATAGGCAAGAGATTTTAAGAATATTTATATAACCAAATAACCAAATAATGATGAAAAAAATTCTATTGCTATTTTGCTTGTTATCGTCTATTCAATTATTTTCTCAAACCGAAAATCGAACCTTGAAACATGAGGCTAAAATAAATGTTATTTACGCCTTAGGAGGTTATGTCTTGTTAGGCTATGAACATATTTTAAACGAAGAAAGTTCTATCGGATTAGACGTTGGTTTTCCTTTCATAAAAGACGATTTACCTGAAAACTTTTCTGTTACGCCGTACTATCGTTGGTTTTTCGGTAAAAAACCAGCCGCAGGGTTTTTGTTAGAAGGGAACGCTTCTATTTATTCAAGAAGAAGGTACGAAAGAGTTGAAGGGAACTTTGGACCCGTTACGGAACTTGACCCAAAGATTGGTGCTGGATTGGGTTTGTCTGCAGGTTATAAGTTTATGTTGAAATCGCATTTTACCGTTGAAATTTTATTGGGCATGGGACGAAACTTTGTAAATACTGACGATATACCTAAATTATATTCGCGTGGAGGAGTTTTGATAGGAAAACGATTTTGATTTTTTATTGAAAACTTAACCGCAGTTTAAAAAAATAGCCTTGTTTCAGCGAAGATTATATTCTTTGTGACAAACAAGGCTATTTTTATACCCAAAACTTTAGTTTTTATTTGGCATTAACTTTTTGTCGATGGATTTAATAAATTTATAACCGCCATCTTGTTCCCTTTCTACCACAATAATTTGCCTATAACCTTCTTGGAAATTAAACCCTATAATTTCGGTTTTTAGCATTTGAAAAGAATTGTTATCTGAACCTACTATTCTATATTTTAAGCACTGAGAAGGCAAAATGCCATCGCAAGGGCTTACATTTTCGTTTATTTCAAGTTTTATTAGGTTTTGGGAATCACTACATTGTGTAAGCATAAAACTAAAAACAATAAGACAATATTTGAGACTGGATTGGTAAAAATGGTGTAGGTTATAATAGTTCGACATCTAAATAGTTAATTTTGTTAATTAATTTAAATATAATGATTGGTTTTATTTCTATTATTGTAAATCTAATTAGAAAATTATATAAAAGAGAACTATATGAATATCACTTTTTCGGTTTCTTATCAAACTGTATTTGGTGAACAATTGTTTCTGACAGGCAATCATGTTTCGCTGGGTAACGGTTCTTTAGATGATGCGATACCAATGAATTATCATAGTGACGGAACATGGAGTATCGATGTGGAGCTGAAAAAAGGCGATCAGATTGAATATTCATATTTGCTAAAAAAAGACGGTCAAATACATAAGGTTGAAAAGTCTATCCGTAACATTAAGATTGCAGATAAACCAACTTGGTACAAAGATTCTTGGAGTGATTATGCTTGTTTTGATAATGCTTTTGAAACCGTAGTTTTTGAAAGAATTTTTAAACGAAAAACATCAAAATTACGGACAAGTAAAACAACTACCCACCATTTTTCTATCAAAGTGCCTCTTTTTGAGGAAAATCATCAGTTAATTTTAATTGGAAATTCTGATTATTTAGGAGCTTGGGAAAAAAATAGGGGAGTGTTGATGACGGAAACCAGCCCTCATTATTATGAAGTTCAATTGAATTTATCTAATGCCCGTACTCAAATTGAATATAAATACGCTATTTGGGATGCTAAAGAGAAGCAAATAGTTGATATAGAATTAGGAGAAGCAAGAGCATTGGTTAATACTCGAAATACGGATTCGCTGGTTGTTATTCAAGATCAAGTGTATGCTCGGAATGAGGAAAAACTGTGGAAAGGTACTGGTGTTGCCATTCCTGTTTTCTCTTTACGAAGCCAAGAAAGTCTTGGGGTGGGAGAATTTTCGGATTTGAAAAAAATGGGAGATTGGGCTGCTAATTTAGGCATGACTATTCTTCAAATTTTACCCATTAACGATACTACAGCAACCAATACATGGGTGGATAGTTACCCGTATGCAGCCATTTCTGTGTATGCTTTACATCCCCTTTATTTGAATTTGAACCAGTTAGAATATGCTTTAACTGCTGCAGAAAAAAAGAAGGTGAAAACTAATGCCGAAACGCTAAATCAATTGAAAACGGTTGATTATGAAGCATCGTTAAACCTCAAAAAAGAAATTTCATTAGCCGTATTTAAAAGAAACCTTAAAAAAATAGCAATTCAGAAAACCTTTCAAACTTGGGTGGCTGAGAACAAAGATTGGTTACATTCTTATGCTGTTTTCTCTGTGTTGAGAGATGAGTTAGGGACAGCAACCTTTTCAGAATGGGGCGAATATAGCACTTTTTCGGAGTCGTTGATTGCTGAATTTTTTGACAAGAAATCTAAACATTTTAATGCGGTTTGGTATTATTGTTTCGTGCAATATCAACTGCATTTGCAATTAAAAGATTCCGTTGCGTATTTGCATAAAATAGGAATTGCATTAAAAGGAGATATTCCTATTGGAATTGATAGGTGTTCTGTGGATGCTTGGGTTGCACCAGGATTATACCACATGGATATGCAAGCTGGAGCACCACCCGATGCGTTTGCCAAGAAAGGACAAAATTGGGGATTCCCAACCTATAACTGGGATAAAATGTCTGAAGATGGCTACGATTGGTGGGTGAAAAGATTTACCAAATTAAGTGAATATTTCGACAGTTTCAGAATAGATCATATTTTAGGGTTTTTTAGAATTTGGCAAACGCCGTTTCATTCTACCGAAGGCATTTTAGGTTATTTTAACCCTGCCTTACCATTTTCTGAAGACGAATTACGTCAAAAAGGAGTTTATTCTCCGATGGAAAGATTAACGCTGCCATATTTGCCTATTGAATCGACCAATCGACTATTTGAATATAATTTTGGGACGTTAAATTGGATATTTGAACGTTACGAAGATCAATATTTTTTCAAACCGGAATTTGATACGCAAAGAAAAATAACGGATTTATTTGATGAACTACCCGATGATGATCACAATCGTAAAATCAAAAATTTATTAATTGATTTACATACAGATGTAATCTTGATAGAGGATGTCAATAAAGCGGGTTTTTATCATCCACGCTTTGATTTGAACAAAACCAATTCCTTCATGCATTTAGATGAGGGAGAAAAAGAAATTTTACATCAGTTAGGTTTGGATTATTTTTACAAAAGACATGAAGCTTTTTGGTATGAAAAAGGAAAAGAAAAGTTGCCTACAATACTGAACGCTACCAGCATGTTAATTTGTGGTGAAGATTTGGGAATGGTACCTGAATGTGTTCCGCAACTGATGAAAGAGTTGGGAATGTTGAGCTTAGAAATTCAAAGAATGCCTAAAATTTCGGGGACTGATTTTCTGCAAGATAAAGATATTCCATACTTGTCAGTTCTAACGCCTTCGACGCATGATATGTCAACGCTTCGTGAATGGTGGGAAGAAAATCCAACACTTACACTGAAATATTTCAATGAGGTAATTCGTAATTATGGATATGTTCCACCTCAGTTAACGGAGTCGGTTGCAGAACAAATATTAAACAAACATTTGGCTTCTTCATCAATGCTTTCTATCTTTCAATTACAGGATTTGATGAGTATCAAGTCTGAGTATTGGTCCGAATCTACAGAGGATGAAAGAATCAATATACCTGCTATTATTCCTCATTATTGGAGGTACAGAATGCCAATTTTCTTAGAAGATTTGCTAAAAGATACCCATTTTAATGATAGGCTAAAAAGTATGTTTACAAAAAATAGACGTTGATTTGTTGCTTTAGTTTAAACAAAACATTAATTATGCAGTTCTAATGACGCAAAATGTTCTTTAGCTTATTTTTTTGATAAAAATATAGATATAAGGACTTCAAATTTCAACCTATTTTGTTTGAGTTTGTTTTGTGATTTTATATTGGCTTAAACTTATAATAATTAATTTATGGCTAAAGTTACTTTTACATTCGAAGAAGAAGGAAAGACGCCTGTTGTAGTTGAAAATGCAGAAGAAGGATATTCTATTTTAGAAATTGCGGAAGGCAATGGCGTTCATCTAAACCATAATTGTGGAGCAGTTTGTGCTTGTAGCACATGTCATATTTATGTATTAAAAGGAGGCGATTCTTTAGAAGAAATTTCAGATAAAGAAGAAGATTTTATTGATAGAGCAATCAACCCAACTATCGATTCTCGTTTAGGTTGCCAATCTGTTATTCTCGAAGAAGATGCCGTATTGGAAGTCAAAATACCAGACCAAAGTAAAATTATTGGTCACGAGCATTAATAATTTTACATTTTCAAATTTATAAAATTGCTAAAAATGGCATTTGAAGGAATAGACGATTTACCAGTAAACTGGTCAGATCATGAAGATATAGGTATATTATTATATGAAAAATTTGGTGATACCTATAACGAAGGAAAAATATATAGAATTCGTTTCACTGAACTAATTGATTGGGTGTTAGGTTTGCCAAACTTTGAGGGAACTCGAGAGCAGTGCAATGAAGGACATTTAGAGCAAATTCAAGCCAAATGGGTTTATGAATGGAGAGATAACCAATAATTCGATATGAGTTTATTTGATCAACTCAAATCAGTTTCTATTTTTGTTTTTGATTTAGAAAGGGGATTGGCATCCAATCAATTGACTGTTGATAGCGAAGGAAAGTATAGTTTTCAATTTTCGGTTGAAGACTTACAAGCTATCCAGAAAGCGAACGTCAAAGGGATTAAAATATTTGTACTTTCTTCTTTCGAATGTTCTTATTTGGCTCCAATGCTGAAGTTTTGGGGCGTAAGTCAATTAATTACACATTTAGGAGACCCTGAAAGTGCTTTTGAATTGATTCTAGAACAAAACGATAAATCTATTATTGATTTAATGTATCTAAGCAATAGTTGGGAATCCAAGTCTTTGTTAAAGTCATCGGGCTTTGGACTTTGTGCTTCTGATGCTCATGCAGAGTTGAAGTCGGAGGTTGATTATGTTTCAACTGAAAAAAGTGGAGTAGGAGTGGTAAGTGATATTATAGAAAAATACTTGAAACTGCATAAGAAGTGGTAAAAAAACTGACCCTAGTTGATGAAACTAAGGTCAGTTAGTTTTTAGTAGCGTTTAGTTCTTTTTAGGGCAAAATTAGGTATTTGCTTTATCAAACCCACCTTCTAATCTTTTTAAAATATACTTTGTATTCTGATCCAAATTCATTTTTTAAAAATTCCTCTTCCAATCTGATTTGAGTATTAATACTTATCGTGGACAACGAAATTATCAGTAGAGTAAAAGCATTTGGAATTACTAAAAATAACCCAAAATTAGCTACCATTATTCCTGAAAAAATAGGGTTTCTTGAAATTGAGAACATTCCCGAAGTGACTAAATTTGTTTTATTATTTTTGTCAATTCCAATTCTCCAAGAGTTTGACATCTGGCTTTGTGCAATCCAAACTAAGATTAAGGAAAATATAAGTAAACCCCATCCAATCTTGTTTAAAATTGGATGCTCTAAATACCAAAAAGGAAGTAAATAGTCGTACCAATTGTTTTTGAAAGCATAAATTCCTATAACTATAAATTCTAAAAACGAAATTACTGTAAATACTTTTCCGTTGTAATTATGAGCATCGTCTGCCTTGTTAAAGGTTAACGGGTTAACGCCTGTGTTTTTCCAAAGCAAAAATGACCTTATTAGGAAAACACATAAAAAATAGATGATGAAATATATAAACAATATCATAAATAATAATTTTTGATTGATAAAATAACAAGACTAAACAACAATTTCTTGCTGTTAAGTCTTGTCGTGTTTTTAGATCATTTTAATGATGTTCGTGGTGATGGTTTCCAAATGGCCTTAGGACAACCCCAGCCGAAAAAATAAATCCGTCTGTCGGTGCATATATTTCATTAAAAATAGGATTTTCATGTGGTGGTGAAACTTCACTTGAAAATCTTGCTTGCCTTCTATCTGTAAAATTCTCAAAATTGATAAACGGACTCCCCCAATCAAAATGTTTTTGAATCAATAAGCCCATGATTACAAAATCATCAGTTGAACTTCCATCACTCAAAAGCTGTTTACCTGTGTAATACGCTTCGTACCCAATTCGCCACTTTTCATTCTCGTACATTAAAACGCTTCCTGCATTGTGTTTTGCTGTCAGTGGTTTCTGAGGGTTGTTCGGTAAATAATTTAACGTAGCATTAATAAAGGCATAGTTCAAAAACAATCGAAAATCATGATAGGTAAATTTAATATTAGTTTCAAAGCCCTTGCTGAGAACATTTCCTTCTGCATTCTCAAATTGAAATTTTCCGTTTGGCTGACTGTTTAAAATCAAAGCGTTATCAATACTTGTTAGGTAGAATAATTGATTGACTGAAAAAGTGATTTTATCCGCAATCGTCCCCCTGTAATTAAGGTCGAAATTCAATCCATAAGACCGTTCCGCATTGATATTGTCTTTATCAATTGGCAGTACATTTTGAAAATTTAGTTGTGAAGCTTCTTCTGTAAATATATCGGGAATTTTATATCCAAGACCTCCACCGATTCGACTTGTTAGCTTTTCAGTTACTTTCCATAGTAAGGAAACTCTTGGTAATGCAAAAAAGCCCCAGTCGGGTGAGTAATCTGTTCTAAATCCACTTTCTAAAATAAGTTTTTCTGAAAAATCAGTTGTATTATTACCAAACGCACCAATTGTCAGGTTTTGTTGATTCCTTGGATTTGTTGAATCGAGTTCTTCAAAATCATCGGTATAAATATTGGCTCCAATTATCCATGCTGATTTATTCTTTTCAAAGCTGTAATTTACTTCCGTAAATGAGTTCCATTGATTACCCGAAAAGTCTAACTCTGTAGAAATCAATTTTCTATCAAAGTATGAAATACTATTTTTGATTTGTAAGAATCCTTTTTTCTTCATCTTCTTCTCATATACAGCTTGTGTACTTAAACGAGTAGAGGTGTTTTCTTCTGAAAATTGATGAATACCAGTTTCTCTGTCTTTTATTTTAGTCAAATCTCCTCCTAATCTATTATCATAAGTTCCGTTTAGTCCTATCCATAATTGAGAATTATCATTCGGATAGTAAAAAAATTTAGGATTAAAGGAAACTGATCTTGTTTCGGGCAAATTGGTGAAATCATCACCATCTGGGTCATAAGCACTTTGGTAATGTCCTGAACCATAGAACGTATATCCAATTTTTCCGTTTCGTTGGCTATAAAATGTATTAGCTGTACTTCCTAGTGCTTGAGTTTGGGTTAGCATGATTTCAAGATTTGGTTCATCTTCGGGTGTTTTAGAAACCATATTGACTAAACCTGCAATAGCACCACCACCATAAAGAGTAGAAGAACTTCCTTTGATAATTTCAAATTGCTGCAAATCTAATGGAGGGATTTGCATAAGGCTCAATCCTCCTGAAAATCCGCCATACAATGGGAATCCGTCTTTCAATAGTTGTGTGTATCTACCGTCTAATCCTTGAATTCTTACACTGCTGTTTCCACTACTTAGAGATGTTTGCTGAATCTGAACACCAGAACTTTCTCTCAAAACTAATGAGATATTTGATGAGTTCATAATTGCTTTTTCTCCCAATTCTTCTAAGCCGATAAACTCTACTCTAGTAGGAAGATTTTTAATAGTTCGGGTGCTTCGGGTAGCATGTATAATAATCTCCTCCAATTCTTCATTTGCTTCATGTAAGAAGAATTTGCAAAATGAATTATTTTCTGAGATATTTAAGATGGTGTCAATAGTTTGAAAACCAAGGAAAGAAATATTGACTTCATGTTTCCCTACTGGAATATTTTCGATAGTTACTTTTCCTTCTATATCAGAAACATTTCCTTGTCCTGTCCTCTCAAAAAGTACGGTTGCTCCTATCAAGGGTTCGTTAGTTTCTTCTTCAAAAAGTACTGCTTCAAAAGTTATGTTTTGAGCAAAAAGCATAAAAGTTGGCATTGCTGATATAGCAATGAATAATATTATATTTTTCATTGAATGAATTTTTGTTAAACCAATAAATTATGTGTCAACAGGATATATTTATCCTATTAAAAGGTTTAACAAAATGTAGGCGGATGCCAAACAGCTTTATTGAATGAGAAATAATAAAGAAATGAATAATTAAATTCACACTTTGAATTGAGATAAACGATTAATTTATAAAATCTAGTAATAGATTCGATATTCATTTTCATTCCGCAACAAGAACAAACACAAAACGGGCTGCAATGGTCTTTTTCATCTTCAGTATGGCTATGTTCCAATGATATACTTTGATTATCTTCATCACAGGTATGGCCATCGCTACATGGCATTACTGTCATAGTGATAATTAAAAGGGATAATATGAACGATAAATACTTCATTTAGATATCAAAGGTAATCGAAAATTGATGGAACTCAGTTGCAATTTGAACAAGTTCCTTTTATTACTAGGTTAGCAGAGGAGATAATAAATGTAGTAGGTAATTCTATAGATGGCATTAGCTGGTTATTTAGACAAAAAGTTTCTTCGCATACAGTACAATGAAAATGGAAGTGTAAGTCTTGAGATTCACAATTGCAACTTTCTAAGCAAAGAGCATATTTTTTTATTCCTGTACCATCATCAATTGAATGTATTATTTTTTGTTTTTCAAATGTTTTTAATGTACGGTATAAAGTACTTTTTTCTGAGCGATCTAAATCGTTTTCTAGTTTTTTTAATGAAACGGCATAATCTTTTTCTAAGAAATATCTTAAAACCAATATTCTGGATGCAGTTGGTTTAATTTTCCTTTTTTTTAGTAAATGTTCTTCTTCCACTTTGTTTCCTTTTGTTAAGAATATTTCTTTCTAGAACTAACCTTTTTTATCTCTAAAACGATAGTCTCTTTATAAAGATAATATTGTTTTAGAAATTTATTAACCGTTCGTCAAAATATGAAATTAGTTTATTATTTGCAGTAGTTAAATTTTATGTTAATTGGAAAATCAATATAATTTCCAAAAAAAAGACCCTAGTTTAAAAAACTAAGGTCAGATAATATGTTAAATTTATTCATTTCAATGTACTAAAATTCCAATTGGAATTGTGAGTGCTTTTTTCCTTCTAATTTCGATTCACCCATTAGGTATAGGTCAACTTTACGAGCAGCTTCTCTTCCTTCACTAATTGCCCAAACGACTAAAGACTGTCCTCTTCTCATATCTCCAGCAGCAAAAATATTGGGTGTACTTGTTTGGTAATTATCAGCTTTTACATTTCCTCTTTCGTCTAACTCAACTCCTAACTGTTCCAACATTCCTTTTTTCTGAGGGTGCAAGAAACCAATGGCTAATAGTGCCAAATCACAAGGGATAATACGAGTGCTTCCTTCAACTTCTTTGAAAACATTTCTTCCTTTCGATTTTGAAAAACGCCATTCAATATCTGTTAATTCTATTCCCGTAACATTTCCGTCTTTGCCTACAAACCTTTTAGTTGAAATCGACCATTTTCTTTCACAGCCTTCTTCGTGAGAAGAAGACGTACGGAGCATCATCGGCCAATTAGGCCAAGGCGTACTTTCGGCACGACCAACTGGCGGTTTACCCATTAGTTCTATCTGTGTGATTGATTTTGCCCCATGACGATTAGATGTACCTACGCAATCAGAACCAGTATCACCACCACCAATAACAACTACGTGTTTATCAGTCGCCATTATTTCTTTATCCTCATCTATTCTTTGTCCAGAAACCCTTCGGTTCGACTGCTCCAAAAAGTCCATAGCGGGGTATATTCCACTCAAATCTCTACCTTCGATAGGTAAATCTCTTGGAATGGTAGAACCTCCACATAGCACTATCGCATCGTACTCTTTTTTGAGTTCGGCAGTTGAAATATTTTCACCAACATTCGCATTCATTTTAAAAATAACACCTTCTGCTTCCATGAGCGCAACTCTTCTATCTATTGTCCATTTTTCAAGTTTGAAATCTGGAATCCCGTAGCGAAGTAAGCCTCCAATTTTGTCTTTTCTTTCAAAAACAGTAACCAAATGTCCTGCTTTATTCAGTTGTGCTGCGGCTGCCAAACCTGCTGGCCCAGAACCAATCACAGCGATTTTTTTACCTGTTTTATTATTGGGTAAAGTAGGTTTTGCATATCCTTTTTTGAAAGCCTCCTCAATGATTGTTTTTTCAATATGCTCGATAGCAACTGGTGGTTGATTAATCCCCAACACACAAGATGCTTCGCAAGGAGCAGGACAAATACGACCCGTAAATTCAGGGAAATTGTTCGTCGAACTCAAAATTTTGTAGGCCGATTCCCAATCTTCTTCATGAACAGCATCATTAAATTCTGGGATTATATTCCCCAATGGACAGCCGTTATGACAAAAAGGAACCCCACAATCCATGCATCTAGAAGCTTGTTTGTTCGTTTTTTCGATTGGAAACTCTTCGTATATTTCTTTATAGTCCTTTAACCGATCTTCAACGGCTCTAGACTTAGGTAATTCTCTAGTATAATTTAAAAATCCTTTAAGATCTCCCATTTTAAATAATTTTTTGGATTAGAATTGTAATTTGAAAGTTAATTAAGCCACAGAAAGTTTGTTTTGTTTTTTCTTCTTTTTTTCTTCCAGAACTCTTTTGTAGTCCCTTGGCATCACTTTTATAAAGTATTTCAAATTTTCTTCCCAGTTATTTAATAATTTGAGTGCAATTCCACTACTTGTATATGCAAAATGGTTTCTCACCATTTGTCTTAATTCGTCTTCACTTTCTTGGTCTATAGGATCCAAATCAACCATTTCAGTATTTACTTTCGATTTGAATACTTTTTCTTTATCGTATATATAGGCAATTCCACCGCTCATTCCCGCAGCAAAGTTTTTACCCGTTTCTCCTAATATTACGATTCTTCCACCTGTCATATATTCACAACCATGGTCGCCAATACCTTCCACCACAGCTGAAACTCCTGAATTTCGAACTGCGAATCTTTCGCCAGCCATTCCTCGAATATAAGATTCGCCAGAAGTAGCACCGTAGAAAGCAACATTACCAATGATAATATTTTCAGAAGCATCAAATTTTGCCTCTCTGTCTGGAACAACAACTAATTTTGCTCCTGAAAGCCCTTTTCCAAAATAATCGTTCGATTCTCCTTCCAACGTTAAGCTCAAACCGGGTGCTGCAAAAGCTCCGAAACTTTGCCCCGCCGAACCTCTAAATCTCAGTTGTATAGTGTCTTCAGGCAAACCTTTGCTTCCGTACCTTTTAGAAATTTCATTAGAAAGCATCGTTCCAGTTGACCGATCGGTATTGATGATTTTGAAAGAAGAATGAATAGGTTTTCCTTCCTCCAAAGCATTTTCAGACAAATGAATTAATTTTCTATCCAATACTCTGTCCAGCCCATGATCTTGAGGAGTTCTTTTGTATTGAGCAATTTTATGATCAACAGGTTCTTTATATAAAATTGGACTTAAATCTAAGTTCTTATATTTCCAGAAACCAACATCTTTTTTAACTTTTAATAATTCAACATGACCAACCATATCGTTGACACTTCTAAACCCAAGTTCTGCCATGATTTCTCTCATTTCAGTAGCGATATGAGTCAAATAATTGATAACATGTTGTGGGTCTCCCGTATATCTTTTTCTCAAATCAGGGTTCTGCGTAGCAATTCCGACAGGGCAAGTATTTAGATGACATTTTCTCATCATAATACAGCCTTCTACCACAAGAGCAGCCGTAGCAATTCCGTATTCTTCTGCACCTAATAGCGTAGCGATAGCAACATCCTTACCTGTTCGGATTTGACCATCAGTTTGTAAGGTAATTCTATCTCGAAGTTTATTTTTTACTAATGTTTGGTGCGTTTCTGCAAGTCCCAATTCCCAAGGAAGTCCTGCATGAGAAATAGAACTTAAAGGAGATGCTCCTGTACCGCCATCGAATCCAGAAATTAATATAGCGTCTGCTTTAGCTTTGGCAACTCCCGAAGCAATAATTCCAACCCCTGCTTTAGATACCAATTTTACATTGATTCTTGCTTTACGATTCGCATTTTTCAAATCATAAATTAGTTGAGCTAAATCTTCAATCGAATAAATATCGTGATGGGGTGGAGGCGAAATTAAACCAACACCAGGCGTACTGTGTCTAACTCTACCAATCCAATCATCCACTTTATGACCAGGAAGTTGACCACCTTCTCCCGGTTTTGCCCCTTGAGCCATTTTAATTTGAATCTCTTTGGCATTGGTCAAGTAATTAGAAGTTACGCCAAAACGTCCCGATGCTACTTGTTTAGTCGCTGATTTTTCAGAATCACCATTTTCTTTTGTTTTGAACCTTATTTCATCTTCTCCGCCTTCTCCAGAATTACTTTTTCCTCCAATTCTATTAAGAGCAACAGCCAAAGTAGAATGAGCTTCGTGAGAAATTGAACCAAAAGACATGGCACCCGTTACGAATCTTCTTAAGATATATTCTACAGGTTCTACTTCTTCCAAAGGAATAGAATCTCCTTTTCGGAATTGGAATAGTCCTCTAAGCGTAAAAGTTTGTTCTTCTTGTTCGTTGATTAGTTTTGCAAACTTCTTATAAACTTTATAATCATTTTTTCGAGAAGAATATTGCAGTAAGTGAATCGTCTGAGGATTGAATAAATGTGCTTCTCCTCGTTGTTTCCATTGATAAACTCCACCAACATCCATTGATTTGTCCGAAGCATCAGATTCGTAAGCAATCATATGTTTTTGCATGACTTCTTTCGCAATGCCATCAAAACCGATTCCTTCTATTCTAGAGATAGAACCTTTAAAACATTTGTTTACAACCTCTGTTGCGATTCCAAGTATTTCAAATATCTGAGCACCGTGATAAGATGCTAATGTAGAAATACCATTCTTAGACATTATTTTCAATAATCCCTTACCAATTGCCTTCGTATAGATATCGTAACATTTATCAAGACTCAATTCAGGGGCAAAGAATTTAATATTATGTAGGTGCTGAATCGTTGCCAATGCCATATAAGGATTGATAGCGTTTGCTCCATAACCAATTGCTGTAGCAAAATGATGCGTTTCTCTTATATCACCTGCTTCTAGTACAATAGAAGTATTATTTCTTAATCCGAATCGAATTAAATGATGGTGTACCGCTCCCACAGCCATTAAACTTGGAATAGGGGCTGTTTTTTCAGAAGTATTTCTATCGGAAAGAATAATAATATTGACACCATTTCTAGCATGATCTTCCGCTTGGGCACAAATATTATCCAATGCGGCATGCAATCTTCCGCTTTGATGGGATGCTTTGAAGGTAATGTCAATAGTTACCGATTCGTAGCCTTCTTTTTGGATATTCGCCAATTTTGAAACATCATTATTGGTTAATACGGGTTGTTTTAGCTGTATGAATTTAGCGTGAGATTCTGTGGTCTCTAAAATATTACCAGCATTACCTAACCTAGAATATAAAGACATGACACTTCTTTCTCGAATAGGGTCAATAGGTGGGTTAGTTACCTGTGCGAATAATTGTTTGAAATAGTGAGATAAGTTTTGCGAACGCTTAGATAAAATTGCTAAAGGAATATCCGCTCCCATAGAACCAATAGGGTCTTTCCCATTTTTAACCATTGGTCCAATAATTACTTTTAAATCTTCTTTAGAATATCCAAAAAGTCTTTGCTTTTGTAATAAATCTGAATCCGAGTAAGAAGTTTCGGTAGTCTCGTTGCCAGATAAATCTTCTAATTGAATTCTATTTTTTTCTAACCAATCTCTATAAGGCAATTTTGAACAAATTCTCTCTTTTAATTCATCATCACCAATAATGCGTTGTTCTTCCAAATCGGCAATTAACATTCTACCGGGTTGCAATCTTCCTTTCATCACCACTGATGATTGGTCGATAGGTAAAGCACCTGCTTCAGAGGCTACAATTAGTACATTTTCATCTGTTAAACAATACCTTGAAGGACGCAATCCATTTCTATCTAATGTAGCACCAACCAATATTCCGTCAGTAAAACAAATAGAAGCTGGACCATCCCAAGGCTCCATTATATTTTCATGATATTCATAGAAAGCTTTTTTATAATCTTCCATTTCGTCATCATGATGCCATGCTTCGGGAACCATCATCATCAATGCTTGAGGTAATGTACGACCAGACAAAACCAAAAACTCTAAAACATTATCAAAGTTTCCAGAATCGGATAAGGCTTCTCCACAAATGGGATGTAATTTTTCTAAATCTTCGTCAGAAAATAACTGAGAAGATGCCAACTTTTCTTTAGAAATCCACCAATTCATATTACCACGAATGGTATTGATTTCTCCATTATGTGCAATATATCTAAATGGTTGTGCCAACTTCCATTTAGGAACAGTGTTTGTTGAAAATCTTGAATGCACTATTGCAATCGCTGATTTATATAATTCGTCATGCAAATCTGGAAAATAAGGACGTACTTGGAATGTAGTCAACTGTCCTTTAT
Source organism: uncultured Saprospiraceae bacterium (assembly GCA_937922815.1). GTDB lineage: Bacteria > Bacteroidota > Bacteroidia > Chitinophagales > Saprospiraceae > CALAJP01. The sequence goes on from CALAJP010000060.1 coordinate 20,172, forward strand.
AAATTATGGTTTTGTATGATAACGAACTGATATAAAACAAGTCCTGAGATTGAGGAAATGTTTTGTGAATATGGTGAGTAGAATATTTTCTTAAAACGTATAATTTACGTTCTAATTCTTTAGGTTCAATGCTACTATCTTTGGGTTGAATGAAAATTTGTTCCATTCTCGGTTCTGCATTTATAGCCGTATCACCAATAGCTTCGTGGTCGGTCGGTACTTTACGAGAACCTAATACAATAAAACCTAATTCGTCTATATAATCATGCAACAAAAAACGACATTGAGTTCTTAGTTCTCTCTCTTTTGGGAAAAAAACCATTGCTACTCCATATTCTCCATATTTGGGTAACTCGAAACCAATTTCTCTACATTTTTTTTGAAAAAATTCGTGAGGCAATTGCGTCATAATACCTGCACCATCACCAGTATTTTCTTCATACCCAACAGCCCCTCTATGCTCCATGTTTGTCAACATCGTCAAGGCATTTTCTATAGTTTCATGTTTTGGTTTTCCATCAAGATTGGCTATAAGTCCAACACCGCAAGAATCCTTTTCTAATTCAGGAATGTATAAGCTTTTGTTTTTTTGTTCTGTCATCTCCTTCAATTTAAATGTTTATTTAGTCGGCACGAGTTTATCGTTTTAGTAAAACTTTATATAAGTAGATTAATTAAAAAAGTTAATCAAAATTTTATAAGGTTTATTGAGTGGGATTACTAATTCTTTAAATTTATCATAATTGTAATGAAATAGCGATTTTTGATAAAAATATTAAAAATTTCAATAAAAAACGCTAATTTTTGAAATAATTTTAAAATTACGGCTTGATATTTTATTTTTTAAAATATACTGTTTTGTGGTATGGTTTTATGGTTTCGTAATAATATTTTGAAAATAGAGGGTTTTGTTTATTAATTATTTGGTTTTTGATATTAGGGTTTTAAGATTCTTCTTTTATTTGCTTTTTTGATTGATTTTTAAGGTTTAAACTCAAAAAATAATTCTACCTTAGAATCTAAATAGTTATTAAAAATTAAACTCATTATCTATGTCGCAATTAGAAAAAGCTTTTGATATAAAACAATTTAGAGAATGGGGCCATGAATTAGTAGATTTATTAGCCAACCAGTATTTAAATTCTCAAAACAATCCTAACAAACTAACACATTGGCACGAACCACAAGAAGAACTTGACTTTTGGAGTAAATTTGAGATGAAAGACGATTCTCCCTTTTCTATGGTCAAAAATGTATTAGAACGTACCAATAATTTACATTCTCCTCACTATATAGGCCATCAAGTTTCGAGTCCAGTGCCTGCCACTTCGTTGATGAATTTTCTGCAAGGGTATATGAACAACGGTACCGCAACTTACGAAATGGGAGCGGCAGGGATAGCCATGGAAAAATTAATTGCTCAGTTGGTTATTGAAAAAATAGGATGGTCTGAAGATGCTGACGGTTTTTTAACTTCTGGAGGAACATTAGCCAATCTTACCGCTTTGCTTACGGCTCGGTCGGTTCAATTAGAAGAAAGTGTTTGGGAAGATGGAATGTCTCAAAAACTTGGAATTATCGTTTGCGAAGAAGCTCATTATTGTGTTGATAGAGCAGCGAAGATTATGGGACTGGGCAATGATGGAGTGATTAAAATACCATCCAATGAAAAATACCAAATGGATATTTCTCAATTAGAAAAATATTATAACGAAGCTACCGCTAAAGGCATAAAAGTGTTTGCCATCGTAGGGTCTGCCTGTTCTACCTCAACTGGGGCTTATGATGATTTGGTCGCTATTGGAGATTTTGCCAAAAAAAATAACCTTTGGTTTCACATAGACGGTGCTCATGGAGGAGCGGTTTGTTTTACTTCGAAATATAAAGAACGGTTGAAAGGGATAGAAAATGCGGATTCTTTTGTTTTGGATTGGCACAAAATGTTATTGACGCCTAATTTGGTTACTTCACTGATTTATAAAAAAGGAATACACGCCGACCAAACTTTTTTGCCCAAAGCACAATATCTGTGGGAACACAATGAAGGGGGAGAGTGGCACCAGATGGGAAAAAGAACTTTTGAATGTACAAAGTCGATTCTTGCCTATCGTGTATTCTTTCTTTGGAAAATGTACGGCACTGAGCTGTTCGAAGAATTTGTAACCAAGATGTATGATTTGGGAAATACTTTTTATGAAATGTTACAAAACGATAATCGCTATATCTCGGCTTATCGCCCCGAATCGAATATCTTGTGTTTCCAACTACAATCGCCAGACGAAAAAGTAATGTCTAATAGTGATTTTAATGCCGAAATCAGAAAAAGGCTATTGCATCAAGCCCAGTTTTATATTGTCATGACACGATTAAGAGGCGAAAACTATCTTCGAGTGACTATTATTAACCCAAAAACAACGACTACTCATTTGGCGTCTTTATTAGAGTATGTTGCTGAATTGGGGCAGGAAGTATTAACTTAAATTGAACTAAAATATATGAAAAAACACATTGACCTAAGTCATACCATTGATGATAAAACCATAACTTATAAAGGACTACCGGCACCCATTATCTGTGATTATTTAAGTAGAGAAGAAGCTAAAAATTTTTATGCTGATGGAGCTGAATTTCAGATTGGAAAAATTGAAATGGTAGCAAATACAGGGACTTATTTGGATTGTCCTTTTCATCGATTCGAAGACGGAGAAGATATTTCGGAAGTATTGCTTGATAGATTAGTTGACTTGGATGCTGTGTTGGTCTCTGTCGATGTTTCTGACAATAAAGCCATTGGTAAAGAGGCGTTTGAAGGAATTGATTGTAAAAATAAAGCCATCTTAATCAAAACGGATTGGTCAAAACACTGGGGGACTGACCAATATTTTGAAGATGGGCCGTATTTAACAAAACAAGCTGCTGAATATTTAAAATCTGCGGGTGCTAA
>CALAJP010000061.1 GCA_937922815.1 uncultured Saprospiraceae bacterium
ACTTTATAAATAGCTTCTTTTATAGACCATAAAATATTTAGGGTAATAATTTTATTTGTTTCAGGCAGTTGATTTAATTCCTCATCATTCAAAAACTTATGTTGAATCATTTCAATTTTATGAGCAATGACTTGTATGTCGATGCCACAAGCTTTTTCTGAAATCATAATAGCAGCCAAACCTTTAGAATGGCTTAATGACATTTGCAATTCATGGTTTTCTAAATATGGCTTACCATTTGTGTCTTTTAGAATAGAAACCCTTTGGGGCGTTTGTAGTAAATCATAGCACAAAAAACGAGTAGATAACCACTCTTTTTGTCGAGCAAGGTGAAGGTCTTTTAGAAATTCTTTTTCAGAATCTGTTAACTTTAATTCGGATTTAAAGAAAGAAGCGGGTTCTGTTGCTTGCCAAATCGCTACTTTTGTATTTGCAAATGGTTTTGATGTTGAAAGTAGAGGCATTGATTTACTTTTGCGTTTCTTTATAAAATTAAAAATTAAAAACAATCATGTTCGAGAATGTGAAAATACGAAAAATAGCAAAACTCAAAGGGCATCGAGCTGCTGTTTATGATTTGGCATTCGACAAGGATACAAATACATTATTTTCCTGTGCGGGTGATGGTTTTATTGTGGCTTGGGACATGAATGTTCCAAAAGACGGGAAGGTTATCGTTCAGGCACCTAAACAATTGTATTCGTTTTGTAAAACCGAAAACTTTTTTGTTGCTGGAGATATGAATGGAGGAGTGCATTGGTTGAAAGGTAGGAACGAACAAAAGAATATATCTCATCATAGTAAAGGTGTTTTTGATATTCAATATTATAATAATAAGGTTTATACTTTGGGTGGAGATGGGGTATTGTCGAGATGGAATTTGAATGCTCAAGCTGAAGAATCTATTCAATTATCTCTAAAATCACTTCGTTCTATTTGTATTGTGGATGAAATCGCTTGGGTTGGAGCCAGTGATGGAAATATTTATAAAATTGATTTTACTAATTTTCAATTATTAGAAGTATTCAAAGACGCACATCAACCTTCTGTTTTTTGTGTTTCAGCCTATAAAGACCATATTTTGAGTGGTGGTAGAGATGCTTTGTTAAAAAAATGGAACGGAATTTCTTTAGATCAAGAAGTTTCAGCACACCTTTTTACAGTTAACGATATTGCTGTGCATCCTCAATTACCAATCTTTTTATCTGCAAGTCGAGATAAAACTATTAAATTGTGGCAAGTTGAGGGGATGAAACTGTTGAAAGTAATGGAAGGTATGAGAGATGACGGTCATTTCAATTCTGTAAATAAAGTAATTTGGCTATCCGAAACCACCTTTGCTTCGGCCAGTGATGATAGAACTATAAATGTTTGGTCTTTTGAGTATTAAAAGAAATTAAAAATGATTTTAACAGACAAAGAAATAAAAGCAGCGATTCAGAATAAAGAAATCGTGATTGAACCTTATGATAATAAATTCTTGGGTTCTAATTCCTATGATGTTCATCTGGGAAAGAATTTAGCGATCTATGATAGTCAAATATTGGATGCTAAAAAACACAATACGATTTCGGAAGTAATTATTCCAGAGGAGGGCATTATTCTGCATCCTGGTATTTTGTACTTAGGAGTAACTGAAGAATATACAGAAACGCATAATGCCGTTCCGTTTTTGGAAGGTAAATCGAGTACGGGACGATTAGGAATTGATATTCACGCCACTGCGGGAAAAGGAGATGTCGGTTTTTGTAATACTTGGACATTAGAAATATCAGTAGTTCAGCCTGTTCGGGTATATGCAGGAATGCCAATCGGACAATTAATCTATTTCAAGATTGATGGCGAAGTAGAAATGTCTTACCGAAATAAGAAAAATGCTAAATACACAGAACGTACTACCAAGCCTGTGGAAAGTATGATGTGGAAGAATAAATTTTGATAGTGGGTTGTAATGTACTAAACCCATTCATATTATAAAATATTAGATTTAATGTTTATCTTTAGTGTCAATGTTTGAAGAACTTTTGTTTCTAAATTAAACCTGAAGGTAAAAGTAGATGAACTCAACTGAAATACAATTAAACGTTCAAAATGTAGTCGATAATTTTTCGAAGGAAGATTTTATATTTGATTTATTAATTGCCTATGGCTTATCGAAAACTTCTGTTACTCGACTTAGAAAAGGGGATTATAACTTGTCAAGCCCCGATAACTATCGGGAGAAAGGCGAAATTCTGTACAAAAAGAAAATCTACTTTAGAGTAGAAGTGACAGAGCTACTACTGGATAGCATTGATGAGATTTCAAAAGAAAATCGCATCTTAAAACACAAACCACGATTTGCTATTTTGACAGACCATAAACAGATTGTGGCTAAGGATTTACGGTTAGGTAAAAACTTAGATGTCGAAATAAAAGATTTACCCAATCATTTCGATTTCTTTTTGCCATTAGCAGGTAGTGAGGTATATAATGCGACCAATGATAATGAAGCAGATAGAAATGCTTCGTACAAAATGGCTACTCTTTATGATTTATTGATAGAGGAAAATCCTGATGTTTATAATACTAAAGATAGTGTTCATCATCTTAATATATTCTTGTCTCGTTTGTTGTTTTGCTTTTTTGCAGAAGATACCGAAATATTTGAAGTTGAAAATATTTTCACCGATACACTGGCACTACACACTGCAGAAGATGGAAAGGATACTCATACCTTTTTAGACAGTTTGTTTGAACGCTTGGATATTGAAAATGCAGACCATTTGCCTGAATACCTTAGAAAGTTTGAGTATGTAAATGGGGGCTTGTTCGGACAAAGGGTAAAATCGCCCAAATTTAATTACAAGGCTCGAAAAATATTAATTGAATTAGGGGATCTGAATTGGGCAGAAATAAATCCTGATATTTTTGGTTCAATGATTCAGGCGGTAGTGGATAAAGAATATCGTAGCGATCTGGGGATGCACTATACCTCTGTAGCCAATATTCTGAAACTCATCAAACCCTTGTTTTTGGATGAGTTGTATGAAGCATTCGAAAAGGCTTCAACAGTAAAACAATTACAAAAACTAATTAATAGAATTGCAAAAATCAAATTCTTTGACCCTGCTTGTGGTAGCGGTAATTTCTTGATTATTACCTACAAAGAAATCCGTTTGTTGGAAATTAAAATTTTGCAAAAAATTACCGATTTAGAACCAGCACCAACATTTAAATGGACTTCTATACAACTTTTCCAATTTTATGGGATAGAAATAGACGACTTTGCTCACGAAATGGCAATCCTATCGCTATGGTTGGCAGAACACCAAATGAACCGTGTCTTTGAAGAAATGCTATTTGATTTTGGAAAATCGAAACCTATTCTTCCATTAAAAGAAGCGGGACAAATAAC
>CALAJP010000062.1 GCA_937922815.1 uncultured Saprospiraceae bacterium
AAAAAATCGATGAAAAAAAACTATACAAAAGTGTATCGTAAAAAAAAAGAGAAAAAAAAGACGATACAGAATAGAATTAGCTTTTGTATCGTAAAAAAAATGAAAGAAAAAAAACGATACAGAAAAGGAAGGGTTAAATAATAAGTGTCGTGAATGACGTAATATGGGTCTCAGGAGTAAATAAAAGGTGTTTTTTAGTTTTGAAAGAGGATTAAAAGGATTACTTTTGAAAAGTTTTAATGCCTTTGAGGGGAGACGCCCCAAGTGTTTTTTTTGAAATATCAGCAGTAGTGTTTTATAGGTAAGCGGGTATTTTTTTTGTGGAGTAGTAGGTAAAAAAGGGTGTGCGGTAAAAAAAACGTGTATGACTACTATCCTTTTGGGATGACGCAACCGGGCAGACAATACAACAGTCCAAACTACAGATATGGCTTCAACGGGAAAGAAAAAGACAACAAAGGAGAGTTCGGAAATCCTCATTACAACTTTGGAGCTAGAATATATGATCCTACTTTAGGAAAGTTTTTATCTGTTGATCCTAAGTGGTCTGATTTTGCAGGTGTCTCTCATTATAATTTTGCAGGTAACAGTCCGATCCTATTCATAGATATGAATGGTGAGCATCCTGTTATTGCTCGTATTGCTAGGAATTTCTCAATTGCTGCGGTTACTGATATAATGATACAAGCTTCTATCAACTGGTTATTAAGCGATAATAATGATGTTGGACAAGCTTTTTTGGAGGTAGATTATTTAGACGCAGCTGTGAATGGAGCTACGAATCTTATTAAACTTGGGAAAAAAGGCAAAATAGTGCTTAATGGAGGTTATGCCGTTGTCAAAGGTTATGTAGAAAAAGGTGAAAATTATTCTCCTACTGATGCATTAATTGATTTCCTTATTGGTGGTGGAGCTTCTGCGCTTGGTGATAAATTAACATCTATAGTTGGTAATAAAGGGAGTACTTATTTGTATAAGGTGTTTAAAAATAGGGGTTTAAAGGCAGGGCAAATTAGAAGTATTTTACAAAAAGCAGGTTTTGGAAAAGATGTTTGGAATTGGGAAGGATCTAATTTAATATCTGTTGGTGCAGCTAGGGAGATGAGAGGTAATTTGATTGAGGATTGGGTGGGTTCTACGGTTTATACTTTAAAAGCAGGCTTTCGACAAACAGCGTATGCTAATAGATTAGTTGATTTTGTAAGTGATAATTTAAGTGTTAGTATTAAGTCTGTGAGAAATATGAATAGTTCATGGAAAAGTTCTATGAAAAAGCATATTGATAAATTATCTGGAATTAATGGTAATGCTAGACTTGATATCAGATACAATGTTGATGGAGGAGATCAATCAATAATCAATGAGTTAACTGAATATGGTGAAAAGAAGGGAGTTGAAGTTATCACTAATGTATTTGATTAATATATTATGAAATTAGTTATAAGTTACAATTTTGAGAAGTCTTGTTTTGAAAGTTTCAAAAAGGTTCTTCAAATATTTTGTAAAAGTAAATTTGAAGATGTTGAGGTTGAAAGATATCCAGATATTTTGGTCAAAAACCCAATAACTGGAATTGAAAATAGAGATAGGGTTGAAAAAGTTTCATGGGATGGATTTTTTGATAATACTGAGAAGTACGAATATTGTCATTCGATAAAATTTAATTTTAAGGATAGTGAAGATATTGTGGAAGTATTTGATAATACACATTTATCTTTGTTTACTAATCATAGTATAGATGATGTGCTTGCTAAGCTAAAACCAGTTTTATCGAATGAATTTATTAATGGAGTATCATATTTTAATACTAAGGATAAGTTGTGTAAGGTACTTGGATTAGGTTTTGGTTTTCGTCCTTTACAAACATGTAGAATGACCTATTTTCCTGGTAATTTATTGGTATTAAATGAAAAAATTTCTCAAACAATAGGAATTTCATTTTTGGAAAGTATTGGTTCAATTAAACAGGGTGATTTTTATGTTTTAAAATTATCTGATAGTTTTGATGATTTTAGCACAGAGAATACAAATAAAGGGTTGATTAGTTTCTTTAATCGAAAATATAATTATTCTAGTCATTTTGAAAAACAGAAAAAAATTGTCAATAGATTGTTAGAATGCGATATTTTGAATTTTGATAACAAATTTGAAATTGAGCAAGGGTTTAAAAGTTATGGTAATAAGATCCTAGGTAATGATGAGCTGTTTAGTTTTTATTGGTTGAATGATGGGGGAGAAATAGTTCATCAATATAGATCATCACATTTATATTATATAAAATCTAAGGGAAGTGAGACAATAGAAGAGAAAGTAGTTAAAGTTAATGAAATACCTTCTACTATTTTAAGTCTTCTTCAGAAAGAATTGAAATAAATGAGTTTAGAAGTCTTGAACTTTGTATTTATAAAGTTTAAAGGAAACCATTAATTACGTTAAGTAGTTAGTGGTTTTTTATTTAGAAATTAAGAAATACTAATTAGGATTTACTTTGTATAATTTTTTTGAGTTTTCATTATTCTCATTAAAAATGTCTTCAATAATGCCTAGTACTTTTTCGTTATATCCTCTATGTTTTGCTATCTTCCAGCTCTTCTAGATGTTCCGCAGGGTCATCTGGAAGGAATTGATCTATAGGATCTGTGATCCGTTTTAAGTATAATTTACGAAACCATTAATTGCTTTTAGTCGTTAGTGGTTTTTTTATGACATACTTTTTTGAATATCACATCTAAGAAGGAAAGACTCTAAAAGTTCTTTTACAATCTCTTTTTTATCAGTGCTAATCCTCAGTTTTTCTAAGAATAAACTTTCGTTATAACGAATTGTTTGAAAAACAGATGATTATAAAAAGAACATTTGATTTAAGATTTCATTTTTAAATTATTTAAAAATTATTTTTATTACCAGCTCTTCTAGATGTTCCGCAGGGTCATCTGGAAGTAATTGATCTATAGGATCTGTGATCCGTTTTAAGTATAATTTAAGAAACCATTAATTGCTTTTAGTAGTTAGTGGTTTTTTTGTTTTATCCACCGTAAGCTTGTCTAGTTTTAGCATCTCTTAAGAAAGCGTCCATCATAGCGAATAGATGTTCAGCATCTTTTTCAGATAGTTTTTGTACTTCTAATATTCTATTAATTGTTTTTTTATCGAATAATATATCTGTGTTGCCTACTAAGTAATCGAGAGAAACTTCAAGAGCTTGAGCAATTTTAGCAGCAATTTCAATAAAAGGTTTTGCGTCCCCTCTTTCATACCTTCCTAACACATTTGCATGAATACCTACTTTACTAGCGAGTTCAGCTTGTGACATTTTTTTTTCTTTACGTAGGTTCATTAATCTATTACCAAACTCCATAGGTGCAAAAACAATGGTTTAAATACTTAAAATACAAATATAGATAACTAAGTAGTTAAATAAAAATGCTTAAAGTTTGTTCTTTAGAAACTAAGTTGTTAGTATTGCAACTAGTTAGTTGTATTTTAAATTATTTTCTATGGCTTTACCAAAGATAGACACGAGCAACCCGAACCACATTGTATATGATAATCCGTTAGTAAAATTTACGTTACTGGGCGGAATAAAAATAGATGGTTTGGACAGGATGCGAGCCACACTAAAGGCAGAGCGACCAAAAAGCCCAAAGCCACCGATAAGGCATAATGTAGATTTATACAATGACACGCAGTGTGAGAAGCTGATTAGAAAAATAGCAGAAAGGTTAGACTTAGGTACTAATGTGGTGTCTGCAGGTTTAGCGGATTTAATAGCCCAACTAGAAAACTACCGATTAGAGAAAATAAAAGAACAAGAAGTAGAAGCCGACCTAAAGAAAGTATTAACCAAAGAAGAAGAGGAAGAAGCAAAGGAGTTTTTACAATCTCCCCACCTGTTAAAAAACACATCAGAGCTATTAGGTAAAAGTGGGATCATAGGCGAAGAGCAAAATGCTCTTATACTCTACTTAGCTATGAGTAGTAGAAAATGCAATGATCCGTTAAGCGTAATATGTTTGGCAAAGAGTGGAGAAGGAAAAAGTTATTTAATGGAAAAAGTAGCAGCATGTATGCCCACACATGAATTATTAGAAAATACCCAATTTAGCGAAAACAGTTTTTACTACTACAAGCGAGAAGAGATAAGAGGAAAAGTATTTTTAATAGAAGATTTAGACGGAGCGCAAGCGGTACTTTATCCAATAAGAGAGCTACAGAGTAAAAAGAAGATCAGTAAAACGGTTACGGTAAAAGACAAAAACGGAGTAAACAGGTCAACGACTTT
>CALAJP010000063.1 GCA_937922815.1 uncultured Saprospiraceae bacterium
ACAAATATAACAATAAATACTAATGTGTATGCATATTAGGTTCATATGATTGTATCAAATTGGAGTAAGGTATTTTGGGGGAATATGGTAGAGCTGTAGCTCACACGTAAATTTTTAAAGCAATAGCCTTTGATAATAGGCCGTCAAAATCAAAGATTAACACTATCCGCTTTAGCCCGTAAGACTAAAAAGGGGGAAATGACTACTTTTGCTCTTGGGAATGAAGCAGTAGGGTACTGCAAGCGATTATATTAAGTAAAAATGCTCCCATAATCGTCGTAAGCTAAAATTTGTCTTTGAAAGAGATTCCTATAATAGTATTGAATTGGAACGGGCTGGAGGATACCTTGATGACGCTTAGATTAATGTGTTTTTACTATGATACTTAAAGCGCGCCAAATTTCTTGAGTTTAATAATGTTAATTACATCTACTAATTGGGGGTAATTAACAAGAATTCTGACAGATTTGATCAAAGAAGTATACCCAATAGAGACTACTTCAATCTTACTTCAATATTGTAACCTGTCTGAAAGTCAAATAATAAACGATTTGAAATATCTAATTTGTCTATAAATCCAAATATGATTATTCGACTAATTTTGCAAATTAAGTGTAATTTTGTCTTTTTAGATTCGTTATACAATCAAAATAATTATATATGAAAATTTTATTAAAACATTTTTTCTATGTCACAAGCATTTTTCTTGTTATCTCATGCGATAATGGCAAGAATAGTTCTCCTACAAATGGTTATACCAAAGATAAAAAAGAATTTGACGACTCTAACCAGCGAGATAAAGTTTCAAGAAAAAAAGATCAACCTAATTCTAATTATTGGAGTCTACTGTCTGCAGAGCTGAATATAGGACAAGATAAAATTAGCAGAATTATAGATTTAAATCAGAAAAATAATGTGGCTATAGAAGATTTAAGAAATGAAAAGCCAACTGATCTATTTGAGCAAATTAAAGGAATTAGAATTTTAGAAAAAAAGGAAATAGAAAAAATTTTAGGGGCAGAACTTTATAAAAAAAAGCTAACATTCGACAAAAAATGGGAAGCTAATAGAGCAAATTCAAAAAATGACAAAAAATAATAAGCAACTAAACCAAAATTAATAAAAAGAAATTGATAGGATTTGACTGATATGATAATCGATGACAAGTACATTTTTATTCTGCAATAATTAGTTTAGATAGATTATCTTTTATCTAAGGTTTTTCCAATTTCACTCATTAAATGAGTCCTTTATGAAAAAAGTGTTAGTTCTTGCGGATGTTTTGGACAATCAAAATGCTGGTGTGCATTATTATTTATTAGAATTCTTATCAGTCTTAGATAAAATTAAATTAGAAGAAACTGAAGTAACCATTATACGCAAAGAAAATTTAAATCAGTTTGACAACATTAAAACAGTTACGATTAAAACCATTAAGTATCTGCCTTTTCAAATTCTTTATAGGCTTTTTGTTGCAATACCTTTACATGCCATTTATTATAAATACGATTATGTCTTTGAACCTGCGCATTTTGGACCATTCAATTTACCCAAAAAGATAAAAAGGGTCACTTTTATACATGACTTAACGGCATTACATTTTCCTTATAACCATACATTCAAAGGTTGGTTCCTACAAAGAATGTTCTTAGAGTCAATTCTGAAGAAAGCGGATTATATTTTTACTAATTCCCGTTGCACCAGGGATGATGTCATAAAAAAATTTCCAAATTCGAAAGGAAAGATCAGTTACAGTTACTTAGGCATTCCTAAAAGATTTGATCAGCTAGTGCCATCTAAAATTGATGAGTTCAAAGGTAAATTTTTCCTTGTGGTAGGCTCTTTAGAGCCAAGGAAGGGGTTGGTTACCATTCTTGACGCTTTTCAAGCTTTTAAATCAGCGTCAAAACAAGAATTTAAACTGGTTTTTGCTGGACCAAAAGGGTGGAAAAATGATTCTTTTTATGAAAAATTAAACACGCATCCTTTTATAGATGATATTATCATTCTTGGATATGTCAGAAATGATAAATTAAAAGCCCTATATTTGAAATCTCAATGCCTCATTTATGCCTCAGAATATGAAGGATTCGGGTTTCCTATTGTGGAAGCTGCAGTAAACGAAACAATTTCTATTGTTGCTAGAAATTCTAGTTTAATTGAGGTAGGTGAAATATGTGGGAGTTCCTTTTTTGAAACTTCTAATAGTAACGAGTTGTATAAGCAAATGGTAAATCATTCAGGCGTTAAAATAAAACCTCAGAATAAGCAAAGAATAAAAGAAATTTTTTCTTGGGAGTCTCACTGTAGAGAATTCCTTAACAGATTAAATTTACAATAATGATTAATCTATTACTAAGGCCGATTGTTAAGTATCTCCCTGAAAATAATCGATTAGAGAGAATATGGAAGCTTGCCTTAGTGGACTTTAAGAAGAGATATTACAACACATATTTAGGAGTTATATGGGCACTTCTAAATCCATTATTTAAGCTTTTTATATACTATTCAATTTTCTCCATTATTCTTGATCCTCAAATAGACAATTATGGGTTTTATATTTTTTCTGGAATAATATTTTGGCAATTTTTTGCAGAAGGTACAAATAAAAGTTTCAGTGTATTAAAGAGCAAAAAATACTTATTAGAAAATATACAATTTAATCGACTCGACTTGTATTATAGTACTATATTAAGTCTTTTGCTTGGTTTTCTTTTCAATATTTCAGTTTACTTGCTTATAACCTTGATTGCGGGAATTCATTTTAACTATAATGTTTTGTGGATTCCATTACTTGCCTTGAACACAGCACTCGTTGTCTTTGGATTATTATTATTACTTTCAACACTTTATATACATTTTACAGATCTAAATCAATTGTGGGCCATGGCATTATTAGCTGGGATCTGGTTAACACCTATTTTTTATGGAAGAGGCGCATTAATGGATTCTTATCCTTTTTTGTTATACCTTAACCCTTTAGCTGGAATTGTCATAAATGTTAGGGAAACCGCCTTATATGCAAATCAGCCAGATTACTTCTTTATCTTTTATGATTTATTTTGGGCTATAGTCGTCACTATTATTGGCTTATATGTATTTAAAAAATATTCAACAAAAATGATTGAAAAATTCTGATATGAGTGTTATTAGTGTTAAAGATGTTTCCAAAACTTATTGGGTTCGAGAAAAACAGATAACTACTATAAAAGGCTTTTTCTCTGATTTTTCTAGTTTAAGTAAGAAAAGGAAAATAAGAGCTTTAAAAAGTATTGACTTTCAAGTCAAAAGTGGAGAGTTTTTTGGTATTATTGGCTCAAACGGTAGTGGGAAATCAACACTTTTAAAGATTCTACTAGGTGTTATTCCGCCTGATAGTGGTGGAAAAGTTAAAATAAAGGGAAAAGCAATAAGATTGTCGCTTGGGATGGGCTTTGACCCAAACTTATCAGCGAGAGAAAATATATATATTAATGCTTCAATGTTAGGTTTATCTTTTAAAGAAATTGGTGATAAATTCAGTGATATTGTAGATTTTGCGGAACTGGAAGATTATCAAGAAACTAAGCTTAAATTTTATTCCAGAGGAATGAAATCAAGGCTTGCATTCGCAATTGCAACTAATGCCAAAGCAGATATTTTTCTGATGGATGAGTTTTTCGGTGGTGTTGGGGATTTGAATTTTAGAGAGAAATCAGAGTCCATTTTTAAAAATAGATTTGTTGATAACCGGACTATAATCCATGTTGGACATAATTTAAAACATGTTATAGATAATTGTGATAGAGTATTGCTGTTACACAAAGGTGAACAAATCGCATTAGGGGAACCTAGAGAAGTTGTAAAAAAATATAAAGAAATATTAAAAGAAAGTATAAATGAGTAAAACGGCAGTAATTACTGGAATTAGAGGACAAGATGGGGCTTATCTAGCAAAATTATTACTTGACAAAGGTTATAAAGTAATTGGAACTGATAGAAGAAGAGTCGATCAAAATAGCTGGAGACTAAGATATGTTGGGGTAGGGAGTGAACTGGAAATCGAGTATATGGATCTATTAGATGATGGCAACATTAATAGATTGTTAAAGAAAATCCAGCCAGATGAATTTTATAATTTGGCGGCTCAAAGTTTTGTAGGAGCTTCCTTTGATCAGCCGATGTTAACGGCTAATGTCGATGCAATGGGGGTATTAAGAATCCTTGAGGCGATTAGGACTTTTAGTCCGCATACAAAATTCTATCAAGCTTCTACTAGTGAGATGTTCGGTAAGGTGCAAGAAACGCCGCAAAAGGAAAGCACGCCTTTTTACCCTAGAAGCCCGTACGGAGTATCTAAACTATTTGGGCATTGGATAGTAAAAAACTATAGAGAATCATTTGGAATGTATGCTAGTTCTGGAATTTTATTCAACCATGAATCTCCATTAAGAGGAATAGAGTTTGTGACGAGAAAAATCACTCATGCTGTTGCCTCTATAAAGCAAGGGAAAAAAGATAGATTGATCCTTGGTAATATGGACTCTAAACGAGATTGGGGCTATGCCAAAGAGTATGTTGAAGGAATGTGGCGAATGCTAAATCATACTGAACCTGATGACTATGTTTTAGCAACAAATGAATGCCATACAGTAAGAGAGTTTACTACTGAGGCATTTAAACTTGCAGGAATGGAAATTGAATGGAAAGGCAAAGATGTAAATGAAAAAGGAATAGATACTAAAACTGGTAAAACTTTAGTAGAGATTTCAAGACAATTCTATAGACCTGCGGAGGTAGAATTACTAATGGGTGATGCTTCTAAAGCACAAAAAATTTTAGGTTGGGAACCGAAGACAAAATTTAAGGATTTGATTGGTATTATGTTAGAATCAGATTTAGAATTACTATCAAAAAAGGTATAAATGTTAGTTCAGCTATTAAAAAAAATTGTACCACTCCGCATTAAATTAATGTTCAGGGACATTATTCTAGGAACTTTAGGGTTGTCGCCTGAAGATATTTCTAATTTTGGTTCAAATGACTTAATTGTTCAAAGCCTAGATCAAAAATTGATTACAGGAGACAAGTATAATTATGACAGAATTAGTGCTCTGGAAAAGAAAATGAAAGATATGGATGATTACTATTTTAAAGTATTGTTTCATAAAATTGAAAATGATCATGCAGTTATTATGTCGCAACTCAATGAGTCGGAAAAGATAGACTCATTCGATTAAAAATAGCTTAATGAAGAAACTGATTATAATAAGCCCACTCCCTCCAACAAAGTCTGGTATTGCAGATTATGTTTACGAGCAGATTCCATATCTGCGGAATTTTTTTGATATATACTGCGTTGTTAAAGGTGATAAGGAAAAGGAGCTCGCGCAATCCCTCGAAGATATAAAAGATTTGAATGTATTCACTGCAGATGAATTTTTGAATAGTAATAGTCATTTGCATAATGAGAGTATTGTTTATCATGTAGGGAATAATATTCATCATGAGCATTGTATTGACATAAGTCTCAAACACCCTGGAATAATTGTGTTGCATGATTATTCTCTACATCATCTTGTCACTGAACTTACCCTAGCAAAAGGGGATGCTGATGGGTACAAAAAAATATTGATTGAAAGCCATGGAGAATTAGGGGAAGTAATTGCTGATCGTCGAAATCAAGGAATATATAATGAACTTATTCCATTCATGGTTCCAGCAAATCTCTTTTTGCTAAAAGATGCTAAGGGGATTATTGTGCATTCCAATTGGTCATTGATGCACGTTAAAGTTAATGTTGCAGGAGTGCCGGCGGTTAAGATTCCTATGCATTATGTTGATAAGGATAAAACTGTGGATAGTTTAACTCAAAACGAAGCACGGATCAAATTGGGTATAGATGAGAACCTTATGGTTTTTAGTTCAATAGGTTTTATTACTCCACCTAAACAAATACAACTTACCTTAAAAGCATTAGGAAAGATAAAGGATGAATTACCTGACTTTAAGTTTATCCTTGTCGGGGAGCCATTTGATAAAGATTGGTTGAATGATATAATTGAAGAAAATGGTTTAAGAGACAATGTTGTTGTAACCGGATTTATTAGTCTAGAGGATATGCATTTATATATTGCTTCTTCTGATTTCTCTGTCAGTCTAAGATATCCCTCAGCGGGAGAAACCTCTGCAACGTTAATGAGGTCGATTGGTAAAGGTGTTCCGAGTATAATATTTAATTATGCGAGTTATAGTGATTTCTCAAGTAAAATAGCATACAAGATTAAATTGGACACTCACAATACTATGTATTTAGAAAATGCTATCAAAGCACTTTGTGCGGATAAAGAAATGAGAAGTGAGCTTGGAGAAAATTGCCTAAAAGTTATTTCTACAGTACATAATGTTGAAAATGTAATAGAAAAATATACTCATTTCATAAATACTATTTATGCAAACTAATGCAGCTAATTCTCCAAACTTTGATAAGTTAATTTTTCACCACCTTACCAAAACTGCTGGGACATCTCTTATAAATGAATTGAAAAACAATGGCCTGAAAAGCTTTGATAATGCTCGGTATGACTTTGAGTGGAGCAACGAAGCTTTTATAAGTGAGGATTATAATTTCTTTCATGGTCATTTTACTTTTGATAAGGTGGCTGAGATTGTAGGGGTGTCTGAAAAAAAGGTGCTTACTTTCACATTTTTACGAAACCCTATTGATAGAGTAATTTCACAGTTTTATAATTGGAAAAATTTAAAGAAAACAGCTGCTGAAGCGGAAGTGATTGCTAGTAGAAATAATGACCAAAAGTTCCTAGAAGATAATTCTTCATTTGAAAGGGAAATTGCAGCAATGACGCTTGAAGATTTTCTGCTAAGTGACCATCCTAAGATTCTTGATTCGAAATACAACCATCAAACTAGGTATCTAGCCAATTCAGAATCTAGAAATTCTCAAATTGAAACGGCGTTTCACAATGCAAAGTTTAATGTATTAAACTTTTATGATTTTGTTGGAATAAAGGAGGCGTATAATACCAGCTGTAGATTATTAGAAAGAAAATTAAATATTCCGACAAAGTCTTTGAACTCAGATAATCATATAAATATTAACTCTAAAAAATCTTTTAAAGAAAAGTATCAGGTTACAAAAAAGGAGTATGAGTTGCTTTTAGCAAATAATCAATATGATATTCGATTATTTGAATTTGCGGTTGCTGGATTTATCACGTCTAATAAATTACATTCAAAACCAAATATAGAGAATCTATTAAAGGGATTGGATAGTGGACATAAAGTTAAAATCTAATTCTGTCTAAGAATTCGGCAATTTTATAATTTCTTTCTTTAGATATTTCATACACCATTTTAAGGTCAGCATTTAGTGTGTCAAAATCAGGGAACATATGCCCACCCTTAATTTCTTTTGCGGGGTTAATATCAATATTATATTCTTTTTTCAATTGCTTTCTGTCTTCCCTATATAGGTAGGCGATCTTTTGAATCATATCTGGACCAATATCGATTTTTCCTTTAAACTCATCTTTTAGCTTAGAAAGCTCTAATATTTCATAAACTATTTCTAGACTTTCCTTTTTAGAAATAACTTGATTAAGTATTTTCTTAATATATAAAAGATTCCCAGCAATACTTGGATTTCTATCATGTGAAAGTGCTTGGAAGGCACTCTTGTCAAACTGGAGAAAATTGGCTAGAAAATCAGATACTATATCTCTATCAACCAATTTGTCTCTTTCATAAAGTCTAATGTGAATATTTTCTCTACCGAATGTATCTACCCATTTTTTAACGAGATCGCAATAATCCGCCTTGAATATCTGTATAAATTCTTCAAAACTTAAGCTTGTATTTCTCGCTTGAATTGCTTGTTGGTACCAAGAAGAAAGGTATGTAGCATGTTCTCTTATATAAACAACGATATTTGTGCTGTTTTTAGGAAAAAAAGGCAATAATCGCTCTGGTTGGGCTAGGGTATGAAAACTTTCAGAACTAAATATTGCTGTTTCAAATTTATTTTCTAGTATGGATAATTCACCTTGCAAATTGTTCAAATTAGAATTAGCTTTGAACCGTGTTACTAATTCGTGGTGTGCTGAAGAATGCATACCTATATTTGGGTAGCATATGCCAAGAGTTTCTAATTTTGAACTATTTGTGTGAAGAAAGGATTGAAGAGTAGAAGTTCCTGTTTTATTTGTGCCTATATGTATTATATATTTCATTAATGTAAAGTTATAAACTTATACATTTTAGTAATCAAAATAATGAAAAAAATTTTATTTCATCATTTACCGAAAACAGCTGGATCCTCCCTAATAATCCAGTGTCAGAAAATATATAAATCCTTAAATGATGCTAGGTATGATATAGAACTAAGCCCTCAAAAAATGACGTCCAATAAATTTTCATTTTATCACGGACATTACTCTTTTAACAAAGTAAGAGAGTTTAAGAGACATAATCCTAACAGTATCATTTTTACCTTTTTAAGAAATCCTCTAAATAGAGTTATTTCTCATTTCTATAATAAGATTGACGAGTCAAAAGTAATACCTGAAATTGAAAGAGTAAAAAAGAGAGGAGTTATTGAGAATTTAGATGAGAAAATAAATCACTACAAAAATGATATTTTTAATTTAAGCTTTAACGAATTTTTAGATTCTTCAAGCAAAATTGCAAAAGAAAGTCGCTACAACAGAATGTCTAGATTTTTAGCTCCTAAAGCTTTGTTCAAACAAAACAAGGAGTTGGCTATAGTAAGATCTAAAGAAAACATTAAAAGCTTTTATGGGGCATTTGGATTGA
>CALAJP010000064.1 GCA_937922815.1 uncultured Saprospiraceae bacterium
GATAGGAGGAAATAACGGACAAGGGGAGTATGATATAGATGAGAATGGTTGTGTAACGTATACAGTAGGAGATAGTCCAACAGCTGTAATAGATACGGCTTGTGTGGTAGTCTGCGATACAAATGGCGTATGTGATACGACCTTAATAATAGTCTCAATAGATACGAGTAGTTCCGAGATCTACCCAGAAAATCCATTAGAGCCAGGAGATAGTGTAGAAATATGTGTAGATACAAGTTGGGTAAGTGCGAGTCCATTGAGTGTGTCATCGTGCGAAGGCGGCGTGTCAGGGATAGGAGGCAATAACGGACAAGGGGAGTATGATATAGATGTGAATGGTTGTGTAACGTATACAGTAGGAGATAGTCCAACGGATTTAATAGATACCGCTTGTGTAGTAGTCTGCGATACAAATGGCGTATGTGATACGACCTTAATAATAGTATCAATAGATACGAGTAGTAAATATATCTATTTCCCAAGCCCTGTAGATGCCGGGGATAGCGAGGAACTATGTATTGATGCGGAATGGGCTAATGGAGAAATCTCCGTTATGGATTGTTCAGGAAATACGACTGGAGTTACAGCACAAGGCTCATATATTATAGATGCATCTGGTTGTGTTCAATATTTCGCAAATACGAATCCATTAGTAACAATAGACACTTTATGTGTTTCGATTTGTGATGAGAATGGAGTTTGTAATACTAAGGAAGTAATAATCCCAATAGATACAGAAGGGGGAATTGCTCACCTTGCTAGTCCACTTGAATTAGGGGAGACCGTGGTACATTGTATAGGTACGAGTTGGGCAACAGGAAGTGTTCTAACAGGAACAAATTGTTTAGGGAATTCTACTGGTATTACAGGTGAAGGTTCTTATGTTATTGATAACCAAGGATGTGTTCAGTTTGCTTTAGGAGATAATCCTTCAGAAACAAAAGATGACCTTTGTATAGTAATCTGTGACGAAAATGGAGTATGCGATACTACAATATTAATTATTCCTATAGATACTTCGGAGCCAAGGGTGACGTTAGCTGAACCTATAGGGGCTGGAGAATCAGCAACTGTATGTCTCGATGTGAATTGGACTACATTAAATCCTTTGTTCGTAACATCGTGTACAGGAGAAACGAATAATATTATAGGAGAAAATGGTCAAGGAAGTTTCGTAGTGGGAGAAGGAGGATGTTTCAGTTATACGGCTAATTTGAACCCCACCGATGTAATTGACTCTGCGTGTATTTCTATTTGCGATGCAAACGGAGTATGTGATAGTACTAAAATCATTATAAACATTAATGCAGGCGATCCGAATGTAAGACCATCAAGTCCATTAGAAGTTAATGAAACTAGGACTTTTTGTATAGATACCAATTGGGTGGTTAACGGACCTGCAACAATAACAAATTGTCTAGGCAATGATAATGGTCAGTCAACACAAGGTAACTATATTATTAATAGTGAGGGTTGTGTAACATATAGTGTTGTTCCTAAGCCAACGGATGTAATTGATGAAATATGTGTATTGGTATGTGATGGTAATGGCGTATGTGATACATCAATGATAATTATTCCTATAGATACGACAGGTAATGAAGGCATAGTAGAAATAGAGGAATCGGTTTTCCCTAACGAAACATTTATGCAATGTATAGACACGACTTGGGTTGTTGAATCACCCGTTCGTATTTCTACCTGTGATACTGACAACAAAAGTAGTTTAGGAGGCGAAGTATTATTTGAAGAAGATAAATGTATGGTTTATACAGCTCCTTCAAATGTAATTCGTGAAACGGACACGGTATGCGTAATTATTTGTGATGCGTTTAATACTTGTGATACAACAGAAGTTATTATTCCAATAGGAAACGGGGATTTAGATGACGATGGTATTCCAGACGAAATTGAAGTGGGAGAAGATTCGGACAACCCAATAGATACAGATGGAGACGGCACACCTGATTATCTTGATTCTGATTCAGATGGAGATGGAATATTAGATATTATTGAAGGAGGAGAAGAAGATCCTAGAGATTCAGATGGAGATGGTATCTTAGATTTTAGAGACACGGATTCTGATGGAGATGGCATCTTAGATAATATTGAGTTCGGTGACTTTGACACTGCAATAGATACAGACGGAGATGGTATACCTGATTATCTTGATTTAGACGCGGATGGCGACGGATTACCAGATAGTGTTGAGTTTGGTGATTTTGATACTGCTGAAGATACAGATGGAGACGGCACACCTGATTATCTTGATTTGGATTCAGATGGAGATGGGATAGAAGATTTTGTAGAGTTAGCAAAAGACCCAACAGTATTATTTGAAGATCACATTATTCCAGATTGTAATGATGATGGAGTGAACGATGTATTAGACGCGAGTTCGTGCGAGGAGAGTCTACCTCAAGTCTTTACACCAAATGGTGATGGCGAAAATGATTTATTTGTAATAAAAGGATTATTGGAAATAGCACCAAATGCAAGTTTAAGCATCTTCAATAGATGGGGGGCAAAAGTATATGCTGCTCAACCTTACCTGAACGATTGGGATGGAACAGGACAAAATGGAATTATATTTAAAGATGGGATATTACCAGACGGAGTATATTACTATATTTTGGACTTCAATAATGGTCAAGAACCTGAAAATGGATTTATTTATATAACAAGATAAGTCTTAAATAAAAGTAAATTTATGAAGAGAGGTTGTTCAAAATTAATTTGGACAGCCTCTTTTCTTTTTTTATCATTGGTTTTTATAAATTATGTATTATTACACTTTCAAAACAATTACTTTGTTCGACAAATTTATTTAAAAATAGAATCTTTACTATACAATGAACGAGACCATCCTTAATCAAGCGGCAAATTTTATTGATTCAAAAAACAAATATGAATTAGGTTTAGTCTTAGGAACGGGGCTTGGAGAAGTAATTGAACATGTAGAAATTTTACAATCAATTTCGTATGCGGATATTCCTGGTTTCGAGACTTCGACCGTAGACTCCCATCAAGGAAAACTTTCACTGGGGAAATGGTTTGGAAAAAAAGTCATAATAATGGAAGGTCGGTTTCATTATTATGAAGGCTATGATATGAAAAAAGTTACCTTCCCTATTCGGGTAATGAAACTATTGGGCGTTCAAAAAATAATTATTACCAACGTATCTGGAGGTGTAAACGCCAATTATAATGCAGGCGATTTAGTATTGGTTAAAGACCATATAAATTTGCATCCAGAAAATCCATTACGAGGAAAAAATTTAGACTTTATGGGACCTAGATTTCCAGATATGTTAAGGGCTTACGACCCCGAACTATTATCTTTAGGTATTAAATCTATGCAAAAAATAAACATTCCTACTCATCAAGGTGTTTACGTAGGATTGCAAGGACCTAATTTAGAAACTCCTGCTGAATACAGATTTATTAATATTATAGGTGGTGATATGGTCGGAATGTCATCCGTCCCCGAAGTGATTGTAGCTAGACATTGCAATATAAAAGTATTAATGGTTTCTATGATTTCTAATGTATGTTTCCCTATCGAAGATATAAAACCGACGACCATCGAAGAGGTGATAGCAGTGGCTAATAAAGCGAAGCCTAAAATGGTCGAATTATTAGATGAAATCGTGAAAAATATTTGATAATTACTATGAAGTTTTATGCTAAAGTTATTCTTCCTATTTTCTTACCCAAAGCCTATTCTTACTCTATTCCCGAACAGTGGGTAGAACAAATTCAAATAGGGAGTAGGGTAGTGGTGTCTATCAAAGGCAAAAAACAATACACAGGCTTGGTTTGTGAATTGACAGACGAAAAACCTGAATTGGTAGAACCTATTGATATTTTAGATTTGATAGACGAAACGCCTTACCTAAAAGATGTTCATATTAAATTCTGGCAATGGATTGCTGAATACTATATGTGTACTTTGGGTGAAGTTATGTTAGCATCTATGATTTCGGCACTCCGTCCGTCAAGTGAATCTAATATTATTTTAAGTCCATTTTTTGATGAAAATCAGAACCTAAATGATAAAGAATATTTGGTTGTAGAGTCTTTACGCAACCATAAAGAACTGTCTATTGTTGATGTTCAAAAACTACTTGTTCAAAAAAACGTTCAGAAAGTTATTATTTCATTATTAGAAAAAAAGATAATTTATCTAAAAGAGCAATTAAAACGAGTCTATAAACCCAAACAGATGGATTTCGTAGATTGGAATCCTAAATTTAAAAATGCATTAAGTAATGATGAATTAGGGACTGAAATGTTTGACTTGGTAAAATCAGCACCCAAACAAGAACTATTATTACTATCTTTTATTAGTCTTTATAAAAATAAATCCCTTCCTAAAAGTGATTTTCTAAAAGACTCAAATGCTACTTTAGCAAGCCTGAAAGGGCTTGAAAAAAAAGAAATTCTACAGATAAACACTTCTCAAATTTCAAGGTTGGATCAGGCAACTGCTACCAATACAGAGAGAGAATTATCCGCTAAACAAAAGGAAGCCAAATCTGAAATAGATAATTATTTCAATGATAATAAAATTGTTCTTTTGCATGGTGTTACGGGCAGTGGAAAAACCCAAATTTATATTGAATTAATAAAAGAAACCATAAAAAAAGGAAAACAAGCACTTTTTCTGTTGCCAGAAGTAGGACTAACCAACCAGATGATAAAAAGGTTAGAAACTGTTTTTGGGGAAGATATTCAAGTTTATCATTCGAGATTGAACGACCATAAAAGAGTCGAAATATGGAAATCGGCAACAGGAACTAAAAAGATATTTGTGGGTTCTCGTTCAACGCTGTTTTTACCTTTTAATGATTTAGGTTTGGTGATAGTGGACGAATCTCATGACCCTTCCTATAAACAATCAGAAAAAAGCCCTTTCTATAATGGTAGAGATGCGGCTATTTATTTAGCTCGAATGATGAAAGCGAATGTCATTTTGGGGTCTGCGACTCCTTCGGTAGATTCATATTATCATGCAAAAAACGAAAAATATGGACTGGTAGAATTAAAAGAAAGGTATGGATTGGCAAAGATGCCTACTATAAAATTGATTGACAAAAGCCTTGAACAAAAACATAAACGACTCAAAAACTCCTATTCTCAGTATTTGTTAAATGCGATTGAAGAAACAATTGCTAATAAACAACAGGTCCTTATTTTTCAGAATAAAAGGGGGTATACTTCAACGGTGTATTGTTCTAGTTGTGGTTGGGTTGCCAAATGTAATAATTGCGATGTGAGTTTGACCTACCACAAGTTTTATGGAGAATTGAAGTGTCATTTATGTTCGAGCCGACATAGAAACGTTAATGAATGTCCAGCTTGTAGTTCACGAACTTTATTTACGAAAGGTTTAGGAACAGAAAAGGTAGAAGGTGAATTGCAAATTTATTTCCCAGATGCTACTATCAAACGATTAGATTCTGATACATCACGCTCTAATACTAAGTTTAATAAACTGATTTATGATTTTGAAAATGGAAGTATCGATATTTTAGTAGGTACACAGATGATTACGAAGGGGTTAGATTTTAAAAATGTGGGTCTTGTTGGGGTAATTAGTGCCGAAAGTTTACTTTTTTATCCTGACCCAAGAGCAATTGAACGAACTTTTCAGACGCTGACTCAAGTAGCAGGACGTGCAGGAAGGAGAGAAAAAAGAGGTAGCGTTATCATTCAAACCTTTAACAACCATGTGGTTTTAGATGATGTTAAAAATGAAAATTATAACCAATTCTTCAAACGGGAATGTCAAGAACGTCAATCGCTCCAATATCCTCCTTTTGTTAGGTTAATTCATCTAACGATTAAATCCAAAGACAGAAAAAAGGCACAATATGGAGCCGATTTTTTAGTCAATTTCATGAAACCATATTTGAAAGATAGAATACAAGGACCTGCCACACCCAAAGTAACCTATGTTAGAACTTTTCATCTCAAGAATATTTTAATCAAAATGCCTCGAAATGCGGAGTTTATTACCAAAACTAAGAATTTGATTCTAACGGCAAAAGAGAATTTATATCAGGTGCAAGGAATGAAATCTGTCCGCGTTGTGGTTGATGTTGACCCTTATTATATTTGATTGAGGTGGTTATTTTTATAACTACAATTTCTTTCCATTAAAAATAATTTCTTCCCTTATTTCATCTCAAGGTGATAGATTCTCTCTCCATCATTTTCATTTTGGATAGTAATAGCCAGATGCGGTAAATCAATCAAAGGTAGCGCTATGGCAGGCCATTCTATTAGGCATAAATTTCCACTATCCATAAAATCTAAAAAACCAATTTCTTCGGCTTCTTCGGTGGTATTGAGCCTATACAAATCCATGTGGTAGATATTATTTCCCGCAGTAGTTTTGTATTCATTAATGATAGAGTAAGTGGGGCTAGTAATGCTGTCATTGCAGTCTTTTAGCTTACAAATTTCTTTAATTAAAGTTGTTTTTCCGCTACCTAAATTTCCTTCAAAAGTAATAATACTATTATTGCTCAGTGTAGTAATTACTTGTTGGGCTACAATATTTATATTTGATAGCGATTCTTTGATAATCAATGACATAAAGGGAAGTTATAAATTCAGATTTTTGAAAATATTGATATACATTTTGATACCATTTTCAATTTCAGATAACAGGATATATTCATCGGCGGTATGTGAACGAGCAGAGTCTCCAATTCCCATTTTCATAGTCGGAAAAGACATTAATGCTTGGTCTGAAAGAGTAGGAGAACCGTACGTTTTAGCTCCAAATGTAGTCGCAGACTGAACTAAAGGGTGATTGATATCTATTCTGGATGAATTTAAACGAAAAGAACGTGCTTTGATATTAGCATGGAGTTCATTTTTTAAAGTTTCGAATACAAATTCATTCGCATGAAACTCATTGGTACGTACATCAATTACGTATTTACATTTGTCAGGAACAACATTATGTTGATGCCCTGCTTCGATTTGGGTGACACTCATTTTTGTATTTCCAAGCAACGGAGAGGTCGCCGCAAATTCAAAATTTCTTATTTTTTCAATATCCTTGATTGCCAAATAAATAGAATTTATACCTTCTTCTCTGGCTGCATGTCCTGCTTTTCCAACTACTTCTGCATCAATAACCATAAGCCCTTTTTCGGCAATGGCGGCATCCATTAGCGTAGGTTCGCCCACTAGCCCAAAATCAATTTCGGGTAATAAAGGTAATAGGGCTGCGATACCATTTTTCCCAGAAATTTCTTCTTCCGCAGTAGCGGCTAATACCAAATTGAACGCTAATTTTTCTTCATAAAAATAAATGAAAGTAGCAATCAAACCCACCAAAGAAGCACCTGCGTCATTACTTCCTAATCCATAGAGTGTATCATTTTCAATTTCTGCCCCATGAGGATTTTTTGTCCAACCATCTACTACTTTAACGGTGTCATGATGAGAATTAAGAAGAACGGTAGGAAGGTTCTTATCAAAATGTTTATTGTATGCGAAAACATTATTTAAGTGTCTTTTGGCAATTATATTTTTACTCGTCAAGTACTTTTCAATACAGTCTGCCGTTTTATCTTCTTGTCTTGAAAAAGAAGGTGTTTGAATTAATTCTTTGAGCAAGTTTATAGCTTCAGTAGTAATTGTTTTTATCATATTCTTTTTATGAGATTGTTGTGCCAAAGTTAGTATTTTCTTTCAGAATATCAGCAGGGCCGATGGTAATAGAACTTACTCCTTTGCGAATGGCATCAAAAGCATTATCTAGTTTGGGAATCATGCCGTCATGAATTTTATTTTTTGCAAGTAAATCCTGATAAGTAGCATAATCCAAATTTTTCAAGTAAGAATTATCGTCATTTATGTCTAGTAAAACACCGTTTTTTTCGAATATCAATTTTAAATGAACTTCATATTCGTTAGCCATTGCAGTTGCCAGACTGCTGGCAATGGTATCTGCGTTAGTGTTTAGTAATTGACCATTTTTATCATGGGTTATGGCACATACCACAGGAGTCGCAGGTATTTGTAATAATTGAGATAGGGCTTTGTGGTTGATATAATCAATATCTCCAGCCCAACCATAATCAATGTCTTTGACGATACGTTTATGAGCTTGAATAATGTTTAAATCTGCACCAGAAATACCAATGGCATTACAAGAATAGGATTGCAATTGAGCGGTGATATTTTTATTTAACAAACCAGCATAGACCATAACAACTAGGTCTAAGGTCTCATCGTCCGTAATTCTACGTCCACCAATCATTTGAGGTGTAATTCCCATTTTTTTTGCCAAAACATTTGCCGAACGTCCTCCACCATGAACAAGTATTGTGGGAGAATCACGTTTCGCAATTTTAGAAAGTACATTTTCTAAGGCAACTTTATTATTAATAATATTTCCACCAATTTTTATAATTGTAAGCTTTTCCATGTTACAAAAATAATGAAAGGTACAGATATGAACACTATTAAAAGCCTAATGATTGCGGTTTATTTAGGCTATTTTAAGGATTAATTATTGCATTCTGCTTCTGCCTTGTGTCGAAAACCTAGCCTCCTTTGCCTCTTTTGCTCTCTTTTTCATAATATTACGAGCAGCGGGGTCAAAGTATAGTATTCTTAAATAATTTGAAAAATTTCTTACATTTTCTGTTGGCAACCTATGATTAATCAGCATACTAAAGGCAGGGGTTAAAACAGGTTGATATGCTTTGAGGTCGAATGTCAAAACAGCCATACCGCTATCCATAGCTTCTGTTACAAAACCTATGTTAGGAATATGGGAAGGAAAAAAGAATAGACAGGCATTATTGTACGCGTGTTGTAGTGCTTCGTGGTCACTTCTATTGATGACGTTTACATGGTCTTTCATTCCTTTTTCATCAATAAGATTTAGAACCTCTTTGTTTTTATTTTTTTCTTCAACGACATGAAGTTTAATATTTTTTAGATGTTTTGATGTTACAGAGTCAAGAAAAAACTTATAACTATTAATGGCAACAGTAAAGGCTTCTGTGCATAGAAAACAGCCTGTTGTAATAATATTAAAATTGGTCATGTTTAACAATATTATGGTTGGTTATTAATATTGTTCATAGTTGTAATTGTGTACTATAATTTTAGAGCTTATTAAGGCTCAATGTGTAGGTAAAAATCACTTATTTGTGACATTCAAAATATCGTTCAAAAGCTCTTTGAATTTTATTTCATTAAATTTTCCTTCTGATTGAATGGAGAATACATATTTAGATTGGTTGTAATAAGGTTTTCTTTCGTCACATTTGTTTTGGATGAATTCTATAAGGTTTTTTCTATTCTTTTTCAATAAAGGTCTTTTGTCGGCTTCTTTCGATAGGCGATTGGCTAATAAATCAGTGTCAACATTGATAAAAATTGTTTCTCCATTTCTATTCATATAATCCATATTGTTATGAAAACAAGGTGTGCCGCCGCCTGTTGCAAGGATAATATTATCGTATTGAGATGTTATTTCATGCAAACACGTTTTTTCTACTGCTCTAAAATAGTTTTCACCGGTTTCTTCAAAGATGGTACGAATACTTCTCTTTTCTTTTTGCTCGATATAATCGTCAAGATCAATCAAATTTATATTAAAAGAATCGGTCATTTTTTTTGCCAAGTAGCTTTTTCCAGACCCCATAAATCCGACTAAATATATTCTCATTTTATTCTAATTAATCAGTCTATAAAATAGATTATTCTTCGTAAATCATCATTTCTGTTCTTCCGTTGGAAACAGAAAACCAACCCAATACAATTTCACCATCAACCGACGAATTAATATTACTAGGCAAGTCAAAATAAGGAACTGCAAATAATCCACCGTTGTCAAGTAGCTCTTCGGCAGAACTCAAAACTTCATAGAGACCTTCTTCTATCGAATGCAATTCTACTCGCAATTCTTCTCCATTTACAAAACTAGAGTCTGTATCGTCTCCTTCTTCTACTTCTAAAAACTCTCTCAATGGAGGTATAAAAATAAAGCCGTCTGCCGAATTTTCATCAAAAGCTCCATCAATAGCTATATTGCCAAGTTCTTCTTGAGGTTCATTATTCCTAAACCCTTTTATCCAATAATAATCTGTTCCATTAGGCAAATCTTGAGCCCAAAACATGATTGACGTTACGGGCTGTTGCGTAAATGAAGCAATATAATTTTCTACTGTCAATGAATCTATATTGGGAACTCGTTTGATTTCGCTTGTTGCAGTATAGGTTGTATTACCAATAGAAACATTAAGAGTTGCTACTTCTCCGACCGTTGAGTCTATATAATTATTGGTGTCGGGAGTCCACGAATACAGCCCTTGACCTTCATGACTGAAGTTAAATGTTTTGTTATTGAGGTTGATAGAAACTTGCGCATTCTCGATAGGTTCTTGAACTTCATTGATGAAACTTCCTGCTCTAGATATACGGATAGACTGTTTTTGAGGAATATTATCAATTAGTGCATCAATATTGATATAGGTTGTTTCACTTTGAGGAAAATCAACATCGACTACATCTTCGCATGAACTAAGAAAAACAAGACTAAAAACTAAGATAGTAAGGTATGAAAATATATTTCTCATGGATTAAAATTTGAAATTGTAAGTGATAGAAGGAAGAACGGTGCCTAAGATAGAAACTCGTATCGCTTCGTTTCTATTTGTTTCTTCGTTTACTTGATAATAAAGATTGAAAGCATTTCGGCGAGCATATACATTATATGCTCCAAATATCCATTCGCTTTTCCAGTTTCGTTCATTATTTTTCTTATTTTTAATAATAACGGAAACGTCCAATCTATGATAATTGGCTAACCGCTGCTGGTTGGTGCTTCCGTCGGGAACAACAGGAACAATAACACCTCCGACAGACTGCCCATGTGTGGCTAAAGTAGCAGGAATGCCAGAAGTGAACGTAAATGTACCATTAAGTTCAATTCGTGGGGTAATAGAATAAGAACCAACCAGTTTGAAGTTATGTGGCTTATCAAATTTAGATAAAAACCATTCGGAACGACTCAGTCCTTCTATTTTTACTTCGGATTTGGATAAAGTATATGAAATCCAACCCGTAAATTTACCTTTTTTCTTTTTTAGATATAACTCCAAACCGTAAGCACGACCATCGCCTTGTAATAAATCAGCTTCCAAATTTTCGTTTAGGAACAAATCTGCGTTATCAACATAGCCAATTTGCTGTTGCATATCTTTATAAAACACCTCAAAAGAAGTTTCAAACATATTGTCTTTAAAATTATGAAAATAACCTAAAGCTATCTGATCTACTATCTGTGGTTTGATATTATTGGTGGTAGGAATCCATAAATCCAAAGGAGAAGATGCCGCAGTATTGGAGGCTAAATGAACGTATTGAGCCATTCGGTTATAACTCAACTTAAAGGAACTGGATTCGTTAATTTTATAATTGGCAGCAAATCTAGGCTCAAGGTTAAAATAATCTTCAATTTTATCTCCTCTTTCGGATTCGTAAGAATTGACCAATTCTCTTTCCTCGCCAGGCTCTACGGTTTCATATTCGTAAATGGTAGGCCCTCCTAGATAACGATATCCTGATAGACGCAATCCATATTGAAGTTGAAGTTTTTCAGAAATTTTTTGTTCATTGCTGATGAATGCCGCTCCTTCTAAACCAAATTTATCTTCTAATGAAATATCATTACTTACACCACCACTATTGAAGCTGAATTGAGCAGGTTTGAAGTGGTAATAAATACCTTGAAACCCAAAATTAATGGTATTGTTATTGTTCAAATACCAATTATAGTTGCTTTTTAAACTGGTATTGACAATTTGAGATTGCCAATCGAAGCCTTCCCCATCTTCATTCGATACCCCTAATGAGTAGTTATAGTTACTATAAATTAGAGACATATTCATAAACAATTTATCATTCAGAATACTATTCCACCTCAAAGTACCTGTTCCGTTACCCCAGTCAAAACCAAAACCAGAGTCGAAAATATCTCTTCCAAAATATCCAGAAAGGAATAAGGTGTTTTTGTCGTTTATTCTATAGTTTACTTTTGCGGTTAAATCATAAAAAGAGAATTTAGAGTCTCTCAAATCTCCTTTTAAAAATGGCTTTGCTAAAATATCCAAATACGACCTTCTCCCTGCCAAAACAAAAGAGGCTTTATCTTTTTTGATAGGAGCTTCTAATGTCAAACGGCTAAAGATAATTCCTACACCGCCTTCTCCTTTAAACTCTTTTTTATTTCCTTCTTTCATTCGGATATCGAGAATAGAAGAGCCTCGACCCCCAAATTCGGCAGGAATACCGCCTTTGTAAAGTTTTACATTTTTTACGGCATCGGGATTAAAAACCGAAAAGAACCCGAATAAGTGAGATTGGTTATAAACAGGAGATTCGTCCAATAAAACAAGGTTTTGGTCAATCCCCCCCCCACGCACATTAAATCCTGTCGCTCCTTCACCAACGGTTGAAACACCAGGCAATAATTGAATCGCTTTTATAATGTCTGCTTCCCCCAAAAGAGATGGGATTTTTTTTATTTGAGCAACTTCCATTTTAGCGACACTCATCTGAACGTCACTGACATTGGCATCTTCTCTAACATCAGAAACCACGATTTCGTCCAAAACTGATGCCTCTTCCTCTAATTCTATGTCCAATTTTACATTCTGATCTAATAGCGTAATACTAATAACCGATGTTTTGTACCCCAGGTATGAAGTAGCGACTTGGTATTCTCCTTTCGGAATGGTAATGGAGTAAAATCCGTAAACATTAGTTGTTGTACCAAACGAAGTTCCATCAATGCTTACATTAGCACCAATTAGTTCTTCGCCTGTTGAGAAGTCTTTGACATATCCACTAAGCGTAAGGTCTTGTGCAAAGGAATGAATGCTACAAAAAACAAAGAGAATCATTATCACTCTGTGCATAAGCAGTTTATTTATTGAGTTTGTTTAAAAAATTGATGCAAATATATTATCATTAACTCTAATAAGTGTATTGAGTGGAACTATATCTACAATATGTTTATTTGCCACCTACTCTAAATTGATAATTTTGCCTCTTTGTTCATTAAATAGTAGGTTTTAAGTCAACTTTTTTTGTATAGTTTTAAACCTTTGTGTGTAATAAGAGTCTTATTGTTGAACGGTCTGTAAAATATTAAAATTGTTTATTAAAAATATGAAAAAACTTAGTACGATTATATTCATTTTGTTGGTTCAGTTAGGGTTCGCACAGGTTAATAATACTGAATACACCATAACAGGTAAGGTTATCGACCCAAGTAATGAAGCTATAGCATTTGTAAATGTAGTATTGAAATCATTCGAAAATGATTCTATCCTAACAGGTGCAACTACGGATATTGAGGGGGAATACATCATTCAATCCGACCGTAAAAATGCTTATTTAGAAATTAGTTTTGTGGGTTATGAGACATTAAAGTTTGATAATATAGATTTTGGGCAGCCCCGTATTCAAATTCCTAATATTACCCTGCTCGAAAACGGAAATGTAATGGAAAGCATAGAAGTAGTAGGCGAAAAATCTACTACCGAATTTAAATTAGATAAAAGAGTTTTTAATGTTGGTAAAGATTTAACTACTTCAGGCTCAAGTGCGCTGGAAGTTTTGAACAACGTACCTTCTGTGAATGTAAGTATCGAGGGCGATATTACCTTACGAGGAGCGAGTGGGGTTCAGATTTTAGTCAATGGAAAACCTTCGGTATTGTCAGATGACGAAGGAGGAGCTTTGGGAACAATAACAGCGGATATGATTAGCCAAATAGAAGTGATTACTAATCCATCGGCAAAGTATGAAGCCGAAGGTTCTTCGGGTATTATTAATATTATTTTAAAGAAAGATGAGAAAAAAGGAATTAACGGCTCCATTTCTATAAACACAGGAACGCCTCACAATCACAGTATTGGAGCTAGTTTTAATAGGAGAGGAGATAAGTTTAATATTTTTAGTCAATTAGGGGTTGGTTATCGCTCTTTGCCTCGAGATAATAAGAATATTAATGAAAATAGAATCACCAATAGAAGCTTGGTTTCGGAAGGAACAAATTTCAGAAACGAACTTTTTTATAATTTTATATTGGGGACGGATTATTATTTGACCAAACAAGATGTCATTACGCTTTCGGGAAGTGTTGCTTATGAAGTAGAAAAACAACCTTCTGAAACTGAATATTCGCGTTTTGAGGTTGACGAGGAAATTGAGCGATGGGAAAGAATAGAGGAAACCGAAGCTACTAACCCCAAACTTCAATATGAGTTGAAATATAAACGAGACTTCAAAGACCATAAAAAACATGATTTGAACTTTAGTTTTATAGGTAACTTTTTTGGAAAAGACCAATCTTCTTTTTTTCAACATAATGTTTTGTTTGGGGTTACGGATATTGCCAATCAAAAAACGGCGACGGAGTTTAAGGAGAGTAGAAATACATTAAATTTGGATTATGTAAAACCCATCAATGACCAAATAATGATAGAAACGGGTTTGCAATATACATTGAATGAAGTGAGTAATGAATATGAAGTACAGAATGAGACGGAGTCGGGATTTGTTACAGATACTAGATTAACCAATACTTTTGAATACGACCAAAATGTATTGGGGGTTTATGCTACGGGGGCTTACGAAACAGGTAAATGGGGCATAAAATTAGGGGCTCGGTTGGAACAAACAGACTTGAAAACCTTGCTCGTAAATACCAATCAAAATAATAGTCAAAAATTTATTAATTTATTCCCTTCTGCTCATACCTCATATAAAATAAACGATAGAATTTCTTTGCAAGCAGGGTATTCGAGACGAATATATAGACCTAGATTATGGGATTTGAATCCATTTTTTAATATCAGTGATAACTTTAATATCCGAACTGGAAACCCTAACTTACTTCCTCAGTTTACAGACTCTTATGAGTTTGGGAGTATATTTACTTTTGATAAAATTTCTTTTAATATTAATGTTTATGACCGTTATACTACTCAAGTAATCGAACGAATATCGATATTCGAAGATGGAGTTAGAAATACAAGTCCTAGTAATTTAGGAACTAGAAATATATTAGGTACGGAATTAAATTTTAAATATTCGCTGAGTAAAAAAGTGAGCTTTAACGGAGATATATTTTATAATATTTTTGATAGAAAGGGAGAGTTTGAAGGACAAAATTTTGACTTTAGTGGAGACGAATGGCAATCTAAGCTGACGGCTAAGTTTAAAATTAATAAAAAACTGAATGTTGAGGTGTCTGGTAATTATCAATCGAGGGCGATTACGTTACAAGGGATGAGATCAGGAAATGTTTTTTCAAATATTGGTTTGCGATATAAAATATTAAAAGGCAAAGGTATTTTCAATATTAGTGTTCGAGATATATTCGCATCAAGAATTAGAGAAAATACGGCGGATTTGGGAGACTCTTATTTGTATAGTTTTGGACAACGAGGTCGTTTTATAACCATGGGTTTTAGCTATGGTTTTGGAAAAGGCGAAGCTATGCAATATAGTGGTGGTAGAAGGAGGTAGCTGATGTTTGAAACATATAGAATAGAAATATGAATTCGTATAAAGAAATTATTGATTTGAGTCAGGAGATTTATGAAGGAATGCCTGTGTTTAAGGACTTACCTCAAGTCAAAATGGAAATTCATAATTCTCACGAAGAATGGAGCGGAATTAAAAACCCTATTAAAAAAACGCCTGCGGTACACAAATTAGAATTGGGAGAACATACGGGGACTCATGTTGATGCTATTAATCATATGGCAAAAGAATATGAAGGTCAATCGATTGATAAAATGCCTTTATCTATGTTCTATACAGAAGGAATTTGTTTAGATTTTTCGCACAAAACATTTAAAGAATTAATAGAGGTAGCGGAAATTATAGAGGCTTGTAGAATAGCAAAGGTCGAAATCAAGAAAGGAGATACCGTATTGTTATATACCGATCATTACCGAAAATATTTTGACAGTGATAATTGGGGAAATGGGCCTGGAGTGTCAGTAGCTACTGCTCGATGGTTGGGCGAGCAAGGAATCGCGGCTTTTGGAGTGGAAACTATGTGTCCAGGAGTACCCAAATTATCTAACAAACAGGTACATCATATTTGTGGTGAATTAGGTTTTACGCATTACGAAAACTTAATAAATCTTCATTTATTGATAGGAAAAGGCAGGTTTCGATTTATTGGACTACCGCTGAGAATTAGAGGTGGAACAGGGTCACCCATTCGTGCAGTTGCAGTATTTGAATAAAAATTCTATACTGAATTTAAAGAAAACCTGACATTTATCAATATAATAAAAACTACAACTGCCCATCAACATCGATAGTGCTTATTTCCTTTTTAATTTTTTCATTCTGATACCTTAGAGGATGAAGATACTTTGGATCATGAATATTTAATATATTATAGCTAATGATGTTATACCCTGATAAAAGAATCCCCTCCATATAATGACTTTAGAGCCTTCATTAATTCAATACTACACGATGTGAATAGTAGATAATAAGCAGTAGCAACACCTGCTATACCTGCACCACAAAT
>CALAJP010000065.1 GCA_937922815.1 uncultured Saprospiraceae bacterium
ATACCGAAAAGGAAAATCCATCAAAATATCACCCACATTAAATATCTGAAGCTCTTTTTGCAAAGCCTCTGCTTTTTTAGGCCCTACGCCTTTTACATATTCAATTGGATGTTTGAGAAGGTTCTTATTTTTCAAGAATAAAGTTTATGTCTTTGGAACAAATTACGATTTAAAGCTCTAGAGCTCAATTCTAAGATATAACTTGTTTGATACAAAAAAGTTTATTAATCATAAATATAGAAATTTCAAGTTAATATTTTTTGTGTAGGCTATTATTAATTTTCAAGTAAGCTTAATTCAAGGGACTAGTTTCATAAAACATACGATAATAAAAAAAACATTTTACATCAAAAACTTGTCATTTTATTTCTATGTTCTCTCTTTAATTTCTAATTCGTATTAAAAATTTATGTTTAGACAAAATATAACACCCAAATTGTAAGTAATTTTTTATACTTTCAATTTATCTTAAATTTGATATAAAAATTAGCATAAGATGGAACAACAGAACAGTTTCGATGAATTGGACTTTACAATAATGTCTTACTTACAAAAAGACGGAAGAACTTCATTTACATTAATTGCCAAAGAAACAGGAACATCTATTAGCACAATTAGAAGTAGGGCTACAAAACTAATAGAGGATAAAACCATAAACATACTTGGTAGAGTAAATCCTGAAAAATTAGGCTTTAATGCTTATGCAACCATAAAAATAGCAGTGAGACCAGCCAACAAAATTGACGAGGTAGCTAACAAACTGATGGGTTTTAGAGAAATGAGTTTTTTGGCGATGACATCAGGAGAGTTTGATTTAGAAGTCAATGTGATGTGTAAAGACAATAATCACTTAATTGATGTTATTAACAAACGAATTTCGACAATAGATGGCGTTTACAAGAGTTCATCTACTATGTATTTACGTGTTCTTAAATTTGCACAACCCGATTTGCATCTCTTAAGGTAATAAAATGCTAAAACCTCCAATTAAATAATTAATCGGAGGCGTGAGATAAAATGCGTTTTATTTAGCATCAGATTTTTTAGTGCAGAATGGACGAATATTATTAGACTCGCCAATTCCTTCTTTCCAAACTTTTTGAAAATTGTCACTAAAGTAGTAGTATATTGTGTTGTTGGGAAGTAAATAAATTCTAATCCCACCATAACCCGATAAGTATGGGATTAAATCATTATGAGCACATAGTTCTTTTTCTTCAGATACATCTAAAAACCAAAAACCATTATCGTATCTTAATTTATCATGTGTTCCTTGCAAAGAAGAATCAATTGAAGGATATATAATTTCAGAATACAGTTCTTCATCAAACAAGGTCTTACCTTCCACTGTAGCACCATCAATTAGAAATTGACCAATTTTTGCAGCATCATCATGATGATAAAACAGTCCATATCCAGAAAAAGGCTGAGCTGTTGAATCATAGGTTCTAAGCTGCTTCTTCGAGGTAGGGCTCATTCCTAAAGGCGTAAAAATATCATCTACAATCAAATCCTTAAAATAATCAGCTTCAGGATTATTGGTCGTTTTTTGAAGGTAATTATTCATTGCCGTACCCACAATATAAGTATCCGAAGTATGATATACCCATTGTGTACCTGGCTTTGACTTTCTTTCAAAATAGCCACAACAATATGCTATTTTCTCTTTATGTGTTTCTGGAAGAAAGAGTTTATTCATATGAAAAGCTTCTTCATCCACCTTAGGTTTAGCAGATTCGTAATTTCCTGTTGCCATATCCAAGGCATTCTCAAAAGTGACATCATCCCAGATTCCTTTTTTTGCACAAGCTTTTATATATTCAGCAATAGTTTCACTTTTAATTCCTGGATATTCTTTTTCTAATCGCATTAAACCAAAACCTGCTGAAACACTTTTTGCCGTTGAATATGATGGCAAAACCATAACATCGCAATACGGGTATTTACCGTAACGTGTATTACATCCACCTACATAATTAACGCCATCAATAACAAAACCATATAAAGTCATGTGTTCAGGTTTCATTTCTTTAGCAGCACTAAAAGCTGTTGGGTTAGCCCCAGAAAAGTCTTCCGCCAACTTCTCAATGGGTTTAGAAGGCATTCTCATTTCAACTTCTTTCGCATAGGCATCAAAAACCTTGTTTTTCAACGCATTTTCTTCAGGAGTATATTTAGCCTTGACAGTACCCCACATATTGAATTGGAAATAACCACAGGTTTCACTCGCTATTTGATAAGCTACTTTAGAAATACTACCATCGTTTTTAAACAAAAACATCATAACTCCATTATGCACACAGTTTTGATTCTTTTGTTTTAATGCAAAAGGTATGGCAACTCGACTATAACCTTCGTCGGACTTCTCATCCCAAACTCTGCCAGGTTCTAAAACGTATTCCCAATTGACGTGTTTGTTTTGAATATATCCTCTTTGAATAGGTATAATATGAGAGCCTTCTTGAATAAATTCGTAATCAAAATCAGGTAGGTGTTTTCGAGGAATATCTTCA
Organism: uncultured Saprospiraceae bacterium; assembly: GCA_937922815.1. GTDB lineage: Bacteria > Bacteroidota > Bacteroidia > Chitinophagales > Saprospiraceae > CALAJP01. The sequence continues at coordinate 2,514 of CALAJP010000065.1, forward strand.
TCGCCTGCATAATCATACCAATCTAATAGCTCTTCAAATTTCCCAGAAACATTTAACCATTTTAGTTTCAGCTTTCCTTGAAAAGTATTTTTTGGAAATGCTGCATTTTCAGGAACAGCATAATTCAAATAATCTACTATAGTGTCTTTTTTTCCACTTATCAAAAACTCGTATCCAAGAGCTTCACGATTTACAATTCCATCACCATCAAGTGTAGCTAATTTATCACTAAATTCTTTTTGATGTTGACTATTGACACTACAACCTAAAGTTGAAAACAAGATTATAACTACAAGTATTTTATATGTATAAATATTCATTTTATGGTTCAATTAAGTTCATATAATTACTTTATTTAATAGGCATTATTACTGTTGTTATTCTTTTTTAAAATCAAATGTCTGAAACTCACTCTCGTCAGGCGGACCCGCTGTAATTTTCAATGTAGGATGTTCCCCTAAAGTCATTACTACAGACGAAAAAGTAAAACTTCCAGCCCCCTTGTTGGTTCTACAAACAGGATTTTCATCATAATCTTTAGATGACATTACCCCTATCAAAAAATTGTCATCAACATGAGTAGCAGTTTCAAACCGACTATTCAAAGCATCGTAGCGATAATGAGTGTTAGATTTTTCGTTTATGGGTATATTCGGATTATACTTTGCAAACCAAGGTTTTAAGTCATCATTGATTAGAGGGTGATTCGTATGATAAACTATTCCATTGCTATTTTGAGGAATGTATCTAATTACTTGATTCGTTGAAGCCTCAAAATCATATATTTCGCCTTGTATTCCTAAAATATAGTTTTGACCAGAAGCATGCTTGACATTTTTAACAAACTCCAACATTTCCTCTTTATTTCTTGAACCTATTAACCTCCTAATGACAAACGCAACAGGTAACCCTTCTGATGAGGCTTTTAATTGCATTAATGTATTCACCACTACACCTATTCCATGTTCATTAAGTCCATTTAACCCCACCAATCCAGGGTAAGTAAGAATTAATTGTTCAGGATTGTTATCGGTAGCAGCAATACGCATTAAGACTTGATAACCATCTCTAAAACTTTCTAAGTCCATGTTTTGAGAAAGATAACCTGGAATACCATCTTTTTGTGGAACACCTATACTACTGCAATGATGATTATTAATATTATTTACATATACCCAAAATTCATCTAACAGATTTAGGAGTAAAATATTTTGAAAATCCTGCTCCGAGCCTTCTGCAATACCTTTTATTTCTTGATACAAATCGGGAGTAAACTCTTCTATATCCTTTTCAAAATTGGCATATTCAAAAAAATCTATCAAAATTTCATTCGCATCCTTTTCTAAAACCTTGGAAGTACTCTCCTTCCATGTCTTAATCATAGCAGCTATTTCAGTTTTTAATGTTTTACCGTGCTGTACTCCGAGTTCGAATCCAGCCCCCTCAAACGCTACAACCTTTAAGGTTCTTTTTTTAGTTTCTTGCCCGCTGCAACATATTGTAATGGTCAGGAAAAGAATAAAATTTATATACTTCATAGATATTCATTTTTTTATAAAAAGAGCCTTTAAATTTCCCAACACAAGTACTTCACATTTAAGTAATCATCCATACCATATTTTGAGCCTTCTCGACCAGAACCACTTTCTTTAATTCCACCAAACGGTGCAACAGTAGTTGAAATCATTCCTGTATTAATACCTACCATTCCGTATTCTAAAGCCTCTGCAACTCTCCAAATTTTCGAATGATTATTGCCATAAAAATAAGAAGCTAATCCTACCGATGTATCATTTGCCAATTGAATGACTTCTTCTTCGGTTTCGAAACTAAAAATGGGTGCTACTGGTCCAAATATTTCACTTGAAAAAAGCTTCATATCTGAATTAGCATTGCCTATAATAGTTGGTTCATATAGCAATGGATTTGAATCTAATGTTTTTCCTCCATGCATAATTTGTCCTCCCCTTTCCGTGGCATCTTTAACCAAATCGTCGACAAAACAAACTGCTTTGTCTTCAATAAGAGGGCCTATTGTTACGCCTTCATCCATACCGTTCCCCACTTTAAGCTCTTTTATTGCCGCCACAAATTTGTTAGTAAACTCCTCACAAACCGATTGATGTACAAAAAACCGATTGGAACAAACACAAGTTTGCCCTGCATTTCTATACTTTGAAGCAACAGCACCTTGAACAGCTTTATCAATATCAGCATCCTCAAAAACAATAAAAGGCGCATTTCCACCCAGCTCCATAGAAACTTTCTTTACAGTATCTGCCGATTGTTTTAATAGTATTTTTCCAACGGGTGTTGACCCTGTAAAAGATATTTTTTTAACAACAGAACTAGAAGTTAAAACTTGCCCTACCGCTACCGATTTATCTGTAGTTACAACATTAAATACTCCTTTAGGAATACCAGCTTCTTCTGCTAATACTGCAAGAGCTAAGGCAGAAAGCGGTGTTAATTCTGATGGTTTTACAACAATGGTACATCCTGCTGCTAATGCAGGAGCTACTTTACGTGTAATCATAGCATTTGGAAAATTCCAAGGTGTAATTGCAGCAACAACACCTACTGGTTGTTTAATAACCAATATTCGTTTATTTGGCTGATGTCCTGGAATAGTATCGCCATAAACTCTTTTAGCTTCCTCGGCAAACCATTCAATAAATGATGCTCCATAAGCAATTTCTCCTTTTGCTTCCGCTAATGGTTTCCCTTGCTCCAAGGTTAAGATTTTTGCTAAATCATCTTGGTTTTCTAAAATTAATTCAAACCACTTTCTTAGAATGGAGCTTCTTTCAATGCCCGTCAAAATTTTCCAACTCTCTAAGGCGACTTTAGCTGCAGCAATAGCAAGTTCTGTTTCTTCAGTACCACAATTACCAACTTTAGCTATTATTTCACTACTAAAAGGATTTGATACCGTAAAGAAATCCTTTTTATTGCCACTCAAAAACTGACCGTCTATATAAGCGTTATATTGAAGTAATTTAGGATTATTTAATTGTATATTCATCATTAAATACTGCTTTTAAGTGCGTCTTCAAAAATTTTAAGTCCTTTGGCAATCTGTTCTTCGGTAACCACTAAAGGCGGAATCCAACGGATTACGTTTTTATAAGGTCCACAAGCCAATAGTAGTAAATTATTATCTAAACATTTTTTCATTACTTTTCCTAACACTTCTGAATTAGCCGTCTTATCAGGATTAGTAAACTCAACTGCCACCATTAATCCTAACCCTCTAACATCGCCTATGATAGGGCATTGTTCTTGAATTTTTCTTAAACCTGCTCTTAATTGTTCTCCTCTTTCATTACAATTTTCTAACAGTTGCTCTTCTTTTATAACATCAATAGTTTCACAAGCTGCAGCTCCTGCTAAGGCACTTCCCCCACCATAAGTTCCACCATGTGTTCCTGGTGTCCATTTGTCCATAATTTCAGCTGTTGCCCCAATAGCTGAAACAGGAAATCCACTTCCTAATCCTTTTGCCATAACGATAACATCTGGTTTCACATTAGAATGTTCGAAGCAGAAAAACTTACCTGTTCTTCCAAAACCTGATTGTACTTCATCTATAATTAATAAAATTCCATGCTCATCACAGACCTCTCTTAAATGATGTAAGAATGCTGGTGGAACCGGAACATATCCACCTTCACCAATTACAGGCTCAATTATTATAGCAGCTGTTTCATCGGGTGCCGTTTGTCCTCTTAAAACAAGGTCTAATTGTTTTTTACAAAACTCTACTGTTGTCTCTTCATCCCAACCATAAAAATATGAATATGGAAAAGGGGTAACAAAAATCCCAGAAGGTAACGGTTGATATTTATGTCTATAAACTGTTTTTGACGTCGTCATTGCCATAGTAAGATGTGTTCTACCATGAAAACTCCCTTGAAATACAATAATATTTGACCTACCTGTAGCACATTTTGCAAGTTTTACGGCGGCTTCTGTAGCTTCAGAACCGCTATTAGCAAAAAAGAATCGGTCAATATGACTTGGAGTAATTTCGTTAAGTTTTTCTGCCATTTTTATAGTCGTTGGCGGAATTACACAATTCATTTGTCCAAAGATTAACTGTTCTGTTTGCTTTTGTATTGCTTTAACAATTCTGGGGTGGCAATGCCCCGTATTAATAACACCAATACCTGAGGTGAAATCTAAATATTCATTCCCTTCTTTATCTTTCAAAATAGCTCCTCTCCCAACAACAGGCTGAATATGAGTCAAATGCGTCCAAACGTTTGATAATAAAGCCTCAGGTGCTAAAATACTTTTTTCTGTTTGTAACATACTAATTTATGTTTATGTAATTAATTGATTATAATTAAGTTATTCCTTAATGTTCTTCCATATTTTTTCGTATTTCATCCTTGCCATATACTTTGTTAGTCCACAAATAGAACCCAATACCGATAAGCGACCAAACACCAACTATTATCCATTCATAACTACTTAAAGCAGAAGGACTTCCTGGCAGATAGAGATATATTAAAGATAAGCTCAAAACAAAAGCGAGAATACCTACCAACTTACCATAAGGCACTTTGAATGGTCTTGACATATTGGGTTCTTTTTTCCTAAGAATAATAAAAGACAAAGACACCACACTCCATGAGATAACAATTCCTAAACTGCCAGCATTAACCAACCATTCTAGTGCAGTTTTACCAAAGAAAGTGGCAAAAATGGAGGTTGCAGTAACAAAAATTATTGCGTTGACAGGCGATTTGTGTTTGGGATGTAAATAAGCAAAGAACTTAGGCAACATTCCCGAATGCCCCATTGCATATATAGACCGAGTAGTCCCTATAAAAAAGCTATTCCAACTGGTTAAAATCCCTAAAAGACCAGCTAAAACTAATAAATCTTTTGCCCATTTAGCTCCATAAATTCTTTGCATAGCATCCGCAGATGCTAAAGCCCCTGTGCTTAATTCATCCTTATTTAATGTCGTTCCTACACTATAAATAATGGCAACATACCATACGACTGCAAGTATTACTGATATAATTAATATTTGTCCAATTTTCTTATAGGGCAAGTTAATTTCTTCTGCAGCTTGAGGGATAACATCAAAACCTACAAACATAAATGGGGTCATAATTATCACTGAAATTAAACCAACTGACAATTTACTTGTATCCCAAACTTCACTAGATTCTACTGGAGAACCCGTGTAAAAGAAACTCCCTATAATCAACATTAATCCAACAAGAAGAATAAAGCCAGTAAAAATTGTCTGTAGAAAAGCCGCTGATTTAACGCCTATATAATTTACAAATCCTATAAGTAAAGAGCCTGCAACCCCAATAACAATCATGTCAAGATGTATAGGACTTCCATTTATAGTCCAAATTGGGTTTCCATCATGAGTGAGTGGAATTAAATGTTCCAACACCACAGGAAAAGCAACAGCTTCAAACCCACAAACAGAAACATATCCTAATATAATAAACCAAGTACAGAGGAAGGAAGCATTTATCCCCAAACCTCGATAACTAAATACATGTTCTCCTCCAACTTTAGGCATTGCAGAAGTTAATTCAGAATAGGTTAATCCGACTAAAGAAACTACAAAGCCCCCTATCAAAAACGCAATTATAGCTCCTAAAACTCCACCTTGCATTATCCAATTGCTAGTAAGTACTACCCATCCCCATCCTATCATTGCTCCAAAAGCTAAGGTGAATATATCCCATTTACCCAATACGCGGTTAAAGTCTGAATTTTTTGTTGAGTTATCTTTTCCCATTTTCTTAATTTTTTAGAGCAGCTTTTCTTTCTTTAATCTATTTATTCAACCACCACCTATTTAATGAATTGTATTTTAAATATTCTGACTTACGTTTTACTTTATTAGCCTTGAAACAAGAAACTAAGAAAGAGTAGTTTGCTTACTTTTATAAAAAATAGATTGGGGAGAAAACTCCCCCCTCCATTCTCAGTATTTTTTAATATCCTTCATTTTGAATGATTTGAGGATTAGATTCTATTTCTTGGCGTGGAATTGGAAGAGCCAAGAGCGGTGAACCAAATGGTACATCAACAAGAAAAGTCGTAACTCCTATGTCATTTCTCACTAAATCAAAAAATCCTGAGCCTTCCATTGCTAATTCTCTTCTCCTTTCTGCAAGTATATTTGCTACAGAAGCAACCGTAAATGTTTGAGCATTTCTATTCTCCGAAATAGAGTTCAAAGCAGTTAATGCTTCTTCTTCGTTCCCCAACCAAGCCATTGCTTCGGCATAATTAAGAACTACTTCGGCATATCTAATTACAATAATGTCATCCGCAAAATCAGAAGAAGGATATTTGCCTGTCATATTTATCGCAATAGGGGTAAACGAAAAAAGCTGTCTACGTACATCTTGAAGCTCATACAAGTTCAACAAATCTATAGTAAGAGCAATATCACCAAAGCCTGTAACAGAAAAATCTTGATAAACATTATATATATTTTCAAACAATTCCGCATCAGTAGTAGTAATAGCTATTTCAAAGATTCTATTGCTGCCTCCATCCGAAGACCAAGAAGATACAAATGATGATGCATCTAGAATACTAAATACCTCCGAGTCCATAACTCTTTTGGCTGCTGCTGCCGAATTTTCATAGTCTCTGATATAAAGAAAGTACCTTGACTGAAGTGCATCTACCATCCAAGTAGTAACTTCTGTTTTACTAGTAGCATTTAAATCTACATCCATTAATTCTTGAGCCGTTTGTAAATCTTGACCAATTTGACTCCAAGTTTCCTGCACGGTTGCTCTTGCAGGGAAATTATTACCATCATTCAAGAACTCTAATATTAAAGGAACTCCTAAATCACCTCCTGAATATTGTTGTCCATAAACTCTCAATAAATCCATATAAGCTAAAGCCCTTAAAGCGTAAGCTTGCCCTTTGACATGATTTACTGCTGCACTTTCATTGTTTTGAACTTCCGAATTAATAACAATATTTGTATTTGCTATTACCGAATATATTTGATTCCACAAAAGCTCGCTTGTTGAACTAAATGCGTTATAAGAAAAGTATGTTTCTTCCAAAAAACGAGAAGTATTGCCATTGGCGAATGCATTATTAGACCTAACCTCTGATGTAATAATATAATTCCTTCGGTAATATTCTGTGGTACTCATTTTTGCCAAAGCTCCAGTAACCAAAGCTTTAAGGTCAGTAACATTAGTAATACTTGTATTTACATCTTTCGAATCCGTAACTGTTGGTTCTAAAAAATCTTCGGAACATGAGCTAATTACGATAACTAAAGCAACAAGAAGAAGGCTAATTTTTTTAAAAGCTATATATTTCATTTTCATTTTTTTTAAGATTAAAACGTTGCATATGCTCCAAAAATCAATGTTTTCAATGGAGGAGCATTTAATAAAATAAATCCATTAGCACTTGTTTCTGGGTCGTGTTCAAGGTCTTTGTCTGCTACATAAGTTAATAGATTCGTTCCTTTCACATAAAAACTAACACTGGTTAATGGAATCTTAGACATAAGCTTTTCTGGCAATTGGTATCCAATAGTTACATCACGAAGACGTAAAAATTCTCCGTCGTGTAGATAACGAGTTGAATTCGCTCTTGACCCAGAAGTATTATTCAAAATAACTTGTGGGTTCTTAGCAATATCACCTGGTTGCTGCCATCTATCCAACTGGCTCGCATAATCATTAAAACCAAAAATATTTTGACCATCACTTCTAAAAGCATCTCCGAAAGTGTCATATATTTTATTCCCTGTAGAATAATATACACTTGCACTTAAATAAACTCCTTTATAGTCAAATCGAGTTTGTGCTCCACCATAAAAATCAGGAAATGGTGTTCCTTGAACACTAGATTGAGCCTCTCCAATATTCGAAGTAGTTTCGCCACTTTGTCCCTCTACATACCACAATGGTGTTCCCGTTTCTGAATCAACACCTGCCCAAGTAGGCATAAACCAAGAAAAGGCAGCTTCACCTTCTGTTACGATATAAGTATCCTCAACAATTCCAATTTCAGCACCAGCCGATGACCTTGGCAAACTAGTAACCTCGTTCTTTAAAGTCGTAAAATTAAAACCAAGGTTCCAATTGAAATTTTTAGTTTTTACAATATCTGAATTTAATGAAAATTCTAACCCTTGATTTACCATTTCTCCTACATTCCTCAATTGACTAGGAAAACCTGTTGTAGAGGAAACTGGAACGAACAAAAGAAGGTCTGTAGATTTTCTATTAAAGTATTCGACGGTACCAGTTATTCTCCCAAAAAGCCCGAAATCTAGACCCAAATTCCAATTATCACTATTTTCCCACCCTAATTCATTATTTCCATATTGGCTAGGGAATGAACCACTTTGGTTATTGTATTGAGCACTGAAAGCCAATAATTCTTGATTCTGATTTATTCCTATTGATGCGTTTCCTATTCTACCGTAAGAAACTCTCAATTTACTGTTATCTAACCAATCCAATTCAGGTAGGCGATTGGAAAAAGACCAAGCAGCTCCGAGAGAATAAAAAGTACCCCATCTAAATCCACTAGAGAAACGGCTATTCCCTTCTCTCCTAAAAGTACCATCAATCGTTATTTCTTCATTCCATGAATAAGTAGCTGTGGTCAAAATAGAATTTATAGCCCAATCTTCTAAACCACCACCAACTAGTGTAAGATTTCCTGTTGAAGTAGGGTAAATTAATTCATTTGTTGCAATATTGTTCCCTCCAGCCGAAAGGAATCTTCGAGTATTTTTTTGTGCTTCGTAAGCAACTTTAAAGTCTATTTTATTTTTTGGGTTAATTGTCAAACTGTAGTCTAACATATTTCTCCATGTCCAGTTAAAGTTTCGACTATTATAAGCAAAAGATTGTCCATTAACATCAGCTCCATCACCATGTTCGATAGGGTCATAATGTAATTCTTCAGCATTCAGATAATCAAGTCCTAAGATAGAAGAGAACTTTAATTTATCCGTTACATAATAACTTAATGTTGTAGAATTCAAAAATCGAGTTTGGTCTCTTTGATGAATAGTATTTCTTGCTTGAAAAACAGGGTTATAATAAAGCGTAAAATCATCAATATTCAATGAACCATCTTCATTATAAGGGTCAAAGATAGGACGTAAATATAAACTAGACGCATCGGGATTTCCCAAATAACGGCTACCTTCTAGTTGTCCATTTTGACGAATATAAGACCCTGTTAAAGAATTTGATAAATATATTTTTTCTGTAATTTGGTTTCCGTAATATAGCTTTCCTGTTGTTCTTTTAAAATCAACACCATTATTAATACCATCTTGGTTAAAATGCCCAAGCGAAGCATAATAGTTTGATTTGTCATTACCTCCTCTCATGGAAAAATCATAATTTTGAGTAATCGCATTATCTCGCTTGATAATATCTCGAAAATTAGTATTTGTCACCCCATCCCAAGGCAACGCATATATTTCAGATTGTTCTGCTTCTTCTCGTGAAGTAATCGTATTTAAAGCAGAAACTTCATTCACAACAGCTTCATAATAAAGCTCTGCATACTGTTCTGCATTCAACATCTGAGGACCTTCTACGGCACGGTCAACGGTTCCGACCTGAGTTGAAAACGTAAATACGGGTTTGCTTGATTTTCCTTTTTTCGTAGTAATTACAATAACTCCATTCGACCCACGAGCGCCATAAAGAGCAGTAGCACTTGCATCTTTAAGTACAGTGATACTGGCAATATCGTTTGGGCTAAGCGATGCCATAACTCCTAAATTTCCATACAATGCCTCGTTCTCATCTGTTTGAGCATTACCGCTAGACACTGGAACACCATCAATAACATATAATGGGTCATTACCTGCTGTTATAGAACTAACACCTCTTATCCTAATATCCTGAGTAGAACCAGGAGTACCCGATGAACTTCCTAATTGTACCCCCGCTATATTCCCTTGTAGAGCTGACTCAATATTTGAAAGAGGGCTACCTTCTATTTTATCAATATCAATAGCTGCAGCAGAACCTGTAAATGAAGTTTTAGCACGATTACCATAACCTGTAACCACTACCCCTTCGAGGTCATTTGTAATTTCTTCTAAGGCAACATTTATCTCTGACCTACCTGCAATTTCAACAGTTTGGTCAGCATATCCAATGTAGGAAAAAACTAAAGCACTTGCATCTTCAGGTATAGCAATTGAATATTTGCCATCAAAATCTGTAGTTGTTCCTATTGACGTACCATCAATAATAACATTTGCCCCAATTAAGGGCATCCCATCATCTATAGAACTAACCACTCCTGAAACTTCTGAATCTTGTGCCAAACTACTGGTAGTAATTATAGTAACAAGAACGACAAAAAATAACCATTTTATTTTCATAAGATTTGAATTGCATTCTAGATTAATAAATATTTGCTCAACACAATAAACAAAAAAAATATTAAAAAAAGAAGTATTCTTCTGCAAAATATTCAATTTAATTGAATTTAAAAAACATATTGTTAATTTAAAGAGATTTATATCGCAAATTTTGCAACATCCTTTTAATACTATTTTGTAGCTTAAAAATATACATATCACTAACCAAATAGGTACGGACATCCAAAACTTACAATTTGACTAAAATTAAGTAGATATAGAAAACGAAATTTTCCAAAAACCTCATTGTTGAGTAAAATTTACTTTAAGAGTAATTGCTAAAAACTAAGTTCATGTTTATAGTAAATGAAACCGCTAAGTATTTTAAAAATAGTTGAATGTTCTCTTTTATCTCTTAAATATATTTTCACAAACCCATACTTTTCTCCTACCTTTACAACATGGAAAACAAATATATTCATCTCAGCACTTGCAATACTTGCAAACGAATCGCAAAAGACATCAATTTGCCTGAATCTGTAGAACAGCAAAATGTGAAAGAACAGTTAGTGGATAGTGACACTATCGACTGGTTGAAAGAGCAATCGGGAAGTTATGAATCTTTATTCAATAGACGTTCTCAAGAATATCGAAAAAGAGGTTTGCATGAAAAAGAGTTGACAGAAAATGATTACAAAGAATTATTGACTGACCATTACTCTTTTATCAAAAGACCTATTTTAATCTTAAATGATATAGCTTTTATTGGCAATTCCAAAAAAGTAGTTGAAGCGGCAAAATCAGCAATTGAATCGAATGAATAAAAGAACCATCGCTCTAATTTGTGCTAGTTTTGTGGCCTTATTTTATGCTTATAACTTTACTGTAGCCAAGACTGTAACACCCGAACATATTGGACCTTTCGGACTAACGTGGTATCGAGTGTTTTGTACAGGTAGTATTTTTTGGGTTTTGGCCTTAATTTTCCGTTCAAAAGATAGCGTTCCTCTGAAGGAAATGCCTTTGATTGCGTTAGCAGCCATGTGTGGTGTTGGATTTAATATGATTACATTTATGTGGGGACTTTCATTGACAGCGCCCATAAATGCTGCAGTTTTAATGGTAACAACTCCAATTTTGGTGATGCTGTTGAGTGCCTTAATTCTCAAAGAGCCACTCAATAAATTCAAAGTTTCGGGTATTGGAATTGGATTTTTAGGGGCAGCTTACCTTATATATATTACTTCGGATGGAAATAATCATGCAAGCAATCCTGTACTTGGTAATCTTTTGATTTTATTAAATGCCATTTTTTACGCCTTTTATATTATTCTTGCCAAGAAATTAACGGCAAAATATCATGTTTTTACATTGATGAGATGGCTATATTTTTTCGGCTTACTTATCATATCTCCGTTTTGCATCCAAGAAGCGATGGAATTCAATTGGTCAATCGCTACAACTGACGTATTATTTGGGATTGGGTATGTTATTTTATTTGCCACATTCGGAACCTATATGTTAAACATCATTGCCATAAAGAACTTAAAACCCAGTGTCGTTGCAGTTTTCGTTTACCTACAACCACTATTAGCATCTATCATTGCCATAAGTTTGGGGGCTGACAATTTAAGTTTTCAAAAAATTGTAGCAGGAATATTAATTTTTGCGGGGGTCTATTTAACCACTTTAGGCAAACAAAAAAAAGCGTAACTTAGCCTTTACAAACAGACTAATTTATGAAATTTATTTGGCCCACTTTAATTTTAGGTCTTACCCTAGGACTTACTTTGTTTTTCAATAACGGAACTGATAAAATACCACCATTAGGTAAAATACTCAATCCGTTTGATGGAATTTGGACACAAGCCGAAAACACGCAATCCTTTTCCAATCATACTTTTCAGATAAACGGAATTTCTAAACCCGTTAAAGTGGTTTATGACGAACGTAGAGTTCCCATCGTCAATGCAAATAATCTAAAAGATGCCATTTTCGTACAAGGTTATTTAGTTGCCAAAGACCGTTTATGGCAAATGGAACTTTCGGTACGTGCTGCTGCTGGTGAATTATCAGAAATATTGGGTACAGGGAATAATAATGCCATTCTTAAAAAAGATAAATTTCAACGAAATAAAGGAATCTTAATTAGTGCAGAAAAAGATGTTTTGCAATGGAAAAAATCGCCTAAAGACCTTGCACTCATGCAAGCTTATGTCGATGGAGTGAATGCTTATATCCAACAATTAAAACCAAAAGATTATCCTGTTGAATATCGATTAAATAACGTTTCGCCTCGGGCATGGACGTTGACACATTCTGCATTATTTGCCAAAAACATGGCAGAAGTTCTTGCAGCTAGACAATATGATATTCAAGATACGAAAATCAAAAATGTACTCGGAGATTCGATGTATCACTATTTATTTCCTGATTGGAATCCGAAGCAATCTCCCGTTATTCCGAAGGAACATATTTGGAACTTTGACCAAGAAACATCAACTACTAACGACAATTCTGACATTACTCATTCAAATTATAATGATTTAGACGTAATTATTCCAGCAGGTGAAGAAGGTATAGGTAGTAATAATTGGGCTGTTAATGGAACAAAATCTCAATCGGGCTACCCTATTCTTTGCAATGACCCGCATTTAGCACTGACGCTGCCATCGGTTTGGTACGAAATCGGTTTTCAATTACCTAATATGAAAGTTCATGGTGTTACGTTGCCAGGCATACCGGGCGTAGTGGTTGGTTTTAATGAAAAAGCAGCTTGGGGAACGACAAATGTAGGGCATGATGTATTAGATTTTTATGAAATCAAATGGGTAGATGAGACCAAAAAAGAATATTGGTTAGACGAAAAGAGAGTAAAACCAAAGAAAATTGTCGAACAGATTTATTTAAAAAATGGAGAAAAGGTTCTTGATACTGTTTTATATACTCACTGGGGCCCTATTTTAAAACCTGAACATCGAAATGGAGATGCAGCCATTGATTTGGCAGGTCAATGGATTATTCATCAAGATGTTCCTGCCAACGACCCTATCTCTTTTGTAAAAATGATGTCTGCCGAGTCAAAGGAAGATTTTTTTGAAGCATTAAAAAACTATATCCTACCTGCTCAAAACTTCATTTTTGCCAATACAAACAACGACATCGTTCTTCAGAGTAAAGGCTTATACCCTATCCGAAAACCTCAACAAGGGAAATTCATTATGGATGGGTCTAAATCAGAAAATGAATGGGCTGGTTTTATTCCTTCTTCCGAAATTCCTATGACGGTTAATCCCGAAAGAAATTTTGTAGCTTCGGCAAATCAGCATAGCACAGACTCTATTTATCCACATTATTATATTGGTCATTTTGATGATTTTAGAGGAAGGTATTTAAATAGAAAATTAGAAAACTTCCCTGATAGTAGCATTACCGTTCGGGATATGTTCCGACTTCAAAACGATAATTATTCGATTGAAGCTGAAGAAGCTTTGCCCTTACTTCTAAATTTAATCAAAGACAAAAATAAAACGCAGACAGAAAAACAAATTATCAAAAAGTTGGAAGAATGGAAATATACTTTCGATGCTCAATTAGAAGCTCCTACTTATTTTAATGAATGGTGGAAATTGTTCCAAACAGAAACTTGGGACGAAATTCGTCAAATTCAACCGAGCCGATACCCTGACTCTTGGAAATTAATCGAAATGATTGAAAACGCTCCCAATCATCAATTTTTTGATATTACTGATACTGAAAAAATTGAAAAAGCCCAAGATATTGCGTTTTCTACTTTCAAGAACGCTATCAAAAACATTGATTCCAAAAACGCAAAATGGGTTCAACAATTAAATCCAAGCATACAAAGTCTGTCAAGAATTGATGCTTTTTCAGTAAAAGGTTTAAAAACGGGTGGATACCATAATGCTCTGAATGCAAACAAAGGTAGCACAGGTCCTTCGTGGAGAATGATAGTCGCATTGGGAGAGACACCAACGGGTTACGTGGTGTATCCTGGAGGACAATCGGGAAATGCAGGTTCTCCTTTTTATGATAATATGATTGATAAATGGGATGCTGGCGAATATTATAAAATTGAGTTATCAACACCAGAAATGCCTTTGTATACAGATACCTTTAACCCTAAACAACAGTAATATGAAATATATAATTCCATTTTTTGCAACCATAATACTTGGCTTCTTATTTCATTTATTGCTACCATTTTGGGCAATTGTATTGGCTAGTTTATTGGTCGGTTTTTTCCTATGCCGTACCGCAGGCTTATCATTTATTGTTACTTTTTTGGGTGCTTTTACGTTGTGGTTAGGAATGACTGTCAATATTTCTATCCAAAATGAATTTATTTTAGTAGAAAGAATGGGCGATTTATTAGGAGAAGTTTCGCCATATTTACTCATTACAGGGATTGGTATTATAGGAGGATTGTTGGCTGGTATAGGCGGTTTGAGTGGTTGGGCGTTGAAAAAAACATTTTATTATGGATAAATTCCCACCTAAATTATTACAAAAACTTACAGCAAGAGAACAAAACCAAAGTCTAAGAAAGTTAAAAACCTTTGGCATAGAACATACTGATTTCTTCTCTAACGACTATTTAGGTCTGGGGCAAGTACATTTTTCTAATGAATGGAAAAATAGTTCTCAAAAACAAGGTTCTCGGTTGATTAGTGGAAATTCAAATGTATTTTTTCAGTTTGAAGAATTTTGTGCAAATTGGTTTTTAGGCGAAAAAGCCTTGTATTTCAACTCTGGTTACGATGCCAATATTGGTTTCTTTTCTTGTGTTCCTCAACGTGGAGATACGGTTTTGTATGATGAATATATTCATGCCTCGATAAGAGATGGATTACAGATGGGATTTGCTCAGAAACGTTCGTTCAAGCATAATGATTTGAATGATTTAGAAACACAATTGCAAAGAGCAAAAGGAAGTATTTTTGTAGTTGTCGAATCTATCTATTCTATGGATGGCGATAGACCGAATTTGAAGAAAATAATTTCACTTTGTCAGCAATTTGGAGCATTTTGCGTTGTTGATGAAGCTCACGGAACGGGCTTGTATGGGAAAAATAAAACGGGACTTTGTGAAGAAGAAGATATTTTAAATGATGTTTTTTGTAGAATCCATACTTTTGGGAAAGCCGTTGGCAGTCATGGAGCCGTAGTCATTGGTAATCAAAAACTTATTCAGTATCTAATTAATTTTTGTCGTTCTTTTATTTATACAACTGCCCCTAACGACAATCACCTTTCACTATTAACAAACAAACTGAATACCATTCGTTCCGAAGATAATCGATTACAAAATTTGCAAAAAAACATCCATCATTTTCAACAAAAAATATCAAATAGTGGTTTAGAGTATCTATCACCAGATAGTCCAATTGGTTCTATACTTATCAAAGGAAATAGACAAGCATTAGAATTAGAAAAAGAATTACATTTGAATAAAATTAATTGCAAAGCGATTCTAAGTCCTACCGTTCCTGAAGGTAAAGAACGCTTACGCATTAGTTTGCACAACTATAATACAACAGATGAAATCGATAAGTTAATCCAAGTTTCATCTGACTATTTAAACAAATAACTATGAGTAATATTTTTGTATCTGGAATAAGTACGGATGTTGGAAAAACGGTTATTTCTGCTATTCTTACGGAAGCATTCGAAGCTGATTATTGGAAACCTGTTCAGTCAGGAACTATAGAATCTAGTGATACGCTAACGGTAAAAAGTTTGATTTCAAACCCAAAATCTACTTTTCACTCTGAAACATACCGCCTCAAAGAACCGCTTTCTCCCCATGCTGCTGCTGAATTAGAAAATATTGAAATAGAAATAGATAAAATTATTCCTCCAAAAACTGACAATAATTTAATTACTGAAGGAGCAGGCGGTTTGTTAGTTCCTATCAATCAAGAATACACTATTTTCGATTTACAAAAAAAATGGAAAATTCCTACGGTTCTAGTTTCTAGACATTATTTAGGAAGCATAAATCATACGCTGCTAAGTGTTGAATTGCTTAAACAATATAATATCCCACTGCTTGGAATTATTTTCAATGGTGCAGAAAACAAAGCGACCGAACAAATTATTACAAAAATGAGTGGTACTAAAATCATCGGAAGAATAGACGAAGCAGAAGAAGTAAACAAAGAAATGGTAAAAATGAATGCCAATATTATAAAACAATCAAACCTTTTTTAAGATGAATCTATTAGAAAAAGATAAAGAATTAATTTGGCATCCTTTTACCCAAATGCTTAATAGTGACCCTGTGATTGGTATTACCAAAGGGAAAGGAGTTCATTTATTCAACGAAAAAGGCGATTCTTATATTGATGCTATTTCTTCTTGGTGGGTAAATATTCATGGGCATTCGCACCCCTATATTGCCGAAAAAATCCATGAACAATTATTAACCCTCGAACATATCATTTTCGCAGGCTTTACTCATCCTCCAGCTGTTGAAATCTGTAGTCGATTGAGCAACTATTTTAAAGGAGACTATAAATTTTTCTTTTCTGATAATGGTTCTACTTCCGTCGAAGTTGCCATCAAAATGGCGATTCAATATTGGAATAATATAGATAAACCTAAAACAAAAGTAATTGCTTTTGAAAATGCCTACCATGGAGATACTTTCGGTGCCATGAGTGCTGGTGCTCGTTCTATTTTCTTTAAAGCTTTCGACCCTTTTTTATTCGATGTCATTCACATCCCCGTTCCTACTCCTGGTAATGAAGAAGAATGTTACAAAAAATTATCAGAAACGATTAAACAGAAGGATGTTGCCGCTTTCA
>CALAJP010000066.1 GCA_937922815.1 uncultured Saprospiraceae bacterium
AGACCAGTTCTGAACTCAATTATTTTATTTGTGCCACTAAAGCGTGTTTGATTCCTTTCTTTGAAAATGAAGCTCCTAAATATAAATATCTTATTATTTGTGGTGGAGACGGAACCGTAAATAGTGTTTTACCTTTTGTCAAAGAATTGGATATTGTGCTGGGAATTTTACCAAGAGGTTCTGGCGATGGTTTTGCAAGAGAATTAGGGTTTAACAATCACTTGCGAAAATTACTTTCTGCTATTCAAAAAAGGAAAACCCAATTTGTCGATTTGCTGAATATAAATGATGGGTATTATGCTATCAATCTGGTAGGTAGTGGATTAGATAGTCACATCACTCATTTGTTTGAGAAGCAAAAAAAACGTGGTTTCTTATCTTATATAAAAGTTAGCTTAGCTGCTTTTTTAAATTACAAACCTTATTATTACCATATTCAATTAGATAATGAATCTGTCGAAGGTGTGTTTATGATGGTTTGTATTGCGAATACTCGACAGTTTGGAAATAATGCTTTTATTGCCCCTAACGCCAATTATTCTGATGGCAAATTGGAAGTAGTTTTATTAAAAAAACCACCCTTATGGAAAGTTCCTGTAATATTGTTTTGTCTATTTAATAAAAAAATATATTTACACTACAACTACGTACAGTTTTTTACGACTAAAACGATAGAAATAAAGTCGGAAGTTCCTCACTTTCATACAGATGGAGAATGTCGAGAGATGAATAAAAAACTAACTATTCGTATAGAAAAACAATTGCGTTTTATAAAATTGTGAAAACAAAACCTTCTTTAGAAATGAGGGTATTACGAGCATTAATTAACTATAATTGATATGTTTTGTTCATTTTATACGAAAAGCTCTTAAGTTCATCTAATTTTGATACCTAATTAATAAGCATCTTTATTATATTTGTTCAACTTGAATATATTTTTCGGATTTCTATTTTATAATGAATATCTAACCATGCAAAAAACTTTAGAAGAAATTTTTGGGAAAGAGGGACATGACGAAAGGTCTTTAAAATTCTTGATGGGAGCATTGAGCAAAGGCAATCAAGAAGGTTTTGACTATCTTGAATTTAAAGAATCTTTATTGAATCTTTCAAAACTAAATTTGACCGACGAGCAGTCTGTTTCTTCTGCTTATGCTACCGCCTCGACTATTGGTGTTACTGCAGACAAATTAGTGGACTCTGCTTATCATTACAAAAAACTAATTGACAAAGAACGTCTCAAGTTTGATCAAGCATTTCAAAACCAAATCAATTCTAAAATAGATGCCAAAAAAGAAGAAATTGATTGTTTGAAACAAGATGTACAAACGGACGAAGAGGCGATTCAGAAATTGAAAAATAAAATTGAAAAAGCAAAAGAAACTATTTTGCAAGCCGAAAAAGAAATTATAGAAGAACAAGAGCGTATCAATGCAACTAAACTAAGTTTTGATAAAACTTACGAACAGATTGATTCCGATATACAAAATGATATTAAATTGATAAAAAACTTAAATACCAATGGCTGAATTTGAAAATTTAAGAGCGGCAAGCCCTAAGAAAAACTTTTGGCAACGTCCCGAAGGCATCACCGGTTCCATATTTTTGGGCGGATTGATTTTAGGAGGCGGATATTTGTTATATATGGCATTGCCTGCATTGATTGCCTTGGCAAGTAATATGATCTACTTGGCTGGAATGTTAATGGTGTTGGGAGCAATTCTTTACATGATTTTCGACCCCAAAATGCGCTCCCTAATCGGATATATGTACAAAAGCGTGATGCGATGGATAACAGGAATTTTTGTTCAAATAGACCCCATTGGAATCTTGAAAAGTTATGTAGAAAATTTGCAAGAAAACCTCAATAAAATGAGTAAGCAAATTGGAAACCTAAAAGGACAGATGAGAAAATTGAAATCCATCATGGAACAAAACAATGAGGATATCGACTTGAATATGCGTATGGCAAGCAAAGCTAGAGAAACAGGAGACCAAAAGTCTATGACTTTAGCCTCTCGAAAAGCGGCAAGATTGACAGAATCTAACAAAAAGTACGATAAACTATTCAATAAAATGAAAGTAATCGAACGAATTTTGACCAAAATGTATCAAAATTCTGAAATCTTGTTAGAAGACACCAAAGACCAAGTAAAAGTAAAAGAACAAGAACGCAAAGCTATCAGAACTTCACACTCTGCCATGAAATCGGCAATGAGTGTGATTAGCGGAGACCCTGACCAACGTGCTATGTTTGACCAAGCAATGGAATCTATTGCCGATGATGTAGCCAATAAAGTAGGTGAAATGGAACGGTTTATGGAAATGTCTTCTTCTGTGATGAACTCCGTAGATTTGCAAAACGGTGTTTTTGAAGAAAAAGGAATGAAAATGCTTGAAGAATGGGAAAAGAAAAGTTCTCTTATCCTTATGGGTGACGGTGCCTCTACCTTAGATTTAGATTCTAAACCGACTAGACCTGAAGCTGAAAAAATTTCTAATAAACAATCTAATTCTTCTAATGAATACGACGACTTGTTTAGTTAAATATTAGGATTAAAACAGATAAGAACGCTCGAACATAATTGCCTTTGTTCGAGCGTTTTTTTGTATATAACAACCAACATTGAATGTAAGTGTATTGTTATCCTCTCGGTAACCTTTTATTTGAATGCTTTTTATAGAAAATTGCATGGATTGGCACGTATTATGACATATACAGCGACGTATATCCTTTGCAAAATAAAAACTATGAAAAATACTTATTTTAGGTGGCTACTGTTAGCCCTGTTTAGTAGTACGTGCTATATTTCTTACGGACAATGGCAGCAGTTGGGCCAAAACTTAAGTAGCAGCTATTCATATATGGGGCATTCAACGGACTTTAGTGCTGATGGTTTAACAATTGTTGTTGGTGAAGCAGGTGAATCGGACGATTTAGGTACTTATTTTGTTGATGGTAGATTGGCTGTTTATGAATACAACAATGGGTCTTGGGTACAAAAAGGAACTCATATCTATGGAGAAAGTCAGATTTTAGGAAATACCTCAGGAGATGAATTCGGTTATGCTGTCGCTGCTAATGCAGATGGATCTATTGTAGCAGGAGGTGCTTTTTTGCGTAACAATAGAAGAGGGCAAGCACGAGTATTCCGATTCGACGATACTACGAATGATTGGATTCAGATGGGGCAAAGTTTAGTTGGTAATAGCCTGTCCGAATTTGGAAGGTTTATAGAATTGAGTGACGATGGAATGACAATGGCTGTTTCTGCGCCTAGAGACAATTCATATATTGGAAGGGTAGAAGTGTACCGATTTAATACTACGAATACTACTTGGGAGTTATTAGGGAATGTGATTACAGGGAATACTAATTACTATCACTGTGGTCATTCTATTCATTTGGGGGCTGACGGTAATAGTCTCGCAGTAGTTACTTCAGATTTTGATACCTCAGATAAAGGGAAAGTTGAGGTTTTTAATTATAATTCGACAACTAACCATTGGGATTTAAAAGGGCAAAGCTTTCCTATCCTAACGCATAGTGATAACGATTACTTTTATGTAGGAACCGATGTTTCTTTAAGTAATGATGGAAATATTTTAGCTTATAGCGAACAAAACGATTACAGTTACGGAACGCCAGGGATTACTCGCATCTTTTCTTTCGATTACACAACTTCTCAATGGCAACAGATGGGAGCCGATTTGGTTGGTGAACACAAAGAAGCATCAGGGCATACTATTGAATTAAGTGCTGATGGTCAGTCTATCGTTATCGGTGCCCCATATTATCAATATTCTGGTCTTACGGGAACAGGGCGAGCAAGGGTTTTTAAATATGACGGTGTTAATTGGAATCAATTCGGAACACATTTGGTAGGAAAAGCGAATGGTGCTGGGCTAAGTGGGTTTACGGTCGGAATGAATGATGCTGGAACAATCGTAAGCATTGGTTCTTTTAGAGGGAATGAAGTTCAAATATTTGGAGACGCTAATGCTTTGGCTCCTAAACCTGATTTTTCCGCTAGAATTATAGCCAACCCAACTATTGTAAGTGGTAATAACTCAGTAGTAAATTTTCTGATTAAAATAAAGGAACTTAACGATGTAGATGCTTCTAATATTAATATTACAATAACGGATACTAATTTAATTGCAATTAACTTCGATAATACATTGACTCAGTTATCTGGAAATAGTGTGGATAATGGAAATTGGGAGTATTTAGGAAGTACTAATAACCTTCATTCTTTCAGACTATCAAATATTACCGCTAGCGGAACTTCTTGCCTAGGAATTAAATCTAATGTCAACTATGGAGGTCTAGAAAATTACAAGATACCTGTTGGTTTGTCAATCGCTCCAAACTCAGCAGGGGATGAAAATATAGTAAATGATATGGATGTTGAGGTTATTGTTATTGATAATTAACGCTAGAATCGTAATTATTCTTAGCTGGATAATTCCTAGCAATGTATTTTTTAGAGCGTAATCACAAACGTATTTCTTACAATGCTTAATAATGGAGCTTTTTTAGAGATTTTATGGGAGTATTTTAAAAAATATAATTTATATATTGTATATTTAACTTCAAATTAGATCACCTACGTTTATATACTTTCTAAGCTAAAAACGATAAAATATAACGACATAAAAAAACGGAAGTTCTTTTTATATTGAAAAATTTACCCCCCAAAATAACGAATTCTGAGTTGGATTTATTCCTTAAGCCTTAGATGCAAAGAGAAAACTAACTCAATAAAGAAACCTCCAAGTAAGTAAATAAATTTTTGAATTATAAAAAGTAATATTAAAATGGAAAAAGTGAAAACATTTTTTTTACCAATGATTGTTATGTTGTTATCTTTTAATTTATCGGCACAAGAATTAAAAGTAGATAATTCTTCTGCTGTAAATATTAACCAATTACCAGAGTATATTGTAATTACTACTGAAAATACTGATATATTGGGAGGAATTGATATACAAATTGATTCTAAAAAATCGAAATATAAAGATCAACTAAAGGAATTGAATACACTATTACAGAATGGTAAAAAATTACAAATTAGGAACCAAACTGATTTATTATCTGCTATGTCACAATTAGGTTATGAATATGTTGATGCATTTAATTCGGAGTCTCTAAGCGATTCGGGAGATATCGGAGGAGTGGATACTTCAGTAGGGTTGGTCAAATTTAGAGTAAATATAGTATTTAGAAAAAAAGCAAAATATAGAGAATAATTTATTCTTTTATTGAGGTGTTTTAATTGTATAGAACACTGATTTTTTACATAAAATAAATAAGAAGTACTAAAATATATCATTTATATTTTAGTACTTTTTTATTTTAAAAGGACTTTCTTTAGTACAAAAATGCTTGATGCTGTATGTGTTTTTTAAGTTAAAGTCTTATAGTTTTAGGAAAATGACGCAAAATAATAATAATGAAAACCGTAAGGACAAACGCTAATAATACGGACTTCGTCTAACTGTTGAAACGGTTAGATTCTGATTTGGCAAATAGAGATGGAGGTACTCACCCTCTTTCTCAATTCAATGATATATCTAAGTTAAAGCATGTGATTTTAGCCACCAAAGAAAAGTGAAGCCATCGGTTGTGGTGCAATCGCTGAATATGATGAGGAAGCGATGGAAATTAAAAGAATGTATGTTTCGCCAGATGCTATTTTAAAAAATGAAATTGTCTACCACTTAACAACATTGAAAATAATAGGAAATTAGACAACGTAATTTAATTAAAATTCGCTCGAAATTGTTAGTTTTGGAAGGGTGAAAATTTGCGTATAAATTTTCATTGTACAGCATTTATAAAAACTAAATAAAGTATAACCATCGATGCCATTATTCCAAAACTCTGTGCTGAATAAATATTTGAAACAACAGGATAAAGAGGCGGTAGCCAAAGCCTTTAAAAAGTTCGTCAAATATTTTCATAATCCTAATATTCAAGAAAATATTCGTTCCAGCAAAGAAGAAGAATATCAAGGGATTTTCTTGACGGAATTGTTTTCCAATATCCTTGGTTATACCATGAAACCTAATGCGAATTATAATCTGGTAGCAGAATATAAAAACGAAAAAAATAGCCGTAAAGCTGACGGTGCCATTCTGAAAGATAATCAAGCACTGGGCGTTATTGAACTGAAAGGAACGAATACCAAAGATTTGGAGAAAGTAAGGCAGCAGGCTTTTGATTATAAAGCCAATCAGACGGGTTGTGTTTATGTGATTACTTCCAATTTTGAAAAAATAAGGTTTTATATAAATAATGCGGTTGATTTTGAAGAATTTGACCTGTTTTCGCTCAATCAACAAGGCTTCGAGTTATTGTATCTGTGTTTGGCAAAAGAAAATATACTAAGCAATATTCCTTTGAAAATAAAGGAATCTTCGGTGCAGGAAGAAGAAGTTATTACCAAAAAGTTCTATAAAGATTATTCGACTTTCAAACGGGAATTGTTTAGAGATTTGGTGAAACTAAATATGAAAAATGAAGTTTTTAGGGCTGAAATTGAAGGCACCGAATCGGATAGAGCTACTAAAAACATAAAACAAACTTTATTTAAAAAATCGCAGAAACTAATTGATCGTTTTCTATTTATTTTCTTTGCCGAAGATAGAGGTTTATTACCGCCCAATTCGACCGTTAAAATACTGGATCAATGGAATAAATTAAAAGAACTTGACGAACAAGTACCGCTTTATAATCGCTACAAAAAATACTTCAATTATTTAGATACGGGTAGAAAGGGAACGGACAAGAGGTCTGAAATTTTTGCTTATAACGGTGGCTTGTTCAAACCCGATAGCGTGTTGGATAGTTTATTGATTAGCGATGAATTGTTGTATAATCATACCAAAGGGTTACAATCTTATGATTTTGAGAGCCAAGTAGATGTAAATATCTTGGGGCATATTTTCGAAAATTCACTCAACGAAATAGAAAGTGTTAATGCAGAAATAGAGGGAACGAATTTCGATAAACAAAAAACCAAACGTAAAAAAGATGGTGTTTTCTATACGCCCAAATATATAACGAAATATATCGTGGATAATACGGTAGGGAAACTGTGCGAAGAAAAGAAAGTCGCATTAGGAATCGTAGAAAGTGAATATCATCCCAAACGGAAAAAGGAAACCAAAAAGAAGTGGCTAGCAATATTGGAAAAATATCGTGAATGGTTGTTGGAATTGACGATTTTGGATCCTGCTTGTGGTTCGGGGGCATTTCTGAACCAAGCACTCGATTTTCTTATCAAAGAACATCAATATATTGATGAACTTCAAACCAAATTATTAGGCGGTGGGTTTGTGTTTCCGAATATAGAAACTACGGTTTTGGAAAACAATATTTTTGGTGTTGATATCAATGAAGAATCGGTAGAGATTGCCAAACTTTCGTTGTGGTTGCGAACGGCTCAACCGAGACGAAAACTCAATGACCTAAGTAGTAATATCAAGTGTGGAAATTCGCTGATAGATAGCAAATCTGTTGCTGGAGACAAGGCTTTTAAATGGGAAAAAGAATACCCAAATGTATTCAAAGAGAAAAATAAAAGGGCTTTTCATGTAACTACGGCAACGCACGATAGCCGTACTTCACAACGCATGATCGATTATAAAGTACGTGAGCGAAGAGACAACGGAACACGTCCGAAAGCAGAAGGTATTTGGCTAGAAGCCGATGCCGAATTGTTGATTGCCGAAACGGTTGCCAATATTGTAAAAGAGGACGAGTTAAATGTGATGGCGTTTAATATTTGTGGCGATCATATGCATTTGCTGCTGGTCTGCGAGGAGGAAGAATTGTCAAAAATAGTAGGTAAAATAAAAGGTAAAACGGCTCGTGTCTACAATCAGAACAAGGGGATTGATCCCCTTGTGAGCAAAGCCGAAGCAAAATCCGTTTCGTTATGGACACAAAAATTCGGTAGAAAGGTAATTACCGACGATAGACAACTAGAGAATACGCTGGCGTATATACAAAATAACCGAGAAAAACATGGACTGGGGGTTGTCAAGGGGTTAAAACCCCTTGTCGATAGGATGTGCTGTTCTTATACACATGCTTTTCGTTCCGAAATTACGGGAGGTTTTGATGTCGTGATTGGAAATCCGCCGTATGTGCAGTTGCAAAAGATGAAAGAGGTGTCTGAGCAAATAAAGAAACTTGATTATAAAACTTATGAAAGTACAGGTGATTTATACTGTTTGTTTTATGAAAAAGGAAATGAAGTATTAAAGTTTAATGGAGTTTTAGGGTTTATAACATCTAATAAATGGATGAGAGCTAATTACGGAAAAAGTTTGAGAAAATATCTTTATGAAAACACATCTCCTTATAAATTATTAGATTTAGGTGCAGGAATATTTGAGTCTGCTGTCGTTGATTCAAATATTATTATGTTTAGTAAAACAAAAACAGATGATTTTAGTGTCCCTAGTATAGATATTTCAAACGAAAAAAATGTTAATGATTTTTCAATGTACGAAAGTTCTTTTGTAGATATAGTACCATTAAACGATGAAGTTTGGACGATAGTAGGTAAGGTAGGACAAACAATAAAAACAAAAATTGAAGAAAAAGGAATTACTCTTGTAGATTGGGATATAGAAATTAAATATGGGATAAAAACTGGATTAAACGATGCTTTTATAATCGATGAAAGTAAGAAAAAGGAACTAATAATTGAGGATTCAAAAAGTATTGAAATCTTAGAACCATTAGTAAGAGGTAGGGATGTAAATAGATATAGTATAGATTATAAAAATTTATATTTGATTAATACTCATAATGGGTATAAGGAAAATAGTTCAATAAGTATTGAAAATTATCCTGCAATTAAAAAACATTTAGATCAATTCGAACCACAACTTTCAAAAAGAGGAGATAAAGGAAAGACGGCTTATAACTTAAGAAACTGTGCATATATTGATGATTTTAGAAGAGATAAAATTATATGGAAAGAAATGTCTGCTACGACATCTTTTGTCTTAGATAAAAAGGGCTATTTTACAAATGATACAATTACATTTATTGTTGGCGAAGATTTAGAGTATTTATTAACATTATTAAACTCTAAACTGTTTTTTATTTGTATTCAAAACACTATTCTGGAGGAGGATTAGGTAGTAAAGGAATTAGATTTAAAAAAGATTTTTTAAGCTCTGTCCCATTGCTTAAATTAGAAAAAGATAAACAATACCCATTTGTTGATAAAGCACAAAGATTGCTTTGTATTTGTGAAAATTTTAATTCTTTAAAATCCAAATTCACAAAATATCTCAAATCCCAATACCCTATAGAAAAGCTGTCCAAAAAGCTACAAAACTGGCACGAGTTGAGTTTTGCAGACTTCATCAAAGAGTTGAACAAAGCCATCAAGAAACACAACAAAGAGCAGCACAACAATAGGCACCAGAACAATGGGCAGAACAATGGGCTTAAGCCCATTGCCACTACTAGCACTACTAGCACTACTAGCACTACTAGCACTACTAGCACTACTAGCACTACTAGCACTACTAGCACTACTAGCACTACTAGCACTACTAGCACTACTAGCACTACTAG
>CALAJP010000067.1 GCA_937922815.1 uncultured Saprospiraceae bacterium
TTTGGATGCTCAACACGGTGATTTGGGCGTGATGCAAGCTCATGATGTTTTGTTTGTTATTTCAAATTCTGGTGGTACACGTGAAATTGTCGAATTGGTTGATATTGCTAAAAATTGTCATCCCAATATTAAAATCGTTACCCTTACGCAAGCCTCAAAAAGTATTTTGATTGAAAAATCAGATAAATCAATTGTGATGGGAAAGGCTCAAGAAATCTGTCCTTTGGGTTTAACGCCAACGGTTTCTACTACAGTGATGTCCGTAATTGGAGATTTTATTGTCGTTTTGTTAATGGAAAAAATACAGTTTTCGAAAGAAGAATACGGCAAAAGGCATCATAGTGGTTATTTGGGACAAAAGGCAAGGGAGAAGTAATCTTAATTTTCTATTCGAAGATTAATTACTATAATGATAACGACAAGAAGCGATAAATAATTGGTCATTTTCGTATTTATAAACCAAACGATGTTCGTGGGTAATTCGTCTTGACCAATACCCTTGCAAATCGCCTTTTAAGGCTTCTGGTTTTCCGATACCTTCGTAAGGCGTACGCATACAGTTTTTGATAAGTTCGTTAATTTGTCTGATAACTTTATCCTCATTTTTTTTGCCAATGTAATATTACTTACATCGTTAATGACTTTATCAAACCAATGTTTTCAGTTGGAACGAAAGTCTTTATAATTTACAATTTCCATAAGATAAAGATATAAAAAAGTACGTTTGGTTTTGTTACCAAAACAAAAGCCTCTACATCATCACAATATAGAGGCTTTGATTTTTCGTAATAAAAAATATTTCTAATTCGCAGTAGAACGTTCGTAAGTGAAACCACCTTTTTTTCCTGAATCCCAGCTCGTGATTTTTAAAGAAATATAGATATTATCTTCTTCTAAAAATACTACACAATCTTTATTAACTAGATTTTGAATTGACCGTTGACCTCCGCCACCAGCTGCTCTCATGGTCGTAAAAGTTAGATTATCAATATCATCAATAGATCCAATAGCCCATTTAGTACCTAGAGGGCTATTCGTTTTATCATCTTGTTCTTCAACTTTGATATTAAACAATTGACCATCATCTCCTCTTGTGATCCAAACATTATTGGTAATTCTGTCTTGGTTGGTCACTTCATTAGGTGATCCACCTGCTGCTTTTGAGAAAGTAATATTCTCACCCGTCCAAATGGTTTTTGTATCTTCAACCGTATTTTCATTTATATTTATAGTTAGCTGAAAATCTTTTGAAACATCTCCAACAGAAGCTGTTATTAAAGCAACGATAGATTGATTGTTAGCAAAAATAAATACGCTGGTGTCGACTACTGTTACCACACCACTATTCATATCTACATTAATGGCGCCTGCAGGGTTCTGTTCGTTTATGACATAGCTAACATCTCCTAAGCTAGCCGTTGCAGCTAAAGTAATTACGGTATCACCTACAAGAGCACCTTCATCTATCGTTGTAGTGACATCTGTAGCTGTTATAACGACTTCGGTGGGAATATCAGGGTCAACAGGAGTTTCATCATCATTATTACAAGCCAATAAAAGTGCTAATATTAAAAATGAATAACTAAAAATTGATTTCATAAATGTGTTATTTATTAGGTTAATGTAAATTTCGTAGAAACCTTAAAAAGGTATTATGAAACAAAACAGCTCTATGACCAGCGCCTTTTATTTCATGGAAATTAGATTGATTATTTTGATTTGCTAATTCTTTTCCCAAAGAAATATCAATTAGCTTATCTTGGTTACCGTGGAAAATGTCTATAGGACATTTAACAGACTTAATACGTTTTTTGTTGTCAAATTGATACTTAATTAAAAAATTTGGAATGATCCAACCAAAAGGAATTTTATTGTTTTTGATGGCACTTACCGAAGTGTAAGGAGCTAAAAGGATTAAATTTTTGGGAGAATTATTGGCAGCCAAATAGGTGGCTGCACCAGTTCCTATAGAATAGCCTATTATTGTAATTTTAGATTCTCCATATTTTTCTTTTAATTGATTATAAAGGATTTGAACATCGTCAAAAAAAACTTGTTCAGAGTGTATTTTTCCATCGGACTTTCCATAGCCTCTATAGTCAGGCATATAAATATCGTAGCCCTGTTCGTACATTTTGTTTGCTTGATAACTACACCTTTTGTTGCTTCCTCTATTTCCGTGAAGATAAAGCACTACGCCTTTTTCATAAAGCCTATCAAACTTTAAACAACTTAGTTCTACATTTTCATCTACTTTCAAATAAAATTCTTTGCCCCTTTTGAAGGTATAATCTTGGGGCAAGGACGTTGGCCAAAAGATTAGCCTTTCTTGAAATAAAAAAAGTACTAATAATACAATTATATATATTGTCGTTATGAAGTAAAATAGTATTTTTAAAGCTTTCAACATTGAAATAGTAATTTCTAATTAGATTTTCAAATTACAAAAGTAGCTTATTTCAGAATGATAAAAAGAAAATGAAAATTATAATATTATTGTTTTTAACAATCTCCGTTTTTTCTCAGACTAGCCCTCAATATATCTATTTTGAGAACCCGTCGTTAGAAGAAAAGCCTGCACCAGGGCAATTGCCATTAGGTTGGGAAAGTTGTTTAGATGGCTCAACTCCTGATATTTTACCTGGCTTTTGGGGTGTTACCAAAAAGGCACAAGATGGGGATTCTTATCTTGGTTTAATAACCAGAAAAGATGGCACTTTCGAAAGTATTGGTCATCGTCTATCTCAGCCTATGAAGGCAAACACTTGTTATCAAATGGATTTTTATTTGGCTAAATCCGCGAATTATGAAAATTATTCAAACCCAATAAGACTTAGAATAAAAGGAGGAAATACAGCCTGCGACAGTCAGGAAGTTTTATATGAATCTGACTTAGTCATGCATGAAGAATGGAAAAAATATTGGGTAGGGTTTTCTTCTAAACAGGATGTTGACTTCTTGATCTTTGAAGTTACTTTTGCAAAAGGAGTGATAATTACTTATCGAGGAAATTTATTAATCGATAACCTATCCCCTATCAAAAAATGTTCGAGGGCTTAAATTTCTTGGTTATAATTTCATAAGAGGTCAATAAAAAACTAATTATCAACCTCTTATAAAAATGCATTTCAAGCAAAATTATCCAGCAATGTATTGAAACAAAAAGAACAGTATTACAAGAACAATTAAGGTAGATACTATGACAATTTTCCAAAACTGTTTCCCTTGTTCTTCTAACTCTTTAGTCATTTTTACTGGAGCAGAAGAAGTCATGTTATTGCTACGAGAACGTTTTTTAGGTAAAGACCTTCCACTTCTAGAATTGTTTTTTTTATTAGACATGTATTAAAAATTTAATTATTTATATAAAATGATGTATCTTACAGTTAGTAAGTAAAAGATTGATTTTTAAATTATATTCCCTTATTAATCAACTCTAAATACACCTAAAACACAAAAATCAAATAACAAATTAACAAAAAGTTTGAAAAATTATTGTTTTTTGTTCAACTTTGATTCAAGTTAGATGAAATTTATTTTGAGTCTAGCTACGAACATACTTTTTTGTTCGTAAATTTAGTTCTATAATTTTATATCTGCTTTCTAAACTCAAACCAATCAATAAAACGAACAGATTATTAAATTATATTAATCTAAAGCAAACAACTATGACAATTTCTAATCGAGATGAGACGATTAGTATAGAAGACCTTTATACAATAATTGACTCTAAATTAAAATACAGTGATTTCCAATTAAGTAAATATCTGAATTTGGATACCAATTCGGGTGCACAAAGACCAGATAATGACTTTTTTGGTTCTAATGATAAAAATGATGTGTTCAACCGCGTTGAAATAGCCAGTCAGCGGAAAAAGAAACTTCTATTTATCAGACAAAGCTTATCTAGTTCTAATCTATTGAAAGTATTAAACCTACTGACTGCGGATCAATTTATGAGGCTTACTGAAGATGAAATATCTAACGAACTTTAGGTAAAAAGTAAGGCTTCGATAATATATCGAAGCCTCCTGAAATCCCCTCTTTCTAAAAAGATTCTTTTTTTGGTTTCATAAAATATTTTTATTTAGGGATATATGAAATATTGAACTCTACTCTACGGTTTCTTTCTCTACCATAGCTAGAACCATTATCATGAATAGGTTGAGTTTCTCCAAAACCTTGATATCTCATATTTATAGGATTTACTCCTTCTGAAACAAGGTATAAATAACAATTTTTGGCTCTCTCTGTTGACAATTTCATATTCTTATCACTATCTCCGACATTATCCGTATGCCCATCAATATTTAGAATGTATTCAGGGTGACGTTTAATAATATTTGCTACTTTATTCAATAAATCAAAAGACTCAAAAGTCAATTCATTATTTCCTGTTTCAAATGTAACATTAGACACTGCAAGCTCCAGAATATTCCTTTCTTCATTACTAAGAACTACTTCTGGACAACCTAAATTTCGAGCACTCCCTGCAACAGAAGGGCATCTATCTTCACCATCATTTATTCCATCGTTATCCGTATCTGGACAACCAAGGTATAATGAAGGACCTTTCAAATATGGGCACCTATCTTCACTGTCAACTAAACCATCACCGTCACTATCATTACCTCCAGGACAACCAAAAGCATTAAATCCTTTCGTATTGGGACATTTATCATCTTTATCACTAACACCATCTTTATCTGTATCTGGACAGCCTTTCAATATTCCGTACAAATCAGGACATTCGTCTTCAAAATCAAGCATTCCATCGCCATCAGTATCCGTTGCGGGACAGCCTTTTAAAGCTTCAATTCCTTTAACTTCAACACATAAATCTTCATGGTCAAATATACCATCTCCGTCTGTATCTAAACAGCCTTGTAGCGAATCTATACCAGCCATATCAGGGCACAAATCTAAAGAATCTACAATACCATCTTCATCTCTATCTTCAATAGTAAACTCTATTTCAACAGGCTTTTCCTCTGCTTTCTTCTTGCCCAAATAGGCAGTATATCCAACACCATATTCTATATTATCAGTTTCTAATTGAATAGATTTCCTGTACTCCCCTTGTATTGATATGTAGCCCCAAGGTCCAATTTTAATATCTACTCCAACTCCCGCTGGAATCTGAAAGTCCAACCCATCCGAGTTTATATATCTTCCTCCTAAACCTGCCATAATGTATGGGTTAAAAAGCTGCGATTTTTTAAAGTATCTTGCTTTTAACACACCATCTACTCCAAAGAAAGTTTTATTATTATCATCGGTAGGTGAATTATATAAACCAGCTTTGAAAGGAACTCCCAACACTAAAAATTTGCTGAGTTGGCGAGTATAACCAAACTCAATACCATTACTAAGTTTGAAATCAGCCAAATTTCTGTTTTCATCTAAAGTATAGTTATCAATAAATAGTACTTTTGTGCTAATTCCATTGGGTCGCTCAATTTGTGCTTGTAACGAACAAAATGAAAAAAATAATGTAAGTACAAAAAGTATTTTGGGTAATCGATTGTTCATATGTATGATACGTTTTATTATATTCGATAAACAATAATTCGTATTGAAAACGTTCCATTATGATTTAAAAAAAGAAAATATTATTAACTCAACCACTCTAATAAACTGAAATACATAAATTTATAGTTTTAGTTTTTTTTGAATTAAACCTAATACATTCAATATGTCATTAAGAGTAATTTTTATGGGAACGCCCGAATTTGCAGTTCCTTCATTAGATATTTTAGTAGAAAATGGAGTCAATGTTGTAGCGGTTGTTACAGCGACTGACAAAATGGGAGGTAGAAATAAAAAAAAGGAAATTATTTCGGCAGTTAAAGAATATGCTACGTCAAAAGGTATTCCTGTCTTACAACCTCGTAATTTGAAATCTGAAGAATTTTTAGAAGAATTAAGGTCTTATCAAGCCGATTTACAAATAGTAGTTGCTTTTAGAATGTTGCCCGTTGTCGTTTGGGATATGCCAAAATTAGGAACATGGAATCTTCATGGTTCATTATTGCCTAAATATCGTGGAGCTGCTCCTATTAATTGGGCAATTATTAATGGTGAAAAAGAAACAGGGGTCACTACTTTCAAATTACAACATCAAATTGATACGGGAAAGACTTTATTACAAGCTAAAGAACCCATCTCTGAAGCAGATACAGTTGGCGATGTTTATGCACGACTTATGAAACTTGGCGCTAAAACACTTTATGATACTTATCTATTAATTGAATCGGGAAATTATGAACTAATTGACCAAGATAATAGTTTAGTATGTCATGCACCCAAACTAAACAAAGAGAATACACAAGTGAATTGGACAGAAAGTGCAAAATCAAGCTATGATTTAGTTCGAGGACTGAACCCTTATCCCTTGGCATGGGCTATGATTGCAGGTCAAAGGTATCAGCTTGGGCAAGTAAGCATTACTGACAAGTCATCGTCTAATGTCGATTCAGGTGATTTGTTCTTTTCGGATAAAAATTCTCTTTGGGTAGCTACGGCAGATTATTATCTATCTATTGAAACGCTGAAGCCTTCGGGTAAAAAAATGATGGATATTAAATCTTTTATGAACGGAGTAGGTAGAAATCTAAAAAATTTGAATAAATAATTTATAGGTTCGATTTTTGCGAATGATTAAGTCAAAACACCTTATATTTATTCGCACCATAAAGCCATCTATTTTAACTAAAAAAATAAAATCACTTTATAAAATGAAAAACGAGAATAAGTTTGCAACTAAATGTATTCATGCAGGAATTGAACCAGACGCTTCTTCAGGAGCTATTATGACTCCTATATTTCAAACGTCTACATATGTACAAAATGCACCTGGGGATCATAAAGGTTTCGAATATGCACGTACACATAACCCAACGCGTAGAACATTAGAAACACAATTAGCTGCTCTAGAATCTGGAGCTGATGCAGTTTGTTTCAGTAGTGGACTAGCTGCAATGGATGCTGTTTTGAAGTTATTAAAGTCTGGTGATGAAGTAATTGCAACTAATGATTTATACGGTGGTTCGTACCGTTTAATCACTAAAATATTTGACAAATTCGGTATCAAATCTAAGTTTGTGAGTTTCAATGAAATTAAAACATTAGAAGATAATATTACTTCAAATACAAAGTTAATCTGGGTAGAAACACCAACTAACCCAATGTTGAATATTGTGGATA
Organism: uncultured Saprospiraceae bacterium; assembly: GCA_937922815.1. Taxonomy (GTDB): domain Bacteria; phylum Bacteroidota; class Bacteroidia; order Chitinophagales; family Saprospiraceae; genus CALAJP01. Next base: position 7,207 of record CALAJP010000067.1, read on the forward strand.
TAAAAGCAGTATGTGAGTTGGCGAAAAAACACAATATTATGACTTGTGTAGATAACACTTTTGCTTCGCCATATTTGCAAAGACCTATCGAATTGGGGGCTGATTTAGTATTACATTCAGCAACTAAATATTTAGGTGGTCACTCTGATGTAGTTCATGGTTGTGTAATTACGGCTACTCAGGAACTTTCAGACCAATTGCATTTTGTTCAAAATGCTGCTGGAGCGGTACCTGGTCCTCAAGATTGTTTTTTGGTTTTAAGAGGGTTGAAAACACTTCATTTACGTGTTCAAAGAGCTTGTGAAAATGCAGAAAAAATTGCAAAATATTTAAAATCTAACCCAATGATTGATAAAGTTTATTGGCCAGGTTTTGAAGATAATCCTTATCACGAGATTGCAAAAAAACAAATGTCAGGTTTCGGAGGAATGGTTTCTTTTGATGTCAAAGGAGGTTCTTTAGAAGATGCTCACGCAATATTGAATAATACCAAATTATTCGCTTTAGCCGAATCTTTAGGTGGTGTAGAATCATTAATTGGACATCCGTCAAGTATGACACATGCATCTATTCCGAGAGAAGAAAGGTTAAAAGTAGGTTTAACTGATTCTCTAATCCGTCTTAGTGTTGGAATTGAAGATGCTGACGACTTGATAAAAGATTTAGAGACTGCGATTAAAGCAGTTAAGAAAGCATAAGGTATAACTTATACTTGTATCTCATTATAAAACCAATTTCGTTCTTAGCTGAACTTAATTGGTTTTATTTTTTTGCGAAAAATCAGGGAGAATAAAATCTACTTTCTTCAATGCGAGATTCAGGTCAAAATACAATATGATGGTTAAATAATAACTTATATTGAAATCTACGTTAAAACGAAATTCAAAAAACCTACAAGCTATTGATATACTTAGTTAAATTAACATTTCTATCTAACCCTAATTTTTTTCTAAGTCGATGTCTATTATTCTCTACCGAACGATAGGAAATAAATAATAATGGTGCAATTTCTTTAGAACTAAGGTTCATTTTGATGAAAGCGGCAAGACGTTTTTCTTTAGGAGACAAATTTGGATGCTTGCTTCTAAGAGTATCTAAAAAATCCTTATGTACATCATTGAAGTTTTTTTCAAAAATCTTCCAATCTTGATCTTGGCTTAAGTTATGATTAATTAGTTTTTCTAATCTCTTTTTGATTTGAGGATGATTGTCCTCTTCATTATCCAAGTCATACAAAGAAGATTTCAAGTCTTCTAACATTTTATTTTTCTGAGTAAGGGTCAATGTGCTATTTGCTAACAATTTACTCTTATGAATGAGCTCTTGTTGTAATTTTTCCTTTTCTAATTTTATTTTTTGAGCCTCAATTTTTTGATTATTTTCAAGATTAACTCTTTCCAATTTTAATTCATGTGTTTTCTGAATTCGTTTGTAACCAAAGTAAAGAAACGAAGCTAAAATAGCGAAATATATTCCATAAGCTAACTTGCACTCGTACCAATGAGGGGAAACAGAAAGTGACAAAATTTTTGATTCTTCCTTCCCTTTTTTAATCATCAACTCGTAATGTCCATCTTGAAGTAATGGGATTTCAATCTTTCCATTTTCTGGTAACTTACCCCAATCTGAATGCCAATTACTCAGTTTGTAATATAACCCAACCTGAAAATCACTAATAGGTGTTTTAGCGATTTGTATTTTGATATTTCTTGAATTTGCAGGCAGCGAGATATAACCATCTTTGATACTCGTAATAGAGTCGTTAAAAGAAATATTGTCAATATAAAAAATTGATTTTGATATAGGTAAAGCCTCATTTTTTTTAATTTTCACATAACCATTATCAATAGAAAAATAAATGAAGTCATCATTAGAAAATAACCATTTAAAAGTAGAAGTATTAGTATATTTTTGTATAAATTTTAGCCCATTAGCAATCCAATTGAGCTCCATTTTAATAGCAGAGTCTTTAACCTCAGAAAGCTCCATCTTTTTTATTTCGCCATTAGAAACCTTATAGACAGTCTGACCATCAAAAATATAATTTGCATTTTCTGAGCTTAAAAAAGTAACATTATTGGGGTGAACATGAGTAGAAATCAGTTTTTCTGAATGATAATCAACCATATTGTTTTCAAAACGGTACGACTTTATTCCGTGATGTTTATGGTAACCAATTAACAAATCTTTAGATAAAATCATCTTTTCAAATAACACATTCGATTGGGAAACTAATTTTTCTTCAAACGTATCTCCGTTCAAATAAACATGAAAAACACCCAAATATGTAGAAATCAAAAAGTTGTATTCATCTATTCTTGCCATATCCCAAGCCCCAGGAATACTGCTCACTTTCCTTACTTTCTTATTTTTATCAATGCTAAATGTTCCATTATTATGTCCAAAAAACAATTTCTTATTCTGTTGGTAAACTTTCCACGAAAGTCCTTCACTAGAATTAATAACAGTAGGCTCATCAACAATATTAAACACTCCCAAGTTTGACGCAAAGTATATTTCATTATCATATTCCAACGCACTAAAAATGGTACCTATTTTGCCGTCCTCATCTTTATATATTTTTATGGGCGTATTGATTGCAATTAGGTCTATTCCTTGATCCAGGGCAACCCATAGGTTATTATTTTCATCTTCTAATAGAGACAAAACCGTATTATTACCAAGAGCGTTAGATTTATTGAATTGAGAGATTAACTTTAATTCTTGATTTAGTATATAAATACCATTCGATAAAGTACCGATGACAAAATGTCCATTTTTTAGCTTTAATATCTTATTTATATGGTAATCTTTTAGTTCTTCATTAATAGGAGAATCCCAAGAAGTTAATTGATTCGATGTTGATAAAAAGAATAAACCATATTCTCGAGTTGAAACCAATATATCTTCTTTATATGAAACTAGGCCCGTAATTTTTGACTGGTCAGGAAAGCTAGGAAATGTTTCAAAATTGACAAGAGAGTCCCTCTTTAGCTGAAGAAGCCCTTTTCTTACTTTTGGAAACAGCGTTTGGTTGTTGATAGACTCCCCAAACATTACATTAGACGATAATTTCAATGGTGTGACTTCCTTATCATTCCATTGAAAAACATGAGAAAAAGATTGAAAATATATAGTTTCTTTATCCTGGAAAATATGCCAAATTTCTTGGTTACTTCCTTCTAGTAATTCTTTTGCTATTGGAACAAACTCCTCATTTTGAATATCCCCCAACGGAATATAACCAAACATTTCAAAGCCTCCGATAAATAATTTATCTTCTACAATACACAAACTCCGTACAATAATATGTTTGGGAATTTTTATAGTTCTCCAATTAAAACCATTATAAACCAATACGCCTTGATCATTTGCTACATATATGTTTCCATTTCCTTCCTGAACAATCTCCCAGTTTTGTAAGCCGCCATTATAGACTGTATTGTCAAAGTTTATGACAGGTGAAATTTGCGTAAATCCATAGAAAGATTGCAAAATAAAATAAACTAGTATAGTAAGTGTGGTAAATTTCATTATAAAAAACTCACATTATGATGAGTTTACAAGATAGTTAATTTCAACAAAGAATATATAAAGTGTGAGTTGTATAATTAATGTGTATTTTTCAACTATCTCATTAACAGTATTTTACGAGTTTTATTTTTTTACTGTGAGTTATTTGTGCGTTTTGTTTTTTGCATTTTATTACTAAAAAGACACCTCTTTACATAACTTTGTATTGCAATAACGAGGTAAATCAAAATTTAATTTCACAACTCCAGCACAGTATTTAATTATGAAACATCACTCTTATTTAATTTTCAGTTTTATGCTATTAAGTATGATTGCCTATGGTCAAAATTATACAGGTATAGTAACTGACTCCAAGACAGCAGAACCTTTAATAGGTCTTTCTATTTATAATCTAAATAATGAAATAGGAACAACAACCGACTTCGATGGTAGTTACGAAATCCAAGCAAAACCAAACGATACTTTAGAGTTTAGTTATATCGGATACCAAACACAAAAAATAATAGTAGGGAACAATTTTGTTATCGACGTTCAATTATTAACCGATGCTGAAATATTAGACGAAGTGATTGTAGTTGGTTATGGTGCTGTTAAGAAAAGCGACCTTACAGGTTCAATTACACAAATAAAATCAGAAGAATTGCTAAAAGTGCCTAGTTCTAATGCGGTACAAGGTCTACAAGGGAAAGTATCTGGTTTACAAATTTTAAGTACAAGTGGTGACCCAGGAGCGAACCCAGTTGTTAGGTTGAGAGGAGTAACTACTTTAAACGATAACAACCCAATAGCTGTGATTGATGGAGTCATTACAGATGTTGGAGCCATTTCTTTATTAAACAGTAATGATATTGCTTCAATTGAAGTATTAAAAGACGCTTCCGCAACGGCTATTTATGGTACAAGAGGGGCCGCAGGGGTAATTATTGTCACTACCAAAAAAGGTACTTCAGGAAAAGATAATATTCAATTTTCTTTCGAAAGGTCTATTGAAAATGTGGGCAATAAAATAGACGTAATGACAGGCAGAGAATTTGCAACTTACTTAAACGAAATAGACCCCGGAACTTTTAATAATTTAGATGCCTTAGCCGATACGGATTGGCATGATTTAATTTACAAAGAAAATACAGCGATTACTAATGCTAACCTTTCCTACAGTACCGGAAATGAAAAGAACAATCATTATATAGGGTTGGGTTACTTTAACCAAGAAGGTGTCTTACCAAAATCGGGCTTAGAAAGATTTACGGCAAAGATAAATTCTAATTATAAAATTGCTGAATTTATGAATTTCGGATTAGATTTTTCTACGATGTACTCCGAAAAAGAAAATGCTCCAGGAGTAGTTAATAATGTATTGAGGGCATTGCCTATCACCGCTCCATTCAACGAAGATGGAAGTTTTGCAGATGTTAATGGAGGAAATCCCTTAGCAGCAATTGAATTTTCGAATAGCACAAATAAAAGAGTTCGAGCTTTAGGTAATCTATATGCATCAGTAAATTTCTTGAAAAACTTCACTTTCAAAACAAGTTTGCAATTTGATGCGAATGTAGCTGAAAATAGAAGCTTTACGCCTAGCTATTTTGTGGGTCCATTACAACAAAATGCTGATAATGATTTGGCGTTGAGTCGAAATTTGAATCTTTCTACTATTTTTGAAAATACATTAAACTACCAACAATCTTTTGGCCCTCATAATATTTCATTATTAGTAGGGCATACTTCTCAAACGATTCGTGGAGAAAATTTAGAAGGAAGAACTGAAGGTTTATTAAGAGAAGATGATAATTTTTGGTTTCTTGATGCAGGGCAAGATGACTTAGATCAAGTAAGTAATAATTTAAGAATAAATAGATTGGAATCATACCTTGGAAGAATTAATTACTCTTTTGATAGTAAATATTTAGTTACTGCTTCTATCAGAAGAGATGGTTCTTCTAACTTTGGTGCTAACAATAGGTTTGGAGTATTTCCAAGTATGGCATTAGGTTGGAATATATACAACGAAAGTTTCTTCCCGAAAAATAGTTTCTTAAACAGTGCCAAATTAAGGTTGAGTTGGGGAATAACTGGGAATGAAAAAATTGATGTATTGGCTCAATATGCTACTATTGCCAATGGACAAGATGCCGTATTGGGTCAAAACGAATCTCTCAACGCAGGTGCTAGTTTTGATAGCGGAGGAAACCCTAATTTGAAATGGGAACAAACCACTCAAAGCAATATCGGTGTTAATTTAGGTTTTTTCGAAAATAGAATCCTTGCAGAAGTCGATTATTATGTCAAAAACACAGAAGACATTTTGGTCGCATTAGAACCCGTAGGATATTTAGGAATTGGTGCCAACCGTAGCATATTTTTTAATGCAGCCGATGTTGAAAATAAAGGATTGGAATGGCAAGTATCATATCAAGACAAAAAGGGAAAGTTCAATTATAGTATCGGAGTATTAGGTACTACAATAAGTAATAAAGTAACCAATATCGGACAAGGAATTGGAGCTGATTCTTTAATAATCGGAGGAGATTTAGGGAATGGTCAGCAAGTGGGACGTTCTGCCGTGGGCGAACCAATAGGGTTTTTATACGGATATGAAACAATAGGTGTTTATCAGAATCAAGCCGATTTGGACAATAGTGCTAGCTTTTTTAATTCCGTGGTTGGAGATTTAAAATATAAAGACCTAAATGGAGACGGTAAAATTGATGGTTTTGACAGAACTAGAATCGGGTCTTCTATTCCAGAATTAATATATGGATTTAATGTAGAAGTTGGGTACGAAGGTTTTTCATTAGCAGCCGATTTTCAAGGACAAAGGGGAAGCGATATTTATAACGGTAAACAAGCCATAAGATTTACAACGGTTAATTTTGAAGAAAAATACAACAACTATTGGACAGGAGAAGGTTCTACGAATACTCATCCACGTGCCTCATCGGGTGGCAATAATTTTCTTCCTTCATCATATTATGTAGAGAGTGGGGACTTTTTCAGGTTGAGAAGTTTGACACTAAATTATAAGTTAAATGGTAATTTACTTAACAAAGTAAAAGCCTCTAATGTCAATATATATTTGAGAGCAACTAACTTATTTACAGTAACTAATTTTACTGGATATTCGCCCGAAATAGGAGCTACAAACGCTATTGATGGCGTTATCGATAGAGGAACTTATCCAATCTCAAAAATTTACACATTAGGTTTAAATGTTCAATTCTAAAATCATTTTCATTATGAATCGTTTATTAATATTTTCTGTTTTTATTATAGGGTTTGTTTCTTGTGGAGAAGATTTCCTGAACGAGCCTCCCAAGTCTGTTCTAACCGTAGGAACTTTTCCTTCAACAGAATCAGATGCAATTTTAGCTACTAATGCTATTTATTTTATTGCAAAAACCTGGTCAATTAATACGGGTGGGTTCCCCGTTCTTGATGTAATGTCCGATGAAACCGTAAAAGGTTCTAATCCTGGAGATGGGATTCATTTACGCCCTTACGAAACTTTTGAACACGAAGCAACGAGCATTATCACTGAGAATTGGTATAAAACCGTTTATTCTGCTATCAAAAAGACGAATTTAGTTATTGAAAAAGTACCCTCTATTGAAAATATAGACCCTAATCTTCAATCGAGGTTAGTGGCAGAAGCAAGGGCTTTTCGTGCATATTTTTATAGTTTATTAGTCAGAGGTTATGGAGATGTTCCCAAAGTCACGGTAAGTGAACCGCCATTAGGCTTGGGTAGAGCTCCTTATCAAGAAATTCTAAATGAAATTATTTACCCTGATTACGAATATGCAATTGCAAACTTGCCCAAAAGGTCCGACTATCCAGCCGAAGACTTAGGACGTATGACCAAAGGAGCTGCGGAAGGTTTATATGCAAGAATCAAATTGTTCTATGGCGATTTCGAAACCGTAGAAACACTAACCGAATCCATTATCGAGTCTAAAGAATATGAATTAGTACCAACTTTGGGTAAAATATTTTCTCATGATAATGAATTTAATGAAGAATCTATATTTGAAATTGGAGGCTTAGCCACAACTAATCAGGTTTTGGGTGGAAACCAATACGCTAATACACAAGGAGTAAGAGGAACCCCTAATAAAGGTTGGGGATTTTCAAGACCCGCTTACCCTTTTATTCAAGAATTAGAAGCCAATCAAGACCCAAGAATGGAAAGCTCAATCTTATTTCTTAATGAAGTAATTGATGGACAAACTATTGTAGGTGAAGCTGCGACTCCTGACACCACGATGGAAAATGGAAGAATTGTAGAAATAGAATGTTATAATCAAAAAGTTTGGGTTCCAGGACCAACTTCAGAAACTTCGTTTTCTCACAATCGAAGAATATTGAGATATGCTGATGTACTGTTGATGCATGCTGAAGCATTGGTAGAAAACGGAAAAGCTAGTGACGCATTACCTTTTATTAATCAAATAAGAGCAAGAGCAAGAGGTGGTTCAAATGTTTTACCAGATATTACAACAACTAATCCTTCTGAACTAAAAGAAGCTATTTTAAATGAACGAAAATATGAATTAGCTTTTGAAGGACTACGGTTTTGGGACTTAATTAGAACGGGAAAAGCAATAGAGGTTATGGGACCACTTGGTTTTGTTGCGGGTAAGAATGAATTTTTACCTCTTCCTCAATCAGAAATTGATATTTCACAAGGTCTAATTCTTCAAAACCCAGGATATTAAAAACGAATAACTGAGTGTAAAATGCACTCAACCTAACATAATTTATTTAACATAAGAATTTTTAAGATGCAAAAAATGAAATTTATTGTAAGTGGGCTTGCTATGTCCGCATTTGTGTTTTTCTCATGCGGAAACGATGATGAACCAGACACTCCTTCTCCAACGCAAAGCTCTATTTCAATTAGCAGTATTAATGCGACTGGAACTAGTTTTACCGATGGAAGCGATGTTAATAAAGACCTTAATGGAGCATCGTCAGCTACTGATGTAGCATTAAACAGTACGATTGCCATCACATTAGATAGCGATGTCGATGCTGCCTCTGCAACCACTTCTTCTGTGTCATTGTCCAATACGACAAGTGCTGTAACCGTATCTGGTTCAACGATAACACTAACTCCTGAAGGTGATTTAGATAGAGGAACAAGTTATACTTTGACATTAAATGGTGTAAAGGGTTCTAATGGTGCTACTTTATCACAAACTACTAGAACATTTACGACCGAAGGAAGAGCCGCAGTTACGGTACCTAACGAATCTGCGATGATTGCTTATTGGAATTTTGATAATAACCCTGATGAAGCTACGGGTACTTATACTTCTGATAATGTAGTTAGTATTACTTACGGTGAAGATAGATTTGGGCAAGGGGCTAGTGTTGCTTCTTTTGACGGAGATGAAAGTATTATTGAAGTTGGAAACGCAACATCATTAATGGATTCAGATGATTTTACGATATCGTTTTGGGTAAAATCTGATTCAGTTGGGCATATCAACCAAAATGGAGATCCATCAAATCATTTTGTATTAGGATTAGCAGCTAATGCTGGTTTCCAATTTGAAATGGGAGGACGTGGAGACAACTGCAAATTGGCGATGAGTTATGCTATAGAAGGGCAAGACCCTCAAAGTGAAGATTTGTTCTATAACGGAACTGGATTGACAGAAACAAGCTGGCAAGGATGGGATTTTTCTCAAGACATCTCTGGTTCAGGTGGTTTAGAAGGTCTTATTTTAAATAAATGGGCACATATTCTTTGTACTTATGATGCGACTGCGAAGACAGGTAAAATGTTTATCAATGGTCAATTAATGAAAAGCCAAGATTTTAATTTATGGCCAGAAGCTGCCCCTAAAAGAAACGTAACAGGAGTCGCTTATAGTGGAACAGAACCTGATTTTGAGCCTATATTAGCATTCGGATTTATCAAAAGTATCGATTCTGAGCGTTGGGCGGAAACACCTTGGGGAAATTATGCAGTTCCTACATCTAATCATTTCAAAGGTTCTTTGGATGATGTAAGAATTTTCAATACGAGTTTCTCTGCTGCAGATGTAACAACTTTATACGATTCTGAAAAATAATTTTAATAAAGAACCAGAGAACAATTGTTCTCTGGTTCTTAAATTCAATTCTCGATTTTAATGAAATATAACTTTCTACTAATTACTATAATTTCAATTATTCTTACTTCTTGTTCAAAAGACGATGGGCCTGTGGCTATGGTTCAGCATTTTGAAGCCCAATTTGTCAAAGTAGGTTCTAAAATCATTTCAGACAATGACGAAGTCGAGCCTAATGACATCACAATCACTTTTGAAGAACCTATTGATATAACGACAAGTAATGGTGTTCAATTGACCAATGAAGGCGAAGTAATTCCCGTAAACTTTCAATATTTAGATAACAATAAGATTTTATTGCTAAAACCTGTTACCCCACTAATCGAAGACAAAAAATATTCAATAGAAATATCATCTGCACTAAAATCAGATACAGGCAAAGAAGCCCTTCCAACAAAGATTAGTTTTCAAATCAAAAAAGAAGATTTAAAAATTCAGTCCATAACCATAGGACAAACAGACATCACTAAAAACAACAGACATAAAAATATTGCTCTCCGACCATCTATTGAAGTTTCTTTTTCTCATGAAATAGATTCAGAAGCACTCCTCGATAAAATGGTAATTGTTGGCTCTCAAAATTATACTTTTTCTATAACCGAAAAAAAAGATACTGTATTTAATATTTCCTTAAACCAAGATTTTCAATCCTTAGATAGGATAAATATATTAGTTCCTTCTAGTTTAGGAGAACACGTAAATAGAGATTTTAATACTCAATCATATACTTTTTATACACAAATAGACTCCACAAATAAATTTCCCTTAATCTCTGACGAAGAATTACTGACTAAAGTACAAGAGCAAACTTTCAAATATTTCTGGGATTTTGGACACCCCGTTTCAGGAATGGCAAGAGAAAGAAACACTTCTGGCGAAATTGTCACTACAGGAGGAACAGGTTTTGGACTAATGGCTATGATTGTAGCTGTCGAAAGAGATTTTATTACCAAATCGGATGCCTTAGAACGATGGAATAAAATAGTAAACTTTTTAGAAAAAGCCGATCGTTTTCATGGAGCTTGGTCTCATTGGTTGAATGGCACCACTGGAAAAGTAATCCCATTTAGTGAAAAAGATAATGGTGGAGACTTGGTAGAAACTGCCTTTTTAGCTCAGGGCTTAATAACCGTAAGGCAATATTTAGATAAAGAAAATGAAGCTGAAAATACATTAATTGAAAAAATTAATACCCTATTAAATGAAATAGAATGGAATTGGTACCAACGAGATCAGAATGTTTTATTTTGGCATTGGTCTCCTAATTTTGGTTGGGATATTAATTTGCCAATAAGAGGACATAACGAAACTCAAATTGTTTATGTTTTAGCAGCTGCTTCCTCTACTTATGGAATATCAAAAGAGGTCTATGACGAAGGATATGCTAAAAGTGGTAATATTAAAAATGGAACATCACATTATAACTATGAACTGCCTTTAGGTAATGATCTCGGTGGTCCCTTATTCTTTAGCCATTATTCATATTTAGGCTTAGACCCTCGAAACTTAATGGATGAATATGCTAATTATTGGATACAAAATAAAAATCATACGCTTATTAATAGAGCCTATTGTATTGCGAATCCCAAAAATTATGTCGCATACTCGGATGTGTGTTGGGGACTAACTGCTAGTGATAATCATACAGGGTATTCAGCCCACAGTCCTGCCAATGATTTAGGCGTAATTACACCAACCGCTGCTTTATCTTCGATGCCTTATACTCCTGAAATGTCTATGGATGCAATGCGGTTTTTTTATTATCAATTAGGAGATAAGCTATGGGGAGAATACGGGTTTATTGATGCTTTTAATCCTACGGAAAATTGGTATGCAGACTCGTTTTTAGCAATAGATCAAGGTCCTATAATTTGTATGATAGAAAACCACAGAACCGAGTTGTTGTGGAATTTATTTATGTCTGCTCCCGAAGTTGAAGGAGCCTTAACAAAACTTAATTTTATATCATGGTAAGAATACTATTCTCATTATTTTTCTGTGTGCTTTTTACTTGCTGCCAACCACCATCTAACAAAGAAGTTGTAACAGATAAAATGGATGAGAGTTTATTGGACAGAGTGCAATTAGAAACGTTTAACTATTATTGGAAAGGAGTAGAACCTATTTCTATGGCTGCTCGAGAGCGGATTCATATGGATAATATTTACCCAGCTCATCCACCAGAGATAATAACTGTTGGAGCGTCTGGATTTGCCTTAATGGCTACAATAGTTGGGGTTGAAAGAGGCTTTGTTAGTCGTGAAGAAGCACTTGAAAGAATGACGCATGTTATCGACTTTTTTGAAAAAGCAGACCGTTTCCACGGTGCTTGGCCTCATTGGTTATTGCCTAATGGAAAAATGACTCCTTTTAGCAAGTTTGATAATGGAGGCGATTTAGTCGAAACGGCTTTTTTGATTCAAGGAATGTTATCGCTAAGACAGTATTTCAATAAGGATAATGAAAAAGAAAAAAAATTAAGAGACAAAATCACCAAATTATGGGAAGAAGTTGAATGGTCTTGGTACACCAAAGGAGGAGAAAAGGGCTTATACTGGCATTGGTCTCCTGAATACGAATGGAAAATGAATTTCAAAGTTCATGGTTACAATGAATGTTTAATTATGTACATATTGGCGGCTAGTTCTCCAACATATCCAATCGAAAAAGATGTTTATACGGAAGGTTATATGCTAAACGGTAAGTTAGTAACCGATTCTACACTTTATGACATTCCAGTAGTTATAGACCATTACAACAATCCAAAACAACCTATCGGGCCTATGTTTTGGGCACAATATTCATACTTAGGCTTAGACCCTCGAAATTTAAAAGATGAATTTGTTGATTTTTGGAAATTAAATGTCAATCATACTAAAATCATTCACAAACATAGTGTTGTAAATCCCTACGAATATGAAGGATATAGCGATTCTTGTTGGGGCTTAACTTCAAGTTATTCAATGGGAGGTTATAAAGGACACAACCCGACCCAAGATTATGGTGTTATCTCTCCAACGGCTGCATTGGCTTCATTTCCTTATTTGCCAGAAGAAAGTTATAAGTTTTTAGAATTTGTTTACGGAAATCCTGACTTAATAGGTACTTACGGTCCCTATGATGCATTCAGTTTTACTTCTGATTGGATAACTCCAAGATATTTAGGCTTAGACCAGTTAACGATTCCTGTGATGATTGAAAACTATAGAACGGGGCTATTATGGAAGTTATTCATGCAAGATACTGACTTACAAAATGGTCTTAATAAATTAAATTTCACTTACAATTAATAATATTCTTTTCCTATGAAATATACTTTTTCAATATGGCTGATTTTGTTTTTGTGTTTCAATGCAAATAGCCAAGGAGTTTCTGAGAATAAGTTTAACGCTGAACAGTTTAGTATTGATAACAAGTCGTTAAACTATCAAATTCTTTATCCCTCTAATTTTGATAAAGACAAGGAATATCCACTTTTTATTTTTCTTCATGGAATGGGTGAAAGAGGCAACGATAATCAACTGCAACTCACACACGGGAGTAAACTTTTTTTAGATTCTATAGATAATTACCCTGCTGTTGTCATTTTTCCGCAATGCCCCCTAACAGACAATTGGGCTAATGTTAGCCGACCTAATGAAGGAAAAGGTAATAGAAAATTTGTTTTTAGTAATGATTCGCCGCCTACGCCTTCTTTGGATTTGGTAATGAAACTGATTAATGATTTTAAACAAAAGAAATTCATCAATTCAGATAAAATTTATCTTTCTGGCTTATCTATGGGAGGTTTTGGGGTGTTTGAATTATTATGGAGAATGCCTGACACCTTTGCTGCTGCTGCACCTATTTGTGGTGGTGGAAATAGAGAAATGGCAAAATATATGGTAAATACACCCGTCTGGATTATTCATGGAAACAATGACAAGATTGTACCTCCTAAATATTCTATGAAAATGATGTTGGGAATACAAGGAGCTAGGGGAAAAGCCAAACTTTCTTTATACCCTAATGTCGGTCACAATTCTTGGGAAAGAGCCTTTGAAGAACCTAATTTTTTAAACTGGTTCTTTTCAAAGTCCAAAAAATAAATATTTAGTTAAATTTTTTACGCATCAGTTTTTCTCTATTTAGCCTAGCTTAAAACACTGGGCTAATGCGAGATTTCTATGTCTATTAACATATTAAAACCATAAGATGAAACGAAAAATAGCACTTTTACTGGTAATCTTTTTTATGAAAGCTAATCTATCATTTTCTCAAAATAGAGTGGATGATTTAATGAAAAAAATGACTTTAGATGAAAAAATAGGTCAATTAAATCTTCTTTCTCCAGGAGGTACGATTACGGGAACTATGCAAAACACCAAAGTTGGTAAGAAGATTAAAAATGGTGAGGTAGGGGCAATTTTTGGATTAAAAGGAGTAGAAATTATAAAAAAATATCAGCGATACGCTGTTGATTCCACTCGTCTTTCCATTCCGCTATTAGTGGGCTTAGATGTTATTCATGGACATAGAACTATTTTTCCTATTCCATTGGGCTCATCTTGTTCTTGGGACATGGATTTAATTAAACAATCGGCTCAAATTGCAGCAAAAGAAGCGACTGCTGATGGAATTATGTGGACGTTCTCCCCAATGGTAGATATTGCAAGAGACCCGAGGTGGGGAAGAATTGCTGAAGGAGGTGGAGAAGATCCTTTTTTAGGAAGTGCTATTTCCCGTGCTATGGTCGAAGGTTACCAAGGAAATAAACTTGATGATTCTAAAACTGTAGCTGCCTGTGTCAAACATTTTGCAGCTTATGGTGCTCCTGAAGGAGGCCGAGATTATGCGACCGTTGATATGAGTAAGGTGAGATTATTTAATGAATATTTACCGCCATACAAAGCTGCAGTAGATGCTGGAGTAGCTACCATTATGACTTCTTTTAATGTAATTGATTATGTTCCTGCTTCGGGAAATAAAGAATTATATATTGACATTCTAAGAAAAAAATGGGCATTCGAAGGAATGGTAGTAACTGATTATACGGCGATAAATGAAATGATTGCACATGGATTAGGAGACTTGAAAAAAGTTTCTCAATTGTCTTTGAAGTCAGGAATCGATATGGATATGATTGGAGAAGGTTTTGTGAAAACAATTAAAGAATCTATTGAAAATGGAGCCTTAAACGAAAGTGATGTAGATAGAGCTTGTCGTAGAATTTTAAAGCTAAAAGAAGATTTAGGATTGTTTGATGACCCTTATCGTTATTTGGATGAAACTAGACAAAATGAAATCATGTCTCAAGAAAATAGATTATTTGCAAGAAAAATGGCTTCGGAATCATTTGTATTATTAAAAAATGAAAAGCAAACTTTACCTATCTCAGATAGTAAAAAAGTAGCTTTGATAGGACCTTTGGCAGATAGCCGTAGAAATATGCTCGGAACATGGAGTGTTTCGGGAGACCATTCCAAAGCGGTTACAGTAAAAGAAGCTTTTGAAGCTTGGCTTCCAAAAGAAAACTTAAAATATGCAAAAGGAGCAAATATTAGTGATGACCCTATTTTTGCTAAAAAAGTTAATGCATTTGGGAAAGAAATAGTTATTGATGAAAGAAGTGCAGAGGAATTAATTAATGAAGCAATAGAAGTGGCGAATCAGTCCGATGTTATCGTTGCCGTAATGGGAGAAGCGGCTGATATGTCTGGAGAGGCATCTTCTTTAGCTCACATTGGTCTTCAACCTAGTCAAACTCGCTTGTTAAATGAATTAAAAAAGCTAAATAAACCTATCGTTATGGTACTTTATAATGGTAGACCGATGACATTGAATTGGGAGAATGAAAATATGGATGCAATTTTAGATGTATGGTTTGGAGGAACGGAAGGAGCAAATGCAATTGTTGATGTTATTTCTGGTAAAGTAAATCCGTCAGGGAAACTAACAACATCATTCCCTGTTCATGTAGGTCAAGTTCCCGTTTATCATAGTATGCTAAACTCAGGAAGACCTGAATTAGGAAAATATCAAAAATTTAAGTCTAATTATTTAGATATTCCTAACACGCCTCTTTTTCCCTTTGGTTATGGGCTTTCATATACCACTTTCGAAATAAGCAAACCTGTTTATAGCAATACAAATTTGAATGCTGGTAACTCCATTTCTGTATCAGTTGACGTTAAAAACACTGGAAATATAGCAGGTGCTGAAGTCGTACAATTATATATAAGAGATTTGGTAGGAAGTATTAGCCGTCCATTGAAAGAATTAAAGGGATTTGAAAAAGTATTTTTAGAAGCGGGCGAGTCCAAAACAGTGACTTTCAAAATTGATGAAGAACTTCTTAAATTTTATAATTCTAAGCTAAATTATCAAGCAGAGAAAGGTCAATTTGAAATATTTATTGGAAATAGTTCTAATAATGTTACTACTCAGATTATTGAATTGAAATAATAATTACAACCAGCCTATCATGAACAAAAATATATTTTTCATTTTAATTTGCTCAATGGTGTTTTTTGCCAAGCCTGCATTCTCTCAAGAAACTATAATTTCTTCGGGTTGGCAATTTTCTAAAGGAACTGAAAAAAAGAATTGGTCAACTATCAATATTCCTCATTCGTGGAATACGGAAGATGCTTTTGATGATAAAAAAGGGTACTATCGAGGAGAAGCTTGGTATCGTAAGAATTTATTTTTTGATAAATCACAAAACGAATTGATTCATTATTTACATTTTAAAGGCGTAAATCAGGAGTCAACTGTATTTGTGAATGGCAAAAAGGTAAGAAATCATAAAGGAGGATATTTAGCCTTCAATTTTGATATTACAAAGTTTTTAAACTTCGGAACATATAATTTAATTGAAGTAAAAGTTGATAATTCACATAACGAGAATATTCCTCCTTTGGATGCTGATTTTACTTTTTATGGTGGAATTTATAGAGATGTTTTATTAATCTCTAAACCCAAACAACATATAAGTTTATCTGATTTTGCGTCAGATGGATTTTATGTAAATTATTATGAAGTGAATGAGGCAGCTGCAGGTGTGGAAGTGACCGTTTTAGTCGAAAATAAATCTAATGTTGATTATACCAATCACTTAAATTTATTGATTTCGGATAAAAATGGAAATGAAGTGCTGTCTGAATCTAAAAGTATTACAGCAAGAAAAAACTCTAGAGAAGAAATTAAAATACGATTTCCTTTAATCAAAAAACCTTTATTATGGACTCCCGAAACACCAAATCTATATAATCTAAATATTCAATTATTAGATGATAAACGTCTTCAGATAGATTCTAAAAACCAAAAAATCGGTTTTCGCTGGATAAGTGTTGACCCCAACAAAGGGTTTTACTTAAACGGAAAGCCATACAAATTAATAGGTGTCAACAAACATCAAGATTATGCGGGAATGGCAAATGCTGTTCCTGTTCATTTACAAAAGAAAGATGTACACCTGATTAAAGAAATGGGGGGAAATATTATCCGATTTGCCCATTATCCACATACTCGAGAGTTGCACAAACTATGTGATGAATTAGGTATTTTGGTGTGGTCAGAAACTCCAATTGTTAATAAAGTGACCAATAGTGATATGTTTTTTAAGACCAGTCTTGAAATGCAAGAACGTCATATTAAACAATATTACAATTATCCTTCAGTGGTGATGTTTGGTTATATGAATGAAATTTTTCTTCGTTTAGCTTTTGATAAAAAATCATCTCCCGAAACAAGAAACGAAATTAAAAACACTACTTATTCTCTTGCCGAAAAATTAGAAAATTTAACCCGTAAATTGGCTCCCAATCACTTAACGGTTATGGCTTTACATTACGATGAACTCTATAACGAAACAGGAATTGCAGATTTGTCGATGCTAATTGGGTGGAATCTGTATTTTGGATGGTATCATGATAAGATTTATGATTTGGGTACTTTTTTAGATGAACAGCATAAACGTTATCCCAATAGAACAATTATGGTGTCAGAATATGGACCTGGTGCTGACCAAAGAATTAGAACGCAAACACCTTTGAAGTATGATTTTTCAGAAGACTATCAATTGCTTCTCCATAGCGGATATTTTGAACAAGTAATGGAAAGAGATTATGTAGCTGGTATGACAGCGTGGAATTTCGCAGATTTCGGTTCCGAATTTAGAGGCGATGCCATACCACATGTCAATCAAAAAGGCTTGATTAATTATGACCGAAAACCTAAAAATATTTATTATTGGTATAAATCTGTATTAAATAATAAGAAACCATTTGCTCATATTTCTGTTCCCAAACATATTCATTTAGTAGAAAATAATGAATATGAATTGTCTATATTTTCCAATATTTCTCAAGGCGAATTGTACTTAAACGAAGAGAAAGTTAGTGATTTAGTTTTCAAAAATGGTATTGCTAAAACTATTGTTCAATTACCTAATGGAATGGTTAATTTCAAAGTTTACGATGAACAAAAAAATATATTAACTGAAAAACAAGTAGCGGTTTCTATTTTAAAGGACTTTAAAAATCACGAATTTGATAGGTTTGGAATTAATGTCGGTTCTCATTTTAATTTTTTAGCAGAGAAAGAAGATATTGTTTTTGTGTCGGATAGGGAATATACACCAGGTTTATTTGGCTATATCGATGGGAAAAAATTCAATCTTAGTTCAGAAAAAAATCAAGGCATTCCATACAATATTAGAAACACAGACTCAGACCCTCTATTCCAAACGATGCTCGAAGGCTGTACAGAATATAAGGTTGATATTCCTAATGGAAATTATCAAATAACATTAATGTTTGTTGAACCAATACTAAAAGAGAAAAGCAATCTAATATATAACCTAAATGCTAATCAAATAGACGAAACCGCATCCCAAAAAAGAGTTTTTAATATTCAATTAAATAATATAAATTTTGCCCATCAATTAAACCTTGCAAAAGAATATCCAGAAAAGTATGGCGTAAAAAAATCTATGCAAGTTGCTATAGAAAATAATGAAAAGTTATCGATTAAACTCCATTCTGTTGAAGGAAAAACAGTTCTTAGCGGAATATTGATTGAAAAGTTGAACTAAAACCATTTCTAATTTAATAAACGATATCATAAAATGAAACTATCTATACTCAGCCTGTTTCTTATCGTCTGTGCTTTTTCGTGTACAAATGATACTGAAAATAAAAAGCCTAACATTATTTTTATAATGGCAGACGACCACGCTGTTCAAGCAATAAGTGCTTATAACCATCCTGTTAGTAAATTAGCTCCGACTCCAAATATTGACCGAATCGGATTAGAGGGTGCTATTTTTAAATCAAATTTTTGTACCAATTCTATTTGTGGCCCAAGTCGAGCAGTGATATTAACTGGAAAACATAGCCATCAAAATGGTTTTAGGATGAATGGCGATGTATTCGATGGAAATCAACAAACGTTTCCTAAGTTATTACAAAAAAGTGGATACACTACGGCAATGCTAGGCAAATGGCATCTGCATGGAGACCCACAGGGGTTTGATTATTGGAATATTTTGGAAGACCAAGGAAATTATTATAACCCTAACTTTATTTCTCCGAACCCCAAAACATCAAAAGTTGATACCACTAAGATAATGGGCTATGCTACCGATATTGTAACCGAAGAGGCTTTGTCTTTTTTAGATAAAGTTAAAAATGATAGCAAACCATTCATGATGATGGTTCAACATAAAGCTCCACATCGCAATTGGATGCCAGCACTGAGACATCTAAACCAATATGATACCGTTCAATTTCCAATTCCTGATACTTATTTTACGCACCATGAAGGTTCGTTGGCTTCCCAACAGCAGCAACAAACTGTTTTTGAAGACATGTACGAAGGACATGATTTGAAAATGTCTATAAAAAAAGGGAGTACCGAACTGGCTCATAACCCATGGACTACAGATTTTGACAGAATGACTCCCGAACAAAGAGCGATTTGGGACAAAGCATATATGCCTAAAAATGATGCTTTTCATGATGCAAATTTAAGTGGTAAGGATTTAGCTATTTGGAAATTACAGCGATATATGCAAGATTATTTAGCTACTATTTCATCTGTTGATGAAGGTGTTGGACAAATTTTAGATTTTTTAGATGACAATAATTTAGCAGAAAATACGATTATCGTCTATACCACAGACCAAGGGTTCTATTTAGGCGAAAAAGGGTGGTTTGATAAGCGTTTTATGTACGAAGAATCTTTAGCAATGCCTTTATTAATTCGTTATCCAAAAGGAATAAAAGCAGGAACCAAAGTTGAAGCATTAACGCAAAATTTGGACTTTGCAGCTACATTTTTAGATTATGCTGGGGTTGAAATTCCGACTGACATTCAAGGCAAATCCTTTAAACCTGTTATTGATAATGAAATTCAAGATGCAGATTTCAGAGATGCTGTTTATTATCATTATTACGATTATCCTGCGTTTCACATGGTTAAAAAAATGTATGGAATAAGAACGAACCGATACAAACTAATTCATGTTTATGATGATATTGACCAATGGGAAATGTATGATTTGCAAAAAGACCCACAAGAATTAGTTAACCTTATTGAAAGTAAAGAATATGACAAAATTGAATCTGAATTACGGTTGAGGCTGGAAAAACTCCAAAAAGATTATTTAGTTACTAATAAAGAGTTTGAGAAAGCTGATACTGCACTAATCGATGAAAATTACAAGAGATTTAAAAGGTTGCGAGGAAAACCAACGCTACCTTTTGAACATTAACAGTTATAGAAAGTAGGTATAAAAAATAGGCTCAACATTAAATCAATCAATGTTGAGCCTATTTTCTCGAAATCACTTTAATTTTCTTTTCATGAGTTTTCTAACGCCAAAGAACATTAGAAATACCATTATCAAAAAAGGCCAAAGGTTTATCAATACAAGTACAAAGTCTAAAAACATTTGACCGCCATTTTTAAAAGAATCAAATACTTCTGTACCAAAACGAGGGCTATCATCAGGAACTTCTACCGTAGATGTCAACTCGATGCTGAGTGTTGAAAACTTTACTTTATCGTCCAAATATTTGAGGGAACCTTTTTTACTTTCGATTTCTTCCTCTATTTTCCTGATTTTTTCTTGTACTTCGAGAATATCCTTAACCGATTTTGCTTTTTTTAAAATTTCTTTATACTGTTGGAGGTATGCTAAATTGTTTTCGAGTCGAATAGTAAGGTCTGTATAGCGTTCTGTAACATCTTTCGCTTGAATACTTTTAGATTTAATTTTACCAATCCCTTTTTCAATCTGTTTTACAAATTCGTCAAAATTTTGATTAGGAATACGCAGCACCAAAGAATAGCTATTCGATGAATAATGTGAATAGTAGTCCTCTTTTTCGTAATACCCTGAGCTTTGGGTTAAAATAGAGTCAATTCTTGTTTTAGAAAATTGTAAATCATCTACCTCTAATTCAATACTTCCTGTTTTGATGATTTTATTTGACGATTGAGGTGACGGAGGTATGGGAGATTCTCTTGTTCTAGGAATATCCATTTCTTCCTCAAGTTTATCTTCAGGATACATTCCAAATGAATCATTAGGACTATTATGTTCTTGGCAGCTAAAAATCGTAAAAAATATAATAATAATAATAATTGCTCTATTCATTGTATTTGGTTTTATTCATTAGATGCAATAAACAACAATACTGGTGTGTCAACTCATTCATTCAATCCCCAATCATACCCTAAATATTCGATTTTATTTTCTGAATTGATTTGGTCATTATACTTTTGAATGAATTCAATTATTGATGTTTCTTTTGTAAAATCACTTTCAAACCAATCAAATATTTTAGAAAGCTTCGTTTCCTTTTGAGTAATGATATTTTTAGAAGCATCATTGATAAATTCGATGGCCTGTTTTTCTAGTTGTTCCTCTAAACGAATGGGGTCGTAAGCCTCATTCAGCAAACGAGGACAGGAAATAGAAGCACAATTAATAGCGAAGTGGATTCGGCGTTCATCAAATTGTTTTCTGAGAATCTCATGTTCAATGGTGTTCAAATCAAAATCAATTCCACCAATCTGGAAAAATTTAATATCCCAAGGGGAATTTATCATTGGCAACCCATCGGAAATATCTTTAATGCTATTTAATGGATAATTATCAACAATCAGTTTTATGGTAAAAATGTTATACGCATTAATCCAATACGTCATTTTTTCTGCTCTCGACCAATTTTGGGCAGGAGGATGATTCGAAAAAAAGGATAAACAATTATGAAACCTAAGACTATCATTTTTAAAACCTAAATAATCTACATTCCCTTCTTCAGAAACATATTCTTTTAACAAAACAGGCCAATCTTCGCAAAATTTCACTTCAGAAAACTCTTTTTCCAAAGAAGAAAAATCCACCTCCTGCCCTTT
>CALAJP010000068.1 GCA_937922815.1 uncultured Saprospiraceae bacterium
TACTGCTAACATAGCAGCAAAACATTTTGTTAATTTTTTCATTTCGAATTTATTTGGTTTTATATTAAAATATGTAAACAATGAATCAATAATAAAGCCAAAAAATAAAGAGCTAGGAATCTTTATAAAATTTTTTTAAAAAACCAATTTTATAAATTTGGTGAGGTTCATTTTTCTTTTAATGTGTTGAAGATTATCTTGCATCATTTAAAGAATAATAAAAACAGAACTTATGCAAATTAAAAATTTTTGTTTGTCGATAGTTTGTTTAATGATTTTAATTGGTTGTAACCAAAAATCAACAAATGTATCTAATCAAATAACTGAAAAGCCCAAACAACCTAAAAATATTATCTTAATGGTTGGTGATGGAATGGGACTGACTCAGATTACTGCTGGGTTATATTCTAATTCTAATAAATTACAATTAGAAAGATTTACAAAATTAGGCTTACACAAGTCTTATTCTGGTAATAATTTAGTAACAGATTCTGCTGCGGGTGCTACTGCTTTTTCATGTGGTGTTAAATCGTTTAATGGAGCAATTGGCGTAGATTTAGACAAAAAATCGGTTAAAACGATTCTTGAAATGGCGGAAGAAGATGGGAAACCAACGGGGTTAATTGCAACATCTACGATTACTCATGCAACACCAGCAAGTTTTATTGCTCATGTGGATTCAAGGCAAAAACAAGAAGAAATTGCGGCGGATTTTTTAAACACTGAAGTAGATGTTTTTATTGGAGGAGGTAAAAAATTCTTTAACAGGAGAGAAGATAAAGCAAATATTTTAGATTCGTTAAAAGCTAAAAACTATTTCATTTCAGATAATTTTGAAATGGAAGTAGATTCGTTGCCATTTAACAAAGACCAAAATATAGGATATTTTACTTCGGATAGTGATCCCTTACCTGTTTCTCAAGGGAGAAAATATTTACCAATTGCTGCTGAAAAAACAATTTCTTATTTGGATAGAAAGGCTAAAGATAAAGGTTTCTTTTTGATGGTAGAGGGCTCTCAAATAGATTGGGGTGGACATTCTAATGAAGGAGATTATATCATTAGCGAAATGTTAGATTTTGATAAAACGATTGGTAAAGTACTAGATTTTGCAGAAAAAGATGGCGAAACTTTGGTAATTGTAACTGCAGACCATGAAACAGGAGGTTTTGCTATTCAATATGGGTCTAAATTGGATTCTCTAAAAATGGCATTTACAAGTGATTATCATACCGCGGATTTAATACCTGTTTTTGCTTTTGGTCCAGGGGCTGAGGCATTTCAAGGAATTTATGAAAATACTGCTATTTTTGATAAAATGAAAGCTGCTTTTGGTTATTAATCAATCGGCATTTTCGTTTTGGTTAACTGGGGTCGAATCTCCTATTTTGCCTGTTTCTGATAACAAGATGGCAATGGGTTTGGTACTTTCAAATTGGCTAAAAATAATAATAAGCATAACGGTAATGGGGACTGACAATACGGTTCCCATTATACCCCAAATTGCTCCAAAAATCACCAAAGCGACTATTACCACAAAAGGACTAATATTTAGACTATTTCCCATTATTTTAGGTTCTATAATATTACCAACAACTATTTGGACAGCTCCTAGTGCAATCAAAACATAAACCCCGTCTATTAATTGCCCCTGCTCTAAAAAAGCCACCAAGGTCGGAAACGCGGTTGCAATTAATGAACCTACGCTTGGGATATAATTCAGTAAAAAGATTATAAAAGCCCACAATATGGGAGAACTTACACCTAAAATTAATAATACTAAGTAGCTAAGAACAGCTGTTAATAATCCTACCAACGTTTTTAGCGAGATATATCTACTAAAAGAACGATCTATTTTTTTTATGAGTATTTGAAAAGTTTCTAATTTATCTTCAGTAGGGAAGAGGAGTCTAAATTTTTGGATAAAAATATTTTCTTCTAAAACGATAAATATGATAAACATTAGAATTAAAAATCCATCGCTCAAAAATGCAGTAAGCCCATTGACAACAGGATGCAAAATACTGGATAGTTTAATGTTTCCAATGTTTGTGTTGATGACTTCGATGAAGTTAAATTGGTAATCTTTAATTATCTGGGCATTAAACTTTTGAATGTTATTTTCATAATGGTCGATACGAGTACTAAATTCAGCTAAACTAGTAGATAATAATTGCGAAATGAAAGCTAATATTATAAACATTAATACAAATACCATTGTATTTTGTAGCCATAAAGGTGTATTCTTTCGAATAAATTTATAGTGGTTTAAGAAGATTCTTAACTGTCTTGAGATATACCATATAAGAATTGCTATAATCAAAGGCAATAAATACGCTTTGGTTTGAATCATTATAAAGACGATTGTAATGATTAACCATAATATAGAAAGAACTCTGGATATAGCCATTGTGTTTGATATTTATACTCAAGATAGACAAATCATTGAAATCAAAAAAATAGCGGGTAGGTATTTAAAAGTTAATAGCCTTCTAAAAAAAAATAGGGCAATTAGAATTATTTTACAGATTCTAATTGCCCTAAAGGGAAAAATGAGTGTTTGTTCTCAAAGAGTGTTTTATGTTCTTTTGAAAAGAAAAATGAGTTTGTTTTTGTTTTTGTATGCTAATTCGATTAGCCTTCTGATAGTAAAACAAATTAAACTTATCAATAGTTCCCGAGAGGAAAATAAAAAAACCTCAACTGCAATGCAATTGAGGTTTTTTATTAAAAAAGAAATTAGACCTAAAATCTTTTCTCTTTGATTCTAGCTTTTTTACCTACTAATTTTCTAATATAGTAAATCTTAGCACGTCTAACTTTACCTCTTTTTAATATTTTAATATCGTCAATGAAAGGTGAATTTAAAGGAAAAACACGTTCAACACCAACTCCACTTGACATTTTTCTAACAGTGAAAGTTTTGGTTGCTCCTTCGCCATTTAGTTGAATAACGTTTCCTTTGAATATCTGAATTCTTTCTTTATCACCTTCTTTAATCTTAACAGAAACAGAAATAGTGTCACCAGGTCTGAATGTTGGATATTCTGACTTCGTTATCATTTGTTCCTGAACGTACTTTATAGCATCCATGTTATAAATCCATTAAATCTTGTAAAAAATAAATATCTTGATTTGGAATGCAAAAGTAACTATTTTATTTTAGATTACCAATACTTATGTGATAAATGATTGGATTTTTGCATTTCAATTTGTAAAAAACAATTAATTAGTAAACAAAAAATCCCACCCAAAGTGATTGGGTGAGATATTCGGTTGTGTTTTAGATCGTAATCTATAAACTTCTTTAGTGGCTAACCACAATATTTTCAATGACGTTTGAAGGGTACATCAGTTGATAACAATTTTTGTCATCATTGCGTGTTACTTCAAATGATTCGCCATTTATTAGGAGTTTAGAAATATTTTCAAACCCTATAAAGTCTATGTTTATTTTTTGGTAATTGGGGGTAGAAGACCCTTCTGTGTGAAATTGGATTTGAGTACTTTCAATTTTAGAAACTTGTTCTATTTTATGTAATAAATAGTTTCCATTATTGTATTCGTAACCATCTCCTTGGTCTTCATAAAATTCAGTTATATTATTCCCTTTATATATTTTTAAAGTAAGAGTATCAATAACTTCTTTTGTGTGTTGTCGCACTGGGTAAAGAGTTAAAACTGTACCCGATTCCACAAAGAAAGGAAATTTTTCTAAAGTAGTGGTAATTTGAACATTTTTTTCTCCAAAATAAATCGAATTATTCCAGAAATCATACCAATTTCCTTTCGGAAGATAGATTTTCTTGCTTTTTTGCCCTTGCTCTACGACAGGGCTAACAAGCAAATGTTCTCCAAAAATAAACTCATCTTCTTTATATTTACAGTTACCATCGTTTTGGTGAACAAATATTAAGTTTTTAATAAGTGGAGTTCCTTTTTGCGAATTTTTTCTAAGGTAGGTATATATATATGGTAGTAATTGATATCTTAGTTCTATTGCTTTTCTAGAAACTTCTGTATAAGGGTCACCAAAAACCCAAGGTTCTTGATCTGCTCTTTCCTCAGCGGTTAATTCTATCTCTTTCAATTTCAATTCCTCATCTACTTCAGCAGAACCATCATTCTTTTTACCCATCGAGTGAACTCTATAAACAGGGTGGAAAATTCCCATTTGTAACCATCGGGTCAGTAATTCGCCATCAGGGTAACCTGCAAAACCGCCTATGTCACTGCCTACTAACGAGAAACCAGAAATATTTAATCGTTGAGATTGAAGGTTTGCTAAATGTAGGTGTCCCCAATCAGATATATTATCCCCAGTCCATAGTGCTGCAAACCGTTGACCCCCACAGCTACTCGCTCTTGTTAATATAAATGGTCTTTTTTCTGGTTGTAACTTTTTTAAACCTTCTTGCGATGCTCTAGACATTTGCATTCCATATACATTATGAATTTGAGCATGGTTTGTTGGTGCTCCTTCAAAATGGTGCATTACATTTTCAGGAAATGTTTTTTCATTCACTTTAAATACTGCGGGCTCATTCATGTCATTCCAAAACCCTTCTATTTCTATGTCATTATATAGTTCTTTATATAACTCTCCCCACCATTCTCTAACCTCTTTTTTTGTATAGTCAGGCCAAACACATTTAGGTGGCCAGACTGGACCGAACATTACGTCGCCTGATGACCTTCTGCAAAATGCATCAATTTTAACACCACTATCATAAACATCATACCCGTTTTTGGCATAAATACCTGGATCTATCATTACAACGGTACTGAAACCATCCGCTTTCAAATCAGAAACTAATTTCTTCATTTCAGGGAAATATTGCTTAGACCATGTGAAACATTTGTATTCGTCCATATAATCGATATCGAGATAAATAGCATCACAAGGAATTTTTTTACTTCTGAAATCATTAGCTAGTTCTCTTACTCGTGTATCGGGGTAATAACTCCATCTACATTGATGAAAGCCCAAAGCCCACATCGGTGGCAATTCAGGAGTACCTGTTAGAATACTATATTTTTCAACAACATCTAATAATTGAGGCCCATTGATAAAGTAATAATTCAGTTCACCTCCTTTAGCGGCCATTTGAACCACATTTTTTCCTTCTGTGTCGAAATCGAATTTACTTTTGTATGAATTATCAAGAAAAATTCCATATCCATGCCCAGAGTTTAAGCCCAAATAAAAAGGTATTGATCGATATAATTCATCTGAATAAGTGCCGTAAGCAAATGCGTCAGTACAATAATTAGTACAATCGGTTCCTTTTAGGTTAAAAGGTCTTGTTTTATCACCCATACCATAAAAACTCTCATTTAGAGTAGTTTTAAAGGTAGTTCCTATTTCTGTTAAACCATTCATGATGGTTTTATAAGCATAAAATCCATTTTCGTCGGCTAATATTTCAACGCCATTTTCGTCATAGATTGTTATTCTAAGATCACTTTTTTCAACACAAACCTTTAATTTTCCATTTGATAATTCATATTGTAAATCATCTTCACTGTGAGTACAACTTATTTGTTCTCTTTTATAATTAGGGTCAATACAATAAGAAAAATCTCTACCAAAATCTAAGTCATGAATGTATCTAAACCTAACGATATCAGCAGAGTGAAAAGAAATTCTTAGTTTAATATTATTTTGACAAATAAAGGTGAAATCTGCTCCGTTAACTTCAATCGTAGCAATATTGCTTGGGAAAATTTCAGTATAAACATCATCTAATCGAGTTGAATTGTCAACAGATAATGTATTTACTAAATTTTCAGATGGTTCTAAAAAAAATGGTTTCATT
Source organism: uncultured Saprospiraceae bacterium (assembly GCA_937922815.1). GTDB lineage: Bacteria > Bacteroidota > Bacteroidia > Chitinophagales > Saprospiraceae > CALAJP01. The sequence goes on from CALAJP010000068.1 coordinate 5,820, forward strand.
ATATAAATTTATTGGATGTTTCTGAATATAGTTATTTTTAGTGTAGATAAAAATATGTTTTTATTCTTGATCAACAAAAACAGTAATCAATTCTAAATCCTTGTTTAATTCTTGAACCTGTCTATTCATTTCGTTTTCATCGTATCCTAATTGGTTTTGAATTAGGTTTTTAGCTAAATCAATATTAGGTTTAATGCTTTCAATGTAAAAGTATGAACGACCAGTTCTTCTCATAAAATAATCACTTAACGTTGCAACAGCTTCATTATTGATGCAATATGTTAATTCAGCTTTTATTAAAGCGGAATCTCCTTCAGAATTTGATTTGTCAATAGTTCCAATTATTGTTTTGGCAACCACTCCGTAGTTATGAACTAAATAGTAAGCCCATTTTTCATTTACGTTAACACTAGCTAATAATTTTCTTACTTCATTTCTAAGCTTAGCTACTTGAGCATATTTTTTAGGATTATTAGGTACTAAGGTAGTTGATTCGGTTTTACAATTACTTAGGATTTTGTTATAATCGGATTTAAATCTGTCACTTAGTAAGTCGACTACTTTTTCCGCCATTTTGCGGTAACCTGTTAGTTTTCCACCAGCAATTGAAATTAAACCTCTTTCAGAAATAAATACTTCATCTTTTCTTGAAATTTCTGAAGCCGATTTGCCGATTTCATGAATCAAAGGACGAACACCGGCCCAACTTGAAACGACATCATTCGCTTCTAATTGGTGATTGGGGAACATATTATTACTTGCCTTTAATAAGTAATCTACGTCTTTGTGAGTGATTTTAATAGCGTTCAAATCTCCTTTGTATTCGGTATCGGTTGTCCCAATATAAGTAATTTGGTCTCTAGGAATTGCAAAAATCATACGACCATCAGGCACATCAAAATATATACTTTGTGTCAAGGGTAACTTTTCGTGTGGGACAACTAAATGCACTCCTTTAGAATGGAAAAGATGCTTTCCTTTTAATGAATTATCTTTTTTTCTCAATTGATCTACCCAAGGTCCAGCAGCACTAACGGTGTATTTAGCTTTGAATTGGCAAGGAGTGTTCGTCAATGTATCTGTACAACTAACACCTACTACTTTGTCATTTTCATAAATGAATTCATCAACAGCCATATAATTGAAAATAGTAGCACCATTTCTTTGAGCTGTTTTCATCAATTCAGTAGTAAGCCTTGCATCGTCTGTCCTATATTCTGCATAATAACCAGCACCTTTTAGAATATCTGTTCTCAAAATTGGTTCTTGAGTCATTGTTCTACCTTTGTTTAGCATCACTCTTTTGTCAGAACCCGTTACGCCTGCTAATAGATCGTAAACGTACAAACCAATAGAAGTAGCAAGCTTGCCAAATGTGCCTCCCTCGATAAGGGGCAAAAGCATTTTTTCAGGATTTACTAAGTGGGGGGCTAGCTTATGCACTATTGCACGTTCCTTGCCCACTTCTCTGACCAAAGCGACGTCTAGTTGTTTTAAATACCTTAGTCCTCCATGAATAAGTTTTGTTGAACGGGAACTAGTTCCAAAAGCGAAATCTTTTTTCTCAACCAAAAGGACATTTAATCCTCTTTGTGAAGCATCTAGTGCAATTCCTGCACCTGTAATTCCCCCTCCAATAACGATTACATCAAATTCGTTTTCTGTAGCGTTTGAGATTTCATGTGGTCTGTTTTTTACACTTAGTTCTTGCATCCGTTTTATTATTGAATAGTTACTGAATTCAAATGTACATCAAAACGATATTTTGCTTATTATTAAAAATAGTTAACGTTTAAAGTACACTTTGTATGATGTGCCAAATATACGTATTAATTAGGAGTCAACGAATGAGAAAATTAAAAAAGAAACTCTTATTTTAAATTTTCGAGAGGAAAGTTGCTATTTGGTTTTATTTAATACCCGCTACACCCAAACAATTCCATTGAATGAAGTTACCATGAAAGTCTAAAGGTTCTCGAATGAGTATGTTATCTTTTATTTTTAGGTTGTTAAATCCTATTTCAGTTAATTCCTTTTCTATTTTATCCTTGGGGTAAAACAATTCCCAATGATTAGAGTATTGAAAGTTCAAAGGAGATAATAAAATCATTGTTCCTCCTGGCTTTAGTATTCGATACATTTCTTGTAGTCCTTTAATTGGAAACTCTAATCTATCTAAAAGAAAACTATTTATGATTAAATCTTGACTATCCGAAAAAAAGGGGAGAGCGTAAGCTTTTGCTAAACCAAAAGATAAGTTTTTAAAATGCTGACCTTTTAAGAGAATTGAATTTTTAAACCCTTTGTTGGATAAATCCAAATGAATTTCTTTTCCTTGAACCCAATGGCTATTGGCTTGTTTTAACATTTGGTAGCTAAAATCGATGCCCCAGCAATTAGCAAAAGGAAACTTCTGGGCAAGTGTAGCAATCCATCTTCCAACCCCGCAGCCAATTTCTAATATGTTTTCAGGTTTATTTTTAGGATAATATTGCTCTGCAAAACTCAATACTTCTTGCATTGGATATTTTCCCCACAAGTAATCTGCAAGATGAATTGCTGATTGACGAACCACCATTTCTTCATATCTTTCATAAACGTCTTTCCTGAATTCATTCTCATTTTTATTATAAAAGAATGGAATTTCTCTGCGATAGGAGAGAGGTGGCTTCATTATATTATAAAATAATTATTTAGAATAGCTAGGTCCAAACCCAATTTTTTGAGGAGGCGTATTATCATCATCAAAATCTTCCCAATTGCTTAATTCAGCAAAAAATATTTCCATTTGGCGTAAGAAAACCATTTCATTGAGTTCGTCAGGCCTAAAAATACCAACCATTTTGGGAGGTTTGGCTTCACCGTATCCCTCTATGAAAGGAAAGTTGATAAGTACTTGAAGTTTTCCATTAAAGATTTGCTGATAAATCAATTGACCATTATGTTTGAACCAAGGTTTGGTAGCTGTGTCAGAAAGAACATGAGCAATACCGCTAGTTTCAGTTCCCAAATCTAAAGTTACAGATTGGAGCCCGGTCAATTCTTCATTAATTTGAATTTCAGCAGTCATTTCCGTTTCCTTCAAGACAAATTTCCAAGTTTCAAGTAACTCTTGTTTCAATCCATTATCCCAAGCCGCTCTATAGTTTATAGTATTTTGAAGTTTTTCAGTATAAGAATTTATACGAGCCTGTAAATTCTTCAAATCTTGCTTTTCCATATTTGTATCGTTTAATTTAGGTGGAATAAAAATAACGAAAAATCAGTTTTAATCTATACTTGTAATGGTATGATTATTAATTTGTTCAAAACTTCTTCTTTCGTACTCTTTAAATACGGAATTTTTTTGCTCTTTGTTTAGCGTTGGGTTGTCATCATAATGACCCGCAGCTTTCTTTTGGCGATAGGCCTCGTACAAACTTACGGCACAAGCAACGGATACGTTTAAGCTTTGAGCCATTCCAACTTGTGGTATATAGAAATTATGGTCAGAAATTTTAAGAAATTCATCAGAAAGCCCATCTGCTTCGTTTCCGAATGCCAAGGCTATGGTTTGATTTTTAAAATCTATATCGTGTAAAGTTTGAGGATTCTGTTGGTCAAAGTGAGCTGCAACTATTAAATCATATTTTTTGCGAACAGCATCAATACAATTTTCTAAATTATTATATAAATGAACATCAACCCACTTTCGCGTTCCTTTACTGGTTCTTTTCCCTAAAATCATGCTTTCTCTCTGCAAGTTAGGCTCAGTATAAACTACATAGATTTCTAATAATCCAACAGAATCAGCAGACCTTAGAATAGCACTAATATTGTGGGGATCTTGAATGTTTTCCAAAATAATGGTAACATTCGATTGTCTTTGGTCTGCGACTGATAAAAATTTCTTTTTTCTTGAAGGAGTAAGCTCTTTTTTCTTTTTTTCTGCCATCAATTCTTGTGAATAAATTATCGTATAGGTTGAAATTTATAATCCATATATTTAAGAATATGGACTTTTTTATTCTCCATAAAATTACTCCCATTTCTAGTGTCGCCTTCGTTCTGGAGATTAATATCAATATCCATTAAGGGCAAATGAGTCAATTTTTTTGTAAAATTATTGGGAGTATCTAAGTAGTTTTTTACAACCTGATACGTTAAATCATAACCTTTAAGTGCATATTTGTTAGGTTCTGTACCGTATTTATGGAAATAATTTTGTCTAAAACTTTGCACCGAAGGGTTGTACAAATCCAAAAAATACTCAGCGCTTAAATGTAAATTGAGGTCAGTAAAGTTATCAAAGGTCAGTTTTTCCATTTCAAGCCATTGAGGCATACCGAAAAGAACAATTTTTGCATTTTTTGCATTTTTTTCAATTCTAACAACTCGCATTACTTCTTCTAAGAAATCCACATCGGACCATGAAGGAACGATAAAACATTTAGAACTATTTTGACGAATCAATTCGGCTATATTTATTTCCCCAGGGAAATTAACGATTAATTCTTGTATTCGACCTGTTGTACCAGGAATACTTTGGTTTGCTCTTCTAAAGTTTTGGATACGTTTAACTTCAGAACTTTTATTTTTTACTACAACGATAATGTCTTCTGGAGAAAAAGTTTTTCGAGCTTCTTTAATAATTGCCAAACAATGAGAGTCAAAAGAAGGGTTGAGTTGAATAACCTTATTGTCCGTATTTCCCAAATTGCTGAGAGAAATAGCAGGGTTTATAGTCGAAATATAAACGTTAGGTTTGTTATAAATAGAGTTAATAGTTCGTGTTCCGACACCTCCTATTAGCAAATCATACTTTGTTAAACCATTATAAAACTGTTCAGAAGTATTGGTTTTAGAGTCGAGAATTTCGACATTAGCAGTATAACCTTGGTTAGATAATTCTTCCAAAGCCATTTTAGCTCCAGCATAATAAGTTAATGCAAGTTGAGCTTTTCTAGGGATTGAATTTGAATTTGTATTGAATTCTTGACCATTAAAAGGTAGAAGAATAGCAATATTATTACCAAAAGTGCCTGTATTTGTACTTGTCGAAGTATTCTCAGAAGGAATGGTATTCGTAGATGAATTTTCAAAAACTTGACCTTCATTTTTATAACGAATAACTTCTGCTTTTTCATCAATATCAGTAACTGTTTCGTATTGTCCAGTTTCTGGGTTATACCTTTTTTTAGGTAATTTACCTTGGCTACTACTTTGATTAGAATTAGAAGCAGTTTTGGTAGTTCCACAACTGAAAAGTACAAGACTAGATAATAATAGAAGGCAAAACAATTTTATGTTATTCCCATTCAATAGTTGCTGGCGGTTTTGTGCTAATATCATAAACGACTCTGTTTATTCCTTTTACGTTATTAATTATTTCATTAGATATTTTACCTAATATTTCATAAGGTATGTTAGACCATTCTGCAGTCATGCCATCGGTGGAGCTTACGGCCCGTAGAGCAACACACTGTTCGTACGTTCTTTCATCTCCCATAACGCCTACAGACTTTATTGGTAATAGAATTGTTCCTGCTTGCCAAATATTGTCATACCACCCAGATTCTTTTAAGTTTTGGATATAAATATGATCAGCTTCTTGCAAAATTCTAACTCTTTCTGGTGTAATGTCTCCTAAAATTCGAATGGCTAACCCTGGTCCTGGGAAAGGATGTCGCTGCAATATTTTAGGGTCAATATTCATTGATGCACCAACTCTTCTCACTTCATCTTTGAATAACATTCTAAGTGGTTCGATAACTTTAAGCCCCATTTTTTCGGGTAAGCCACCGACATTATGATGAGATTTTATAGTAACTGAAGGCCCATGAACAGAAACAGATTCAATAACGTCAGGGTAAATTGTTCCTTGCCCCAACCATTTCATATTATCATACTTTTTAGCATGTTCGTCAAACACATCTATAAAGCTTTTTCCGATTACTTTTCTCTTTCCTTCAGGATCAGAAATACCATTCAGCCTATCATAAAATAATTGTTTGGCATCTACTCCTGTAATATTTAGCCCCATGCCTTCATAAGAGGCAAGCACTTCTTCGTATTCATTTTTACGTAATAACCCATTATCAATAAAGAAACAATGAAGTTTACTTCCTATAGCTTTGTGAAGAAGCATCGCTCCAACTGTAGAGTCAACACCACCAGAAAGTGCCATTAATACTTGGTCGTCACCTAATTGTTTTTTTAATTGACTAACGGTCTGTTCTACAAAAGCATCAGGTGTCCAAGAACCAGAACATGAGCAAGTTCCGACAATAAAGTTTTTAATAATTTGTAATCCATCTAACGAATGAGTTACTTCTGGATGGAATTGTAACCCAAAAATAGGGTGTTCAAACGCACCTTTTTTTGACTGATAGGCAGCAATAGGAATAGAAGGCGTACTAGCCGTAATTTCGAATTGATCCGATAGTCCCAAGATAGAATCACCATGAGACATCCAAACCTGTGAACCACTTTCTAAACCTTCAAATAATGGAGAATCCGTCGTGTTAGAAAGCGTAGATTTTCCATACTCTCTTTTATTAGATGTTTCTACTCTTCCTCCATTGTGTTTAGCTACCCACTGTGCACCATAACAAATGGCTAAAATTGGTTTGGTGTTCACATATTTTTGCCAATCAAACTGAAGAGCTTCTGGTTGATTAACAGAAAATGGACTACCCGAAAGAATTATACCTTTTACCGTATCATCAATAACAGGCTTTGCATTAAAAGGTACAATTTCGCTATAAACATTTAGTTCTCTTACTCTTCTAGCAATTAATTGCGTGTATTGAGAACCGAAATCAAAAATTATTATTTTTTCAGCCATGAAAACCTAATTTTAATAGTGAGCTGCAAAGGTAAAAAAATTATCTAAGCAAGTTCTTTCTTTTTGTATTCCATAAACAACCAATATCCAAATCCAAGCACAAATAAAATACTCAAACCGTAATTGAAATATTTTCCAATAACATAACTATTCGGTTTGAATTTGAAAACTAGTTTGTGCTTACCTGCAGGTAATTGTAATCCTCGGATTAAATAATTCGCTTTAAAAAATCCATTTTCGATTTCTTCACCATCCAAAAATACTTTCCATCCGTTAGCGGGAGGGTAGTAAATTTCTGAAAAAAGAGCAACTCTATCTTGTGATAAATTATATTCATATTCCATGTTGTCAGGAATATAATTGGTTAGGCGAATATTATCATTAGGATTAGCAGTAGTGTTAGTAGAACTAATAAAATTGGCAAATTTTTGCTGAACAACTGCTGTTTTTGCAGGGTCAATAGTTGCTAATGAATTTAGTTCAGTATCGGCATCTTCAACGAAATTTACATTTTCAACAAACCATGCATTCCCCAAAGCTTCAGGAAGGCGATTAGGTTGATTTTTATTTTGAATAATGTATTTTGTATTCAACATTCCCAATAAATTCAAATGTTCACTAAATACATATCGTCTTTTTTCTTTATCTAAAATATATTTATCCGCAAATTCTTGATAAATCATAAGTTTTGCGTAGTGATATCCACCTATACTTTTGTGATACGCACTTGCATCTGCCGTTGAAAGTGGATTTCCTCTAGCTAAATCCAATACCCTATAATGAGGGTCAGTATCTTTTAGAATGATGTCGTCAGCAGGTAGCTTTGTAGGAAGTTTATAGACATCTGAGGCTTTCTTTGTATAACTTTTATCGGTGATATATCTATTGGTAACACTAACGTTATCCGCAAGAGCAATTAACCCAATAATCAACAATGCGTAATTAGCCTTTAGTTTTTCAGTGCAATATGCGTAACATAATGCAGCCGCTAATAAGAATAGCCCCGCAGAGCGAAGTAAATCCGTTTTAGCAATACTTAATCGTTGTTCGTATATTAAGTCAAATAACTCATTTAATGCTGGAATTTGAGCAGAAAGAGCAGCATCTCCTTTTAGTGCAGGAACGGTCATGAAAAGTAATGAAAATGCAAAAACAAGAATACCAAGCATAGCAATTGACCCTTTTTTGAGGGCATCCAGTTTTTCTTGTTTATTTAATTCCTTATCATAGAAAAACTTCATAATACTTAGTCCTGCAGCAATTACGATTAGCGATTCAATCATATTTAAGCAGCTACTGGTATCTCTAAATTTGTTATAATAAGGAAAGTTTTCAAACATAAATGTATTGAATCCTTTAAAGTAAGGTCCCCATGATAAAGCCATCATCATTAATATTGAAGCCCAAATCCAAAGGAAACTTTTATCTTTAGTAACGAAAAGACCTAAGACTCCGAAAAATACTAATATAATTCCGAGATATAAGGGGCCTGAAGAGAATTGTTTTTGTCCCCAGTAAGTCGTAGTTATTTGAGCAACTTGTTGAGCTTGTTGTTGTGAAATTTTACCCGATTGCATTAATTGGTAGAATTTCTTAGAAACAGGGTTTGATCTATCACTAACCATAGCATTAGACTTCCCTCCAGTATAATCAGCCGCAAGCATTGATAAAGATTCCATTTTTCCAGGACTCCATGCAAAAACGTAATCATAGTCTAAACCATCTTGTTTTTCCTTAGATTTTAGTTCGGACTTACCTCGAATGGTATGTTTTGAGTATTCATATGTAGGCCCAAATCGTTGATAATTGATAAGAATACCAAAAAGAGCAGCTGCGATAAATAAACCACTCGATTTTAAAAAGGTAGTATAATCTTTAGATTTTGAAAGTTGATAGAACTGATAGATTCCGAAAAAGAAAAAGAAAAATATACAGTAATATAGTATCTGATAATGCCCATAAAGTATCCCCGAACTCCAGGCGACTGCACTAAATAGGAAATTCCCCAAACTAGGTTTTTTAAATAATGCAATTAATGTAGTAAGGATGGGGACAATAAAAATCATGGTTAAATTCTTATTGAAATGCCCAGCTTCCATTAATAGTATATTGTAACACATCCCACCATAAATCAGTGCTAAAACGGTACTTATCTTGTAGTCAATTTTGATAGTTAATAAACCTAAATAGGTCATTAACATAGCTAAAAAGGTTATGAAATAGGGTCCACCAGATAAAATACTACTGACTAATGAATAGTTTTTCTCTATTACATGTTTATTTATAGGAGGTTTGATCATAGTAGTTGGCATACCACCAAATAGCGAATTAGTCCAGTAGATTCCCTCGAATTTTTTCGCTTCTATTTGATTCCAACTGCCTGTTTGAACATCATGTATTGGAAAACTTTTTCCTTCAAAGACGATAGGTCTTAAGATAAAAGCGGCTACTATAAGGAAAAGAACTACAGGAATAGCTTGAATTAATATTTTTTTAAAGTTCATTTGTTATTGGTTTTTGAACAAATAAATGTAAAATTCAGTTTTTATAATTGATTAGTATGTTAAAATGGGCAATCGATGTTTTTAGAAAACCAAACTGTTCATTAAGAATTTTCCATCTTTCTAACCACGATTTTTTTCTTGCATCGGTAGAAACACCACCTTCTAAAAAATAGGTGTAAGTTTCATCTGCAAAAAAAACATTTTTTACTTTTTTCATTATTTTAATAGACCACTCCAAGTCAGCAGATATTTGCCAACGATCCTCTTCAAAAGGCATTACTAATTCTAATTTAGGAATCATTGCTTGGTGGCAAATTACGCTACCTTTTAAAAAACTTTCTGCTGAAAGAGATTGAGCATCAGGAGTGATTTTATGCCATGAGGATAAATGCCCATTTTCGTCAATTCTTTCGGCTTTTGCATATAAAAAATCTTTTCCTGCACCATTCTTCATAAATTCAGTCAGGTTGAAATTTTCATTAATCACATCTCCTGCATTCATAAAATTTATATAATCACCCGTAGCACAAGCTATGCCTTTGTTCATGGCATGGTACAAATTTTTATCTTTCTCGGAAATAATGGTAGCAATTTCAGATTTATACTTATTGACTATATTTAAGGTATTGTCTTTAGATTTTCCATCGATGATGATATATTCTAAGTTAGGGTATTTTTGATTAATAACACTTAGAATCGTCTTTTCTACTAATGCTTCTGCATTGTAGGTAACTGTAATAATAGATAACTTGGGCAAAGCTATTGACATTGACGGCTAAAGTTTGTTAAAAGTATTGACTTCCTATCGAAAGAATTTCAAATATAGTATTTTCTATAATGTATTTCTTTAGATTAGGATATTGAAACGATAAAATTTAAATTTTGATACAGCATTAAATCTTTAGTTCGAATAAATTACAGTCAATTTCTCCATTTTTTAGTGCTGTCTTGCTTAAACAAGCAATTCCCGTCTTGCTTTCGACATCATGAGGGCTAATAACCCAAACGGTAGATCCTTGCCAATTGGATTGAAGTGTTTTCGAAAGTTGTCTATAAAATCGGTCAATGTCGATTAACGTTAACCTTTCGTCATAGGGTGGATTAAGGATTACAATGCTTTTGCCTTCTTCGTTTTCGAATTTATCAAAGTCTCCTTTACTAATTTCAATGATTTCATCTAAATAAGCAGACATAACATTCGCATTTGAAGCTTTGTATGCTCGGAAGTCTTTGTCAGAACTTCGGATAATATGAGATGGCGAACAGATATTCTTTTCTAATTCATTTTTGACTTCATTCCATATTTTAGCATCATAATCATTCCAATATTGTAAACAAAACCTATCTTGACGAATGTGTGGAGGTGTTTTGGTAGCAATCATAGCGGCTTCTATGCCTAATGTTGCAGAGCCACACATGGGGTCATAAAAGGGTAATTGACCTTTATATCCAGATTTTAAAACAATTCCAGCAGCTAAAACTTCATTTAGCGGAGCAGGACCTGAATAAGCACGGTATTTTCGTTGATTTAAAGAAAAACCGCTAGCATCTAAGTAAATGTTAACATTTTTGTTACTAATATGAAGATGAATTTTGATATCCGTAATTCTAGTATTTACACTGGGTCTTGTTCCTACTTCATCCCGTATCTTATCAACCAATGCATCTTTAAGCTTTAATCCTGCATATTGCGAATGAGTAAATATAGGTGAGTTGACTACAGAATCAATCGCAAAAGTTTGTCTTGGGGTTAAGTATTTTGACCAATCTATTTTGTACGCTTTTTGATATAATTCATCTGTGTCATAAGCTTTGAAGGAAGCTATTGGCACTAATATTCTCAATGCGGTACGAAGATTAAGAATGGCTTTGTACAAAAAAGCTTGGTTACCTTCGCAAACGACTAACCTTTTCCCTTTCTTAATGACGGTTCCTCCATTTTCGATAATTTCTTTTTCTAAAATGGGCTCAAGGTTATACAAGGTTTTAATAACCAGCTCTTTGTAATATTTCATGGTTTGGTAGAATTTAATTTAATTCAAAATCGATGTAAAAATAGCTTTCTGGTAATGAAATTAATCCATTTGGAGGTAGTTTTTCTTTATTCCATTTTTTTGTACTGGGTTCAATCCATATTTTTTCATCATTTAACCATAAAAATACGGGCATATCAAAACCATCGATACAGTTTTTCCATCGATACTTAATTTGAGTTCCTGATTTTTTCTTTTTTGTTTTAACTTCTAATATAGGAACAGTCGTATTTCTTAGGTATTGGTTGAAAAATGGACGAGTGTCTTTATTTAAATTATCGGAAAAAAAGTCAACCACATCTTTGGTGTCCATGTGACTTTTTTTGTGGTCGGTATGTAATTTTTTTAATACTTCAAACCATTTTTTATCATCTCCAAGACTATTTCTTAGCGTATGGAGCATCCAAGCTCCTTTATAGTAATGGTCGCTGGTTCCTTTGTGTTGAAAGTTTACATCTCTTGGCCCAACGATGGGTTGAGTATTTTTAATAAAAGGTCTTTGCGATTCTAAATAAATCAAAACATCTTTCCATTCATAATGATATTCTACATAAAGAGCTTCCATGTAGGTGGTAAAACTTTCATGAATCCACATATCTGCCAAGTCATTGCAACTGATACTATTTCCAAAATATTCGTGACCTGTTTCATGAACAATAATATAGTCCCAATCCATGTATTCTGGAATCATTCCGCCTAAATACCCACGCGTATATTTATTACCGTAAGCAATACAACTTTGGTGTTCCATGCCTAAATATGGCGTTTCGACAAGTTTGAAACCATCGTTTGCAAATGGATAAGGACCAAAATAATGTTCAAAAGCTTCAAGAACGCCTTTCGTTTGACCAAAATGCTTTTTTGCTTTAAACTTATTTTCTTGCAATACATAATAATCCATATCCAACTGTTCTCCATTATTCATATTCATAGAATCTTTGAAATGGAAGTAGTCCGCAATATTGACTGAAATATTATAGCTATTAATGGTATTGTTAGTCTGCCATGTCATTTTTCGTTTTCCATCTTCTAGTTTTTCTTCATGGATTAACCTACCATTACTTACAAAATACAAATCATCAGGAATGGTTGCCGTAAAAATGACTTTTTCGGGTTCGTCAGAAAGGTGGTCTTTATTAGGAAACCAAAGACTAGCTCCATCTCCTTCACATGCAAGTCCTACCCACGGTTTATTTTGTTTATCGGCACTCCAAACAAAACCTCCATCCCAAGGGGCACGTTCTGCAATGACAGGACTACCATGATAATACACTTTAATTTCGTTTTGGTTAGGTTCTATATTGATTAAAATAATATCACCTTCTCTCGAGTATTCTAATTTTTTATGATTTTGAATAATCGAATCTACTAACATATTTTCATACAAATCCAATTGCATGAAGTTATGTTCTCTATTTTTCTGATAATTAATACTTACAAAACCTTCAATATTTTTGTTTTCGATATCAAAATTTAAATTAATATCGTATTCTTTTACATCGAACCAGTTTCTATTTTCATTAAGTGTACCCCGAAGAGTGTCTGCTTTTGTAAATGTTGATTGGGCATTGATTCCTGAAAAAAATAGGATTAAATAACAGATAGTAAAAGAAAAAAAAGTTTTCATTTGTAAATTCATTTTTTAAAATGTTTGGTTGAGAATTTTTTTTAAAAAAATATCATACCGTAAGTAAGAATCAAAATTAACTATTATTCGTTTAGAGATAGGGAATATATAAATAAAAATCTATATTTTGGACGATTCAAAGTTCAAAATATTAACAAGTTAAATTCTATATGCAGCATAAAATCGTTGAACCAGAACAAAAAGCACTTGAAATTAATCTTAATCGATCTATTTATGGAATTTTTGCAGAAATAGGAGCAGGACAAGAAGTAGCTCGTTACTTTTTTAAAGTAGGGGCTGCAGCAGGTACGATAGCTAAAACCATGTCTGCTTACGATAAAATTATTTCGGATAATATTTATGGAGTTGAGAATTCTGGAAGGTACGTTTGCGAATCTCGATTATATAAAATGCTTGATCATGAGTATAATTTATTGATTAATAGACTTCAAAATGAATTAGTAAAGGCAAAGTTTTTTGTTTTTGCAGACACAATAGCTGCCATTAACTACCAACGAACCATCAAAGGGGATGGTTGGATGGGCTTGCGTTTTAGGCTAAACCCTGATGAAGAACCCAATGATTTTGTACTTCATGTGCGAATGAAAGATAAAGATAATAACCTACAACAACAAGCCGTTGGAATTCTAGGCGTAAATATGATTTATGCTTGTTATCACTATCATGATGACCCTCAAAGGTTGATAGTTTCCCTGATGGACAATTTAAAAGATAGGGTAGAGATTGATATGGTTCGACTAAATGGACCTGCTTTCGAAGGCTTAGATAACAGAATACTTTCTCTTTGGTTGGTATTGAATAATATGACCAAACTATCCATGTTTGACAGTGATAAAAGACCAATTCATGCTTCGGAATATTTATACAAAAAAGATTTGCTGATCGTAAGAGGAAGTTTTAGACCGCCTACTTTGGTTAATCAAGATATGATGAAATCAGCATGGCAGCACTTTAAAAACCAACAAGAGCCTGGAGCAAAAGGTTCTATGATGATAACTGAAATTACCAAAGAGAATTTACTAAAAGAAGGAAACGTTAGTGTGCAGGATTTTCTGGACAGAACAGATGCTTTATGTGCTTTGGGGCAAACGGTCATGATTTCTAGTGCAGAAGACTATGTAGCTACGATAAAATACTTCAATGATCATCGCGTACGTAATATTGGCGTGGTTTATGGCGTTCAACAATTATTAGAACTTATTAGCCAAAAATATTATGACAACATAAATGGAAGTTTGTTAGCTGCGTTTGGTGCTCTGTTTTCTAAAAAAGTAAAAACATATGTTTATCCTGCCAAGCAAGAGGGGAGTGGTGAATTAATGAGTGCACAAAATTTGCAAGTACCTGAGGAGATTAAATTTTTGTACCAACATTTACTTGACAACCAGCAGATAGAAGACATAGAAGGCATTAACGAAGATGTATTGCATATCTTTTCTCCTAATGTATTGGATATGATTAAACATGATGAGCCAGGTTGGCAATCTATGGTTCCTGTTAAAGTCGCTGAAGTAATTAAACAAAATCATTTGTTTGGTTTTCCAGCAACAAAATTATCTTTCGAATATTGATTATATTAGAAAAAGGTATGATATTTAACAAGAACGGTAAAAAAAACGATTGAATTAAATTGTAAGTTTATATTTGTGGTAAATTTTTAGTTTATAACTTTAGACACACCAATTGTTAATTTTAACCTTGAATGATTACGAAAGTGAAAAATTGGAATTTTTATATAATAGCTTTATGTTTTTTGCAAACAGCTTGTTCTCAAGATGAACCATCTGTAGTTCCTACAGAACCTACTACTGTTATTGAAGAGCCAGAAAGAGAAATAGACGAAAATAAATTTAACGTTGATAATCAAAAAGCTATTCGATTGGTTAATGAGTTAAGGCAAAGTGGTTGTATCTGTGGTAGTACAATGATGCCTTCTGTTGGCCCGTTAGTCGCTAATGATGAGTTATCGGAAATTGCACTTGCTCATTCTGAAGACATGCTTAAAAATAATTTTTTTAGTCACACTAGCTCATACGGAGCTTCTCCGAAAGATAGAATAAATAATTTTGGTGTTAAATGGACTAGTTTTGCTGAGAATATTGCGTTTGGTCATGATACCGAAGAGCAGGTAATTGACGCATGGCAAAAAAGTGAACATCATTGCAAAAACATGATGAATGCCAATTTAACAGACATGGGAATTGCTAAAAAAGACCTTTTCTGGACTCAAGTTTTTATTAGTCAGTAAAAAAAGGCCACTCTTTATAAAAAGAGCAGCCCGATTTGATGACAGTATATTATTCTTAAAATTCATACACCGCTGCCAATACAAATGATGACAAATTTTTGCTACTTTCTACTGCGTTATTTCTGTTAAATGATGTGATATAAACTTCTTCGTCAGCAGAATCAACCCTAACTTCAGGTATAATAGTTAATGAACCAATTTTGATAGGAGCAGATAAGGTTAGTGTATTGAAGTTATTCCCTCCATCAACACTAAAGTATTCGTATCTAAGTCCTAAACCAAAGTTGTCTTTTAATTGCTGTTGAACATATACCGCTGCACCACTAAACGCCTCGTCAGCAATAGTTGCATTTAGACCTAAGTAGGTTTTCTCTGCTACATCCCAACCTGTTGTCAAGTCCACTTGATAGCTATCATCCGAAAAAAGTCCATTTAAGTAGGCACTTCCTTGGTCGTTAGAATAACCTAACTGAACTCCTCCAACATAATTATCGTTTGGTTCAAACTCGGTAAGGTCGGTAGTATTGAAAACACCTGTCATTAATGAAAAACCTTTCCCTAGGTCAAAGTCTGCTTTCAAACCTGTATGTGAAAATGGACCATTTGAGAACATATAAGAGGTAGAATAGTTATAGTTTCCCGTAGGAGAAATAACCTCGTAGCCTAAAAAAGTATTGAAATTACCCATCGTCAAGGTTATTTTTTCACTAACATTCCAATACATATATAGTTGGTTGATAATGTTTGCTGAACCATCAGAACCAAATACGGCTTCTTCACCTCTAGGCCCAAACACAAAATCGGCAACCATACCAGTTTTTTTATACTCGTACTCTCCTATAATATTAGCCATGCCTAATGAAAAACCAGGTAGATTTGCAAATGAAGTTCCTGGGGCTATGGTAACTCCTCTGGATATATCGTTACTTGATGTGTTTAGATTCGTTCGGTAATAAACATCTAAGCTACCAGAGACGGAAAGCCCTTTAGGTAATTTACTTTCTTCATCTTGTGCATTCACCGAATTCATATTTATAAATAATCCAATGAACAAAAACATTGAAAATTGAGTTAATAGTTTCATAACATAATTTTTTGTACTGAGACATTAGGAGAATTGCCGTTCTCCTGTCTCGGTTTCGTTAAAAAATAATAATATAATTTTGGCTTTAGTGATAAGTTTACTCACTAAAAGAATTAATAAACCTTGTATTCTTGAGTTGAAATATTGATTAGTTGAAATCGTAAGCCGTCATGTCGTGTTCTGTTATATCTAATCCTTTTTGTTCCATTCCTTCCGAAACTCTTACGCCCATTGTTGCTTTGATAATATAGAAAATAACAAAAGCAAAAACAAATGAAAATATGCCAACCGAAACAATGCCGATTAATTGAGTTACTATTTGAGCTCCTCCTGCCTTTGCTCCAAATATACCTACTGCTAGCGTTCCCCAAATTCCACAAGCTAAGTGTACCGAAGTTGCTCCAACAGGGTCGTCAATTTTAATTTTATCAAAAAAGACTACTGAGAATGGAATAATAACACCTGCGATAAGTCCTATTAAAATAGAATCAATAACTCCCATTTGGTCTGCTCCTGCGGTAATGCCGACTAGTCCTCCTAAAATACCATTTAGTACCATTGATAAATCGTAGGTTTTGATATAAAATAGAGAACAGAAAAATGCTCCTATACCACCAGCCGCTGCGGCAAGTGAAGTTGTTACGAATACTGTCGAAACTCCTGAAGCATCTGCACTTAATACTGACCCTCCGTTAAAACCATACCAACCAAACCAAAGTAAGAATACTCCAATAGTAGCCAATGGCATGTTGTGACCTCTTATCGCAGTGCTTTCTCCATCTATGTATTTTCCTGAACGAGGTCCAATTAATAAAACACAAGCAAGTGCTGCAAAACCTCCCGCAGCATGGACAACAGTTGATCCTGCAAAGTCATAAAACGGAGTTTCAAGTTTACTTAACCATCCTCCTCCCCAGTGCCACATCCCTGTGATAGGGTAAGAAAGCGATACTAATAATATGGAAAAAATTAAAAAAGATTCTAATTTGATTCTTTCAGCAACAGCACCAGAAACAATAGTTGCACAAGTTGCTGCGAACATTGCTTGGAAAATAAAATCGGTATAATAATGATAGTTTCCGTCAGCATAGTTTATGCCACCAGCATCTCCTTCTGGTAACGAAAGCCCAAAGCCTGCAAAACCAAAGAAGTCTCCTCCTCCTGGGTACATTAGATTAAAACCCACAAATGCATAAGAAATGAGACCAATACAAATGATTAGGGAATTTTTGAATAAAATATTAACTACATTTTTTTCTTGAACGAAACCAGCTTCTAATGAAGCGAACCCTAGATGCATGATGAAAACCATACAAGTAGCCAATAATAACCATAAATTATTGACTGTATATAAAGCAATATCTGTCATTGTTAAATATTTTTGATTAGATTGATGATTAGAGAATTATAACGGGCTAATTAAAGTGCATTGTCTTGGACATCTCCTGTTCTAATTCTAATTATTTTTTCGACGGGAGAAATAACAATTTTCCCATCACCAACTTCGCCTGTTCGTGCCGAATTTAATATAGCATCAACTATAGCTTCTACTTTATCATCATTGGCAATTATTTCAATCTGAAGTCTCGAAATATAGTCTGTGTTGATCACACTACCTCTATATTTTATGGCATCTCCTTTTTGTAATCCTCTTCCTTTTACCTCGTACATCGTGAAGAAATTTATACCAATATCACGTAGTGCATATTTTACTTTCTTATAAAGTGAATGTCTTATGATGGCTTCAATTTTTTTCATACTGTTAAAAGTTTTAATTGAGTAAAGATTAGGAAAATGGAAATAATCATAATTATTTACATTTTTTGTTGTCGACAGTACAAATATATGTGATTTTTGCAAAAAAATGAAGGCTTTATTGCAATATTTTAAATCTTAAGCTCTTTTTGTTTTATTTTTTTAAATAAAAAGAACTATTTATTGCGGTTTGTAAAATTTTTATAAAGTTTTGGTTCTGAAATTTAATTTTGTATAAGTAATATTGAACTTTATAAAAATTTTGTAATTCGTTAAATGATGTTTTTTTTATACAGAATGATGTTGAGGTTGGTGGTATGAAGTCGCTGAAATGGTAGGCTATTGTCAATTTTTTATTTTTTTTTAAAGCAGCATAATAATAACTACATACGATATAGTTATATAAGCAATTAAATAAAAAAGAACATAAGCAGCTAAGATGAATTATCTAAATAGAATTATCGATATAACCAGTTCTCATTTAAATGTATCTATTAATACATTATGTGAAACTACCCATCTTAAAAATGATTTGAATATCGACTCTATTGATTTAATGATGTTGGTATTAAAATTAGAAGAAGATTTTGACACTGAAATTATAGAAGGTTTTAATATAGAGACCATTTCTGATTTTGTTTATGCTTTCGAACACAAAACACTCTGCGTAGCATAATATAAATCGATTTATAATCGTTTGGCGTAAAATAAGTTTGAATAATTAAGCTATAAAGTTCAAACATTATTTATTTTTACCGTTTTATTATTTATAGTTAAACTTTACTACTATATAATAAGTTTTATTGAAAACAGTTTCCCAAACAATTCTGATTATGAATCGTATTCTTTTGTACTTGCTATTTTTTACTTTTTTGATAGGAGCGAATTTTTCTTCTGCTCAACAAGCTAATGGTCAATTGCCCGTAGTGTTCCAAATCGGTGAACACGAACCTCAGTATGAGCAATTACTTTCCGACAATACAGAAATGTTGCTTTCTGTCTGTGATTACGATATGAAAAAGGCTTTTTTGTCGTGGAACGAATTACTTATTGAGATGGAAAATTACTCAAAAGATATTGCTTTCGACCTGAGAGGAACTAAGTTTTGGGTAAATATATTCTTTAGCCCTGAGGGCAAGATTAATCACATCGCTTATTATTTGAAACCTAAATCAAGAAATATTAACAAGGCAGAACTTTCAGCCTTCCTAAAGTCGTTTGCTAAACGATATCAGATTTCAGTTAGTCATGATAAATTGTTTTATCATGCAGGACAAGCATCTTTTCCCTTATTATCTCAAGTAAAACCTTTGCAGAATTAATTATAAATTTTGTCCAGAATGAATATCAATAGAATTTTCTTGTCTTTGTTAGGCTTACTATATCTTTCGACCGTTAATAGTCAAAATATCAGCGACAAATATGTTCAGATATTAGATAGTATAGAAGCGGCACAACAAATAATAGATGACGATATAGATAATTTCTTTGAAAGGGTAGATGAGCATGATATGTTTTTACAAATGCAATCTGGAGGTAAAGAAAAAAAATATAGCCGTTTTTTGCAAAGTGATGTAGAGGATTTTTCTAAGAACGAAAAAGAAATTTTGGGCGAAGTATTTGATGAAATTTTAGCTCAAATAAACGCGGTTTCACCGCATTTAATTCCTACGAATATTAAATTAATAAAAACCAAAGGGAGACATTATGGTGAAGGAGTATATTATACTCGAGAAGAATGTATTGTTATTCCGAGAAATGTAATCTCAAGATCTTCTTCTTTTAAGGAAGTAATGATTCATGAGATTTGGCATATCATTTCGAGGTATAAACCCGAATTAAGAAAAAAAATCTACCATATTTTTGGCTTTCAGCCTATTTGCGAAGGTATTCAAATGCAATTAAACCCAAGTGCTGACTATAAAATGTTGTTAAACCCTGACGGAACTAACTTTGATTTTGCTATAAAAATAGATTCTCAATGGGTAATGCCCCTTATTTTTAGTCATGCAAATTATAATGGAGGTACTTTTATGCAAAATTTAAATTTTGGGCTTTTTAAAATTAATGAAGATAACTGCCAAGTAGATTTCGACGATAAATTACCTACCTCCAGTATAAAAGATTATGTTGAAATCATTTCCGATAATACATCATATTTTATTCACCCTGATGAGGTGAGTGCTGACCATTTTATTTTTGCAGTGTTAAGTAATTCTGGCAAGCAATATAACTTCTCTGAATATGGGCAACAGTTATTGGCAAAGACCCTTGAAGTTTTAAAATCTGAAAAGGAATTGTTTCCCGATATTAAAGATTAAACACATACTGATTATCTTTGGTTATTCGTATCATCGAATTAATCAAATCCATGCAGAAGTCTCAACTATTAAGGCGGTTATTTATTAGTTTTGGTGCATTGTTTATCCTATGGTTTGTTTTTTGCTTGCCTAAAGAACTGTTTGAGCAACCTAAAAGTACCGTTATATTTGATAAAAGAGGACAATTACTGAATGCTCAAGTAGCAGATGACGGACAGTGGAGGTTTTCTTCAACAACCCAAATACCCGATAAGTATATACAATCTTTATTGATTTTTGAAGATAAAAGGTTCTACAATCACCCTGGTTTTGATATAATTAGTTTTAGTCGGGCTATTTTTCAAAATATTAAAAATCAAAGAATAGTTAGTGGGGGAAGCACTATAACAATGCAAACCATACGGTTGGGGCTGAAAAACCCTAAGCGAACCGTTTTTCAAAAAGTTTATGAAATATTTCTCGCATTACGAATGGAGTGCTCCTATTCCAAGCCCGAAATTTTGCAACTTTATGCTAACAATGCTCCTTTTGGAGGTAATGTCGTTGGCTTGTCTGCGGCATGTTGGCGTTATTATAATCGCCCCCCAGATATGTTGACTTGGGCAGAAGCAGCTACATTGGCAGTATTACCTAATACTCCTTCTCTGATTCATCCGGGTAGGTCGCGAAGCCAGTTAAAAGAAAAAAGAGATAGACTATTAAAAAAAATGTACAAGAAAGGTCTTTTTGACGAAACTACCTTTGAGCTATCTATAGCCGAGAGTATTCCGCAAAAACCCTTTCCTTTACCTCAATTAGCACCTCATTTTAGCCATTTTGTTAAGCACAAAACAGACGAGTCGTTAATAAATAGTACCATAGATAAAAATATTCAACAACAAACCGCAAGAATTTTATCATTACACAATCAAAAACAATCGTCTAATTTGGTTTTTAATACTGCTGCAATGATTGCAAATATTCATACAGGAGAAATTATTAGTTATCAAGGAAATGTCTGCCCCCAAAATAAACGATATTCACCTGATGTTGATATTATACAATCCAAAAGAAGCTCGGGTAGCATTTTGAAACCATTTTTATATGCATTGGCAATAGATGAGGGAATTGTTAGCCCTACTGAATTAGTTTCGGATATTCCAATATATATTAATGGATTTACGCCCGAAAATGCGAGCCAGGATTATGATGGTGTCGTTCCTGTAAATGAAGCTTTGTCAAAATCTCTAAACATTCCTTTTGTTTTACTGCTAAAAAAATACGGGCTTGCTAAATTTCTCCAAAAACTAAATGATATTGGTTTTACAAGTTTTGATAAAAATGCAGATTACTATGGTCTTTCCCTGATTTTAGGTGGGGGAGAGGTGAAGCTGTACGATTTGGTTCAACAGTACACGAATATGGCTAGAATTATGCACAATTACCCAAACCGTTCTTCTAAATACAGTCAGCGTGATATTATTCCATTAAAACTTATCCAAAAACCTATAACAGACCCATCATTTCCAGACGTTATTAATCCTATTACATTTAGTGCTGGAGCGTCATTTCATACAATAGAGGCTATGAAAAAAGTAGTTAGACCAGAACAAGAAGGTACTTGGACCCATTTTTCTTCGGGTTTTGATGTGGCTTGGAAAACAGGGACTTCTTATGGTGGTAGAGATGCTTGGGCTATGGGCGTTTCGTCCGATTATGTAATTGGGGTTTGGGTTGGAAATGCCGATGGTGAAGGGCGTGCAGGCCTTAGTGGTATACAAGCTGCGGGACCTATTTTGTTTGATTTGTTTAATATTTTAAAAAGAAAAACGAATAAGTTGAATATTCCGCATGATGATTTAGTTGAAATGCCAATATGCTTGTTTAGTGGACTGAAAGCACGCAAAATATGCCCAAAAATAGATACGGTATTGTCTATAAATTCGAAAAACGAAATAGAGTTATGCAATAGACACGAAACGGTTTTTATAGACCCTTTAACAAACAAAAGAGTTCATTCGGGTTGTTTCTCTGTCCAAGATATGATGCCGAAAGTAGTTGCGAAATTAACTCCTTTGGAAAGATATTTTTATAAAAATAACATTGGTAATACACCTGCTTGGTTAGAAGGCTGTAGTATTGAAAATACGGCAGAATTAGAATTTCTTTTTCCTAAAAATGGAATGGATATTATACTGCCAAAGGATGTTGGAGGCTATAAACAAGGGGTATTGTTTAAGGTAGAAACGAATAGGGCTAATAAAATTTTATATTGGCATTTAAATGGTTTTTATATAGGAAAAACAGAAGGGGTTCATCACTTTGAACACCACATAGAAAGGGGGAAATACGTAGTTTCGGTGATAGACGAAGAAGGAAACTCTATACAGTCTAGGTTTACAGTAAGCGAATGAATTTTGTATAGAATTGGTGTTTTTTTGAGCTATGGTATGATAGTTGTGTATTTTAAATTGACTTAGCCGTTGGTAATACCCAATCGGTGAAGTTCTTTTTATTCCAAATAAATCAACTAAATTTAGGGATAATGCTCAACCAACTTCCTAGAAAACCTGTAAGAATCAGCTTTGTAATGTTATCTCTAATACTGTTAGAGCTTTCCGCTTTTGCTGAGAGAAACTCATCTTATTTTCGCAATTTTATTAGTGAAGATAATAAAGCCTTAGCAGGAGAAAATTCCAATTTTTTTAATGAAAATAATGGCAATGATACTCTGTATTTTGAAGTCAAAGCAGGTAGTTCTATTGAATTATGCGTAGATGTTTCTACGGTGGGAGTAACAGAGAGTGAGTATAAAGTAGAAAAACAGCCTACTTTTGGCAAACTATTTACCAAACCAAATGACTTTTGTTTAGGTTATTATGCTTCCCATATTTCTAATTATAGAGATACTGCCGTAATAAGTATTTGTAATGGATTAGAACTTTGCGATACTACTGTAGCCATAATGAATATTGAAACAGAGAGCTGTTTGTCAGAAACTAAAAATGATACCATTCTGCTAAATCGTTGTAATAAAATAAGTACCTATTGCTTAGGTATTCCATCTAGAGATGCTCTTAAATATGATATAACCATAGATGGAAATCTAGAGCAAGCAGTTAATTCTGATTGTATCAATGAATTAATGGTTCAGTATTTATTACCTACCAAATTTGGACTATTTAATGAACCATTTGTTCTAAGGTCTATAGAAATTAATAGTGAAGAATTTGCGGGAACGTTCGATGATGAAATTTCCTTAGTAAATCTATTAAATGCGATTTACCCAGAAGGAGATTGGGGGATTGAAGGCAGCCAATTACTTTCATTAGCTGTCGAGGGTAGTTCGTTTGGGAATATAACATTTGAACGAGTCTCTGACAGCAAAAGCATCGATGTATTACCTAGTAAAATTATTCCTACGGCACAAGGCTTAGTTTATCCTTTTTCAGCAGGAATACATACTATAACCTTGTATAATAAAGTCACAGGATGTTCTAAAGAGACTAAACTATACACTATTTGCGAATTGGATGTATTTGACTTTGAAATAACAAAGGATATGCCTCAACGAATTAATTTAAATGATCATTTAGACATTACTAACAATTCTGAACTTTCTGTCATTAGGCCTAAAGATTTATTAGATATTGGTTTAGTAGTAGATTTAGACCACGAAACTGGTGTCGTAGAGTTAAGTGCAACTAAAGAAGTAGTTAAAGAAGAAGTTTCTTTTAAAAACTGTAATGAAAACGGATGTGAAATATTACGAATTGTAGTTTCGGTAGGGTCTGGATGTAACCAATTTTTTCAGATAGACACATTAGTTTATAATGACCCAGACTGCCCTTCTGTTAAAGATATTTGTATTCCTTTTCCTTTCGACTCTCTGACTTCATCGTATTCTATTACTACTATCGATGGACAAGCTGTACCTTTTGAGGAAGGAGAATGTAATTCTTATTTAGGAGGAACTGGTATTATGGTGCAGATGGATAAAGAGACAAGCATGAGTTTAGCTTTTACAAAACTAAGTGATGGTTGTGTTGATACTATGTATTTGTCTTATTCTTGTGCTTTGAACGATTTTGATATACAATTAATAAAAGTTGCTACTTTAGATACTATCTGTATCGACACAGAAGAATTGCCAAGTAGACCAGTGAGCATTCGTAATTTTTGTACTGAAAACTCTGGAAATATCGCTAACTTCGAACTGTTAAACGATTCGTACTGCGTTGAAGTCGAGACTTTTGGAGAAGGCGACGAAAGTGCTTGTATTGTTATTTGCGATGAGTTTGGAGTGTGTGACACTACAATATTTAATGCCAGAGTCGTAAACCCAATGGACGTTATAGCTAATGATGATTCAGATACAACCTTAATTAATACTCCAATTGAACTGAACGTAATAGATAACGATCAAATAACGTCTTTTAAAACGCTGAAAATTATTACTCCACCAACTAATGGTGATGCAATCGTTAGTTCTTTTGATAAAATAATTTATACACCAAGTTTTGATTATTGTGATCTTTCTGAACCTGACAGTCTTCTTTACGAAGTTTGTGATTACTTTGGAGATTGCGATTATGGCTATGCAAAAATTGCAACATGGTGTGGAGAACTTAATGCTTATGATGGCTTTTCGCCAAATGGAGATGATGTAAATGATTGTTTTAGGATTGATGGCTTAGGCTTATTTCCTAATCATTTTCTGCAAATTTATAATAGATTAGGCAACAAAGTTTTTCAAGGAACAGATTATAATTGTGATTGGCAAGGGGAGTGGAACGGAACATTATTGCCCGACGGAATATATTTTTATATACTTGATAAAGGAGACGGAACTACAGCATCGGGAACAGTATTCTTGAGAAGGTAAACATCAAAAAGGCTCTTTAAAATACATTTTAAAGAGCCTTTTTGATTGAAATCAGAAGATTTTAGGCGTGTTTTGCTTCCAAATCTTGCATAGCACTAATCAAAGCTTTTATACCAGCCAACGGCATAGCATTATAAATAGAAGCCCTGAAACCACCGACAGAACGATGACCTTTAATACCACTACATTTAGCCGCTGTAGCTAAGCTCATAAATTCTTCGTTTAATGAATCATCATTTAAAACAAACGTTACATTCATCAACGAACGGTCTTCAGTAGCAGCAACCCCTTTAAATAAGGGATTTCTATCAATTTCAGCATATAAAAGAGCTGCCTTTTCAGCATTTCTTTTTTCCATACCTTCCAGACCACCGTTTTCAAGTACCCATTTCATCGTTAAATTACTAACAAAAATAGGAAAAACAGGAGGTGTATTGAATGATGAGTTTTTATCGATATGTGTTCTATAATCCAACATAGTTGGAATATTTCTTTCTATCTTACCTAATAAATCTTTTCTAACAATAACTAATGTTGTGCCTGCAGGTCCCATGTTTTTTTGAGCACCAGCGTAGATAATTCCAAACTTTTCAATGGGTAAACGTCTACTGAAAATATCTGAAGACATATCGCACACAATCGGCATTTCTACCTCTGGAAAATCATGAATTTGAGTTCCGAAAATTGTATTATTTGAAGTCAAATGAAGATATTGACTATCCTTCGCAACCTCATAACCTTTAGGAATATAGGAGTAATTTTTATCTTTTGAAGAAGCAACAATTTCTACATTGCCAAAAGACTGAGCTTCTTTGATTGACTTTTTAGACCAAGCACCAGTGTCTAAATAACTTGCCGTTTGGTTTTCGCCTAATAAATTCATTGCAGTCATATAGAATTGACTACTTGCTCCACCTGTCAAAAATAAAACAGCATAGTCATCATTTAAATTTAGGAGCGTTTTTACATTGGCTACAGCCTCGTCCAAAACAGCAACAAAATCCTTGCTACGATGTGAAATTTCTAAAATAGATAAGCCTGAATTATTAAAATTAAGAACTGCTTCCGCTGATTTTTTGAATACCTCTTGAGGTAATATTGCAGGTCCTGCACTAAAATTAAAAACGTTTTGATTTTCCATTTTGATGATTAACAGTTTATTGAAAGATTTAATAAATTCGCTGCCAAAGGTAACTCCTTTAGAGTTAATTCACCAATTTTAAAGGACAATAATTGCATATTAAATTGGTAGGGAATGAGCGAATGATTATTTTTATTTTTAGACTAACTTTGTTTTATCATATTACCAATCGTCGTCAAAGCTTTCGGCAGACTCATCGTCAATCCAATTGTCCTCTTCTTCGTATGTATCATTGGCATTTTCTTCCAAGTTTTTAATGACTTCAGAAGTGTTCTTGATAATGGTAGAGACTTTATTCTTGGTTTCGTAAATTTCTATATTTTCGACATACTCTTCATGCGGGTTACCTCCAAATTCGTCGTTGATAATGGTTCTAATCTTTTCTTTTCGTTGTTTTCCTACCGAAAATAAATGTTTGGATTGTTTGTTTTTCAGATTTCTAATTTCGAAATCATCAACATTTCCTCGTATCGAAGTGTACCAATTCAGAAAACCTTTTTTGTCAGGGAGTAATTGTTTTTCTTTTTTATTAAACCAAGAGTGAGCCAATGCTTGAACCGCATTTACTCGAATATCATAACTAATTTCTTGACTAAAATTATGCCTTCCACAGATTAATAAATTAGCGGCATTGTTTTGAATGAACATCGTCGGGATATGAATATTCCCTTTTTCGATTTCTATCCAATTTTCAAGTACATTAAACCGCACATTATTGAGTCGTTTCCCGTTGAGAACGGTTTTGAAACTTTCTAACATTTTAAAATCATTAAGTTCTCCTTCTTCTATTTTTAAATAACCGAACACTTTTAAATCATCAGCATCAAATGTTCCTTTTTTGTCCCATTTGGTTTCGATATGCATCAAAGTAGTAAGATTGCCATCAATATTTTTATCCGTGATTACTTGTTGACCGAAGTTGTTGTTTTCGTCAAAAAAACGATGTGCATTAATAGATTCTCCCGAAATATTAGCTTTTAATTCCGATTCGTCATCTAATGATAATTTACCTTCCATATTAAGGGTGCCGCCCATAGATTCGATATCCCCATCGATAAAAATATTGTTGTCAGAAAGGTTGATAGAACCATCAAAATCTTTACCTCTCATTTTATTGTACTTGAAATTCGTTACTGAAGTACGGAGGCTTCCATTGGCTTTGCTTAATATATTTTTTAAGTCATTGAGCCAACTGTTTTGAGAAGATAACTCAGCAACAGGCTGTACTTTTTGGGTAGCATTATTGGTAATCCATTCATTGAGGTCAATATTATTGGCTTTTAATTTTGCTTCTATTTTGATTTGTTCACCTCCTTCTGGATGAAGTAGGGTAGGGACTAGATTGTGAAATTTACCATTCAATAAAATGTCATTACGGTTGGTTTCTAATTTAAGATTACTTGCCGTTACGGTATTGTTAGATAGTGCCAAACTGCCAGTTGGCATTTTATAAAATTGATTTTCGAGCTTAAAACCAACATCTTGAACAGACAAAGTCCCATTGGCAGTAATATTTTTATAATTTCCGTTAGAAAAATCGGATACTTTTCCTTTTATATCTATTTTGTCAAGGTTGACATATCCATTGATGTCAGTTGCAGGAATATCCGTAAACAGGGGCAATATTTCATGAATGGCTATATCACCGTTCCAGTGAATATCAATATAAGGTTTGACGAAATTTTGTACCAACACATCCCCCTCAAAGGTGTTGCTTCCCATACCTCCTTTTATGTTTGAAACTCGGATAGAGGAAGTTTTTTTATGTTTCTTTTTTCCATTTTTATAAGTCATTTTAAAGCTCAGATTCTGTATGCTCTCTTGTCCATCTTGCATTTGAAGACTTCCGTTTTTTAGCTCACATTTGAAACCAATCTGTGGTGTTTGGCTATCGTTTTGCAGACCTCTAATGATTGTGGCAAAAGAAAAATCACCTTTACTTTTTAGCGATTGAACCCTTTTAGGAAGCAGCTCTTTAGGAGTCAATGATAAAATTGTTGCTAAATTGCCATCTGAAGAACCGATTTTTAAATTCCAAAATATACCATTTTTTTGGGGTTCAAAAAAACCATGAATAGCCAATGGTTGGTCTTCTATTTTTAATTCGCTATTTATCAAATGATATTGATTGTCTTTTAATTGTAAACGAATTTGGTGTTGAGTATTTAGGTTCTCAACATAAGATTGATTACCGATTTGTTGTTTGTGTATGGTGATACTACCATTGCTTAAAATATCAAAATTGTCGGTTTCCCAGTTTCCTTTTACATCAATTTTATTTAATTTAGAAATAAGGCTTAGTTTATCTTTTTTGTCCAAATAAGATACCTTGGTATTGCGAATTTTTATTTTTTGGAAAGAAAGTTTTAAATCGGAAGCAGGTTCCGTTTTAGCATCAGGCTTTAGTGCAACAATTTCATAATTATAGCTTCCTTTTCTATCTTTTACAATTTTAATATTGGCATCTTCCAAAAATATATCATTGATGAAGTAATTTCCATTGATAATATTCCAAAAACTAACGCTAGCACCTATTTGGCCAGCCTTCAGTAGGGTTGATTGGTCACTTCCTTCGATGTTTATGCCCTCAAAAACAACAGAAATGTGGGGAAAGGATTTGAAAATGCTAATTGAAATATCTTCCTTGGATATAGAAGTTTGAATTTCTTCTTCTGCGAGTGCCCATAATTTTTCACCCAAATATTTTTCTAATTGCGAACCAATAATGAGTAGTGCTAATATTCCTATTCCAAATATACCAACTATCCATTTCCATTTGCCTGAAAATGAAAAAAATGAAGGCTTATTTTCGTCTTCGTAATAGTGGCTATACCTTCGTTTCCAATCCTGTTCTTGATCCATTAAATTTATATAGGTTGATTGCTTTATTTCTAAAGTTTTAGAACGAGGATATTAAGATAAAGTTGTATGTGTTTGTGTAATTATTTATTGCAATTGTCAAGGAGAGAAAGTGAACGTATTAATTATTTTTTATCTGTAAAATCCTATTTGTCTGTCGAATAGATTTAATATTGATAATATCATTATATAAAAAGTCCATAATTTCATCAAAAGCTAAGGTCATTGGTAATCCTGACCAGTCATGAGAACCACCCTCGACAGTATATAGATAACAAGAGGTCCCTAAGCCTTGTAACCGTTTTGCAATAGGATGAGAACCATACAGCATTAAGAATCCTGATTTGTCAGGGTAGCAATAATGGTGTGCCGCCAACCGATATGGAACCAATCTATCTCCTGTACCATGAAATAATTGTGTAGGGATGGCGGTTTTCGTATTTATATTATCGACAGTTGTCACGGCACCAGCCATACTTATTATCCCCGCATAATTGAAGTTAGAAGGCAAGATGTTGTTTTTATAAACATACGCCATATTTAAGACAGTTTCGGCTCCTGCACTTGACCCCGAAATGATAACTTTGTTTTTATTAATATTAAAAAGTTGATTATTGTCAAGGATGTATTTTATAGCTAAGTCTACATCGTCCGAAGCTGCATTGATGGCACCTATTTTTTGATGAGCAGGAGTATTACAATCAAAACCAATATCTTTCATAGTAAGCCGATAAGAAACAGAAGCTACAGCATATCCTCGATGAGCAATTTGGGTGCAAAATTTAATAATATCGTCACGGTCTCTTTCGCCTATCATAAAACCTCCTCCATGAACATAAACAACTAATGGTGCTTCTTTGGGGGCGCCTTGAGCGAAATAATAATCAAATTTCAATACCTCATTATTGCTAGAGTCGTAGGTGTAAGTAGTTTTTTTTACGTCTAAAAACAAACTGTCTTTATAAACGGTTTGGCAGAATATAGAGCTAGTAATCGTTATAAGCAAGCAAAGAATTAGATGTGTTTTCATTTTTTATATTCTAAGGGATCAAGAAGATATTATTTTATAAATATTGTTGTATATGTTGCGTAATTTCTGCTTCTGGAGCGTGATAAATACCCTGCCAACCCACTTGTATTGACATATCGATATTCAATTGATTATCATCAAAAAATAAGATTTCGTTGCCCGATGCAGAAATATTATGTTGGACAGTTTGGTAAATTTCAGCATCTGGTTTCCGCATACCCATTTCATAACTATAAAAAACATGGTCGAAGAAGCGAGTCTCAAAATCTGTAATCTGATATTCTCGTGCAAGGTAATCCCTCACATATTCGATATGAATTTCGTTAGTATTACTGAGTAAAAAAACACGATGATTTTTTCTTAATTCAATCAGCATATCTAACCTTTTTTTAGGAATATCTAAAAGCAAAGCATTCCATGCTTCTTTTATTTGGTTTGTACTGATTTGAGGAGCATATTTTTGCAATTCAACCAAGAAACTATCGGATGAAATAAGCCCTTTTTCATATTCATAAAAAACATCGGCTGCATTTTCTTTATAGAATGCTAAATTAATTTTGTCTCCCAATAGTTGTTTTAACATTTGGTCAGTACGCCCAAAGTCTAAATTGATTAAAACATTTCCAAAATCGAATATGATATCCATATAGTTTTTTTTGAAAATATAGTAAAAAAAATTGAATATTATAAAAAGAAGTATTACTTTTGCAAAGCAATTTTCAAAATAGAAAATTCAGGTCCTGTAGCTCAGCTGGTTAGAGCACCTGACTCATAATCAGGGGGTCCATGGTTCGAGCCCATGCGGGACCACTAAAAGCACTCAATTAGAGTGCTTTTTTTGTTTGTAAAAAGATGAAAGGAACAACATATATATTATACAGCAAATCGGTAAATCGTTATTATATAGGAGCTACACAAGAAGGCATCCAAAAACGATTGGAATCACATAATGAAGGCAAGTATGGAGGTAAGAGTTATACTTCAATGGCTACAGACTGGGAGGTATATTTAGCAATAGAATGTGATGATTATAGCCATGCGATAAGGCTAGAAAGAAAGATAAAGTCTATGAAAAGTCGAGTGTATATCGAAAATTTAAAAAAGTATAAAGAACTCATAGAGAAAATAAAGAAAGAAACTAAGGGCACCTGACTCTTCCGAAAGCTTTCGGAACACGGGGGTCCATGGTTCGAGCCCATGCGGGACCACTAAAAGCACTCAATTAGAGTGCTTTTTTTGTTTGTA